>NZ_JBSFRB010000036.1:39515-95158 GCF_053589015.1 Streptomyces sp. NPDC003393 | reverse complement strand
ACGACGATCTGCTTGCCGGCGCTGCCGGAGAGATGGGCGGTGGCGAAGGCCGTGAAGAGGATCAGACCGGACCGCCCCGGGGCGCGGGCGGCCGCCGACGGAGAAGTGCGCGAGGAGCGGAGGAGCCGTGAGCAGCCTGGTCGTCGTAGGAGTGGACGGCTCGTCGTCGAGCAACGCCGCGGTGGTGCAGGCCGCCCGGGAAGCCCTGCGGCGCTCCGCGAAGCTCCGAGTGGTGCACGCCTTCAGCTGGCCGGTGGGGCCCATGTACGCGCCGCTCGACCCCTCACCGCTCAATCACCTGGCTCACGAGGCCGCGCAGCTCGCCCGGAGTGTGGCGCCCGGCCTGGAGGTCACCGGCACCGTGATGATCGGCGGTGCGGTGTCCGTGCTGGAGGCCGAGTCGCGCGCCGCGGACCTCGTGGTCGTCGGCAGCCGGGGCATGGGCGGCTTCATCGGCATGCTGCTCGGTTCGACGGCGGTGGCCCTGGCCGCCCATGCCGAGTGCCCGGTGATGGTGGTCCGCGAGGAGACCGATCACACCGGGCCCGTCGTGCTGGGTGTCGACGGCTCCCCGCACGGTGAGGCCGCGATCGAATTCGCCTTCGCCGAGGCGGCACTGCGCGAGACCGAGCTCCTCGCCCTGCACGCGTGGCTGCCGGACCACGCGCCGGCCGGTACGGGCATGGAGAGCGCGGAGCGCCTGCCCGCTCTGGCACTCGCCGGCCGCGGCGAGAGGTATCCGGAGGTCACGGTCAGGCAGGAGGTGGTGAGCGGAGAAACCCGCGAAGTCCTGATCGAGGCGAGCCGGACCGCCCAGCTGATGGTCGTCGGGGCCAGGGGGCGCGGCGGCTTCGCCGGACTGCTCCTGGGTTCGGTGAGCCAGGCGCTGCTGCAACACGCGCACTGCCCGGTCACCGTCGTGCGCGGCAAGGCGTGAGCGCGCCGGCGAGGTGACGCACCGCCTCCCCGACGGCCGGGTCGCGGGCGGGCCCGGACCTTGAGACAGTGGCAGCAGTGAGCGGCTGACGCCGGAGCCGCCGGCCCATGCCCGCCCGGACCGCACGGTGTGCCGGACGGTGCTCCCGGCTCACAAGCGAGGAGCCATGCACGATCCCGACCCCCCGTTCCGGCCGGTCCGCAGGCCGGAAGGCTGTCTGCCGCTGGAGGACCTCGGCCTCGTCGGAGACGGTACGACGACCGCGCTCGTCGGCCTGGACGGATCGATCCCGTGGATGTGCCTCCCCCGGTTCGACTCGGAGCCCTTGTTCTGCGGCCTGCTCGACCAGGCACGCGGCGGGCACTTCACCGTCGCGCCGGAGGACCTGGTGGAGGCCCGGCAGCTCTACGAGCCCGACACCGGCGTACTGACGACCGAGCTGCGCAGCACCACCGGCCTGGTGCGGGTCACCGACGCGCTGCCCCTGCGCCCCGGCGCCGACCTCACCGACGACCTGCCTGCCGGACGGTGCCAACTCGTCCGGTCGGCCGTGGTCCTGTCCGGACACGTCCGCCTGCACGTCACTGTGGAACCCCGCGGCGGCGGCACGGCGCAGGCCCTGTTCGGCGGCCTGGAACTCAGACCCGCACGACGGCCCGACCTGCGCCTGCACCTGCACTGCAACCGCCCCCTGACCGGCCTGCGCACCACCCACGACCTCCGTCAGGGCGAACACCTCGACCTCCTTCTGTCCTGGGGCCGCTTCCACCGCCACCACCGGTACGAGGCCGACGCGATGCTGGCGGACACCGCCGAGGCGTGGCGGCGATGGATGAAGCACTTCACCTACTCCGGGCCCCAGGAGGCCCTGGTCCGGCGCGCCGCCATCACCCTCAAGCTCTGCGACGACTGGGCCAACGGGGCCCTGGTCGCGGCGCCCACCTCCTCCCTGCCCGCCCCGGTCGGCGGAATCCGCAACTGGGACTACCGCTACGCCTGGATCCGGGACGCCGCCTACGCCGTGTTCGCCCTGCGGCGCATCGGCTTCACCGGCGAGGCGGACGCCTTCCTGGGCTGGGTCCTCGACGCCGTCGAACAGAGCCGCAGCCCCCGCATCATGTACAGCCTCGACGGCGGCCTCGTACCCGACGAGACCGAGGACACCGAGCTGGAGGGATACCGCCGCTCCGCCCCGGTGCGATGGGGCAACGGCGCCGCCGACCAGCGCCAGCACGACGTCTACGGCGAGATCCTCGACTGCGCCGACCAGTGGCTGCGCACCGACCAGTGGCTGCGCAGGGGCGAGACGGTACAGCCCGCGCTGTGGGCCGGCCTGGCGGGGCTGGCCGACACCGCGGAGCAGGCCTGGCGCCGGCCCGACCAGGGCATCTGGGAAGTGCGCAATGAGGGCCGCGTGTTCACGTACTCGGCCGGTATGTGCCAGGTGGCCCTGGACCGGGCCGCCGCCATCGGTGAACGGCTCGGCCTGCCCGGCCGGATCACCGCCTGGCGGGCCTCGGCCGAACGGCTGCGCCAGGTCATCCTCGAGGACGCCTGGGACGAGGACGCGCGGACGCTCAGCGCGCACCTGGACGGCGGCGGTGTCCTGGACGCCAGTCTGCTCGCATTCCCCCTGCGCCAGGTGATACCCGCCGACCACCCACGGATGGCGGCGACCACCGACGCCATCGCCGAGCGCCTGTCGGCCGGTGACGGCCTGCTCCACCGCTACCTGCTCCACGAGTCGCCCGACGGCATCCCGGGCGACGAGGGCGCCTTCGTGCTGTGCAGCTTCTGGCTGGCCGACAACCTCACCGCACAGGGCCGCGTCGACGAGGCCGAGGAGCTGTACACGTCGCTGTGCGCCCGCGCCAACCCGTTGGGACTGCTGCCGGAGCAGATCGACCCCGTCTCCGGCGAGTTCATGGGCAACTTCCCCCAGGCGTTCAGCCACATCGGCGTCATCGCCGGCGGCGTCAATCTCGCCCGGGCGAGGACGGCGAGCCTGGCCATGGCGGGCGCCCTGACATGATCGACCGCCTCGCCGTCTTCGGCGCGACAGGAGACCTCACCGCTCGCTACCTCCTGCCGGCCCTGGCCGCGCTGCGGGCCGCGGGCCACATCCACGACGGCTTCCGGCTCACCGGAGCGAGCAGGGAGGACTGGGACAGCGACCAGTACCGCGCGTGGGTCACCGAACAACTCGACCGTCACGGCGTCTCCTGCCCCGCCGACGCCAGGGCGGCCGTCACCGCCTCGGCCCACTACCGGCGGGCCGACGTCACCGACCCCTCGGACGTCGCCGCGGTCGTCGCCGGCGACGACCCGGTCGCCGCCTACCTCGCCCTGCCTCCGGCGCTCTTCCCGCACGTGGTCACCGCCCTGCACGACGCCGGCCTGCCCCTGGGCAGCCGGATCGTCCTGGAGAAACCGTTCGGCGAGGACCTGGCGAGCGCCCGGGAACTCAACCTGCTGCTCGCCGGACTCGTCCCCGAACAGGCGGTGTTCCGGGTCGACCACTTCCTCGCCATGACAACGGTCCAGAACGTCCTCGGAAGCCGCCTCGCCAACCGCGTCCTGGAACCCCTCTGGAACAGCACCCACATCGCCGAAGTGGAGATCGTCTGGGACGAGGCCCTCGCCCTGGAGGGCCGGGCCGGCTACTACGACGGCGTCGGCGCGCTCAAGGACATGGTGCAGAACCACCTGCTGCAACTGCTGTGTCTCGTGGCCATGGAACCCCCGATCACCCTCGGCGAGCGGGACCTGCGCGACCGGAAGGTCGACGTACTGCGCTCCGTACGGCTCCTCACCGACTACGACATCACGCACCGCACCCGCCGCGCACGCTACCTGTCCGGCCGGGCCGGCGACCACGCCGTCCCCGCGTACGTCGACGAGGAGGGCGTGGACCCACGGCGGCACACCGAGACCTTCGCCGAGGTCGAACTGGAACTCGACAGCTGGCGCTGGTCCGGGACGACGTTCCGGCTGCGCAGCGGCAAGGCACTCGGACGGGACCGCAAAGAGGTCGCGGTGCGCTTCCGCTCCGTCCCCCACCTGCCCTTCGGCCAGGAAGGGCAGGCCCTGCCCAACGTGCTGCGTTTCGGCCTGGAACCCGAAGGCATGACCTTGGACATGACGGGCATCGGCTCACGCGCCCAGGCCCTCACCCCGCTCTCACTGACCGCGCGCATGGAACCGCCCGCCCTGCCCGCCTACGGCCGGCTCCTCCTGGACGTCATGAGAGGCGACCCGGCCCTGTCCATCCGAGGCGACGAGGCCGAGCAGGCGTGGCGGGTCCTGACACCCGTCCTGGACGCCTGGGAGAGGGACCTCGTCCCCCTGCAGGAGTACCCGGCCGGCTCGGACGGGCCGCCTCCCCGGCCGCACGAAGGCGAACAGCGGCCGCGCAGCGCCCTGTTGCATCCCGAAGCGACACCCGACGATGCGTCCTGACATGCCTGACAGGTCCACCAGCCCCGGCAGCCATGAGACGGCCCTCGCCGCCGAGCGTCGCCGGCCCCCGTGCGTCGTGGTCACAGGTGTCGCAGGCGTCGGCAAGACAACGGTGGCCCGTCTGCTCGCCAAGAGGCTCGACGTCCCCTTCGCGGACGGCGACGACTTCCACTCCCCGGCAGGCATCGCCAAGATGGCCGGCGGTACACCGCTCGACGACACCGACCGCTGGACCTGGCTGGAGTCCATCGGTCACTGGCTGCACGAACGCGACGCGGCGGGCACCGGCGCCGTGGTCGCATGCTCCGCACTCAAGCGACGCTACCGGGACATCCTGCGAGCGGCCTGCCCGCGTGCGTACTTCCTGCACCTGACGGCCCCCCGCGAGGTGCTGGAGGAGCGCCTCGGCCGGCGCACCGGCCACTTCATGCCGCCCTCGCTCCTCGAATCCCAGCTCGCCACACTCGAGCCCGTGGAACCGGACGAGCGGGGAGCCCAACTCGACGCGACCCCCGATCCCGACACGCTCGCCCGCCTGGCCACGGACCTGCTGACGCGAAACCGGTAACACCGACCCGGCCAGGGACGGGGTCACGTCTCGACGCCCGCACGCGATGACGGGCCACCCGTCGAAGGCGACGCCATGCCGCCGCGCCTTCTTCGTGAGACTCCGTCACGGCCTCGTTTCACATTGCCGTGTCGTCACATGTTCCACATCTCGGCTCCGCCGGCTCAGCAGTTCGCGCTGTAACGGACACAACCGGACGGGAAGTGGTCGTGCTGCCACTCCTGCTGCGCGGCCGCCAGCGCTCCGCCCACCACAAGCGCCACGAGCAGCTGCGCGACCACCGTCCAGCGCGCACGGAAGACCGCCGCCACGGCAGCCAGGACCAGCACGACGACCAGCGTGATCCGCACCTGCTCGATGTGCGCGAGGGCCGCCGCGTCGATCCGCGCCTGGTCGCCCTGCGCCGCCCACACGTCCAGGCCGTAGCCGTATATCGAGTCCACGACGAGCCAGCCGGTCTCCGCCAGGAACAGCGGGATCGCGAAGGCGAGGTCCAGGCCCGGACGCGTCCGCTGCGACCAGGGTCGCCGGCGCTCCGGGACGGAGAATGTGTCGGTCATGGACGCAGAGTGCCTCGACCGGTGGCACGGCGCATGAGCACCCGTACTCAACCGCATCCGATGTGTCGCCGCGTCGTCCCGGACACGGGCGGCCCGGGCCAGGACGCTCACGCCACGCTCGTCTCCACAGCAGCGGCCACCGTCCGCCCGGCAGCCACCCGGGAAGGAAGGTCACGAGTCGACCGCTTGCCCGTCCTCGGCGTCCTCGATGTCCTCGGCGTCGGTCAGCAGGCGGGCCGTCAGAGCCCGGCCCTCCGCGCTCTTCAGCTCGTCCGGGCCGTAGGAGCGCTTCGGCCAGTACGCCCGCCCCTCGATCCACGGCACGCCCATCGGCGATTCGTCCGTCCGGCCCCGCAGTTCGAGGTCGCCGACGGGCTCCACGGGCAGGTCCGCCGGGAGCCGGCGCGCCCCGAAGAACCCGGGCGAAGGCTGAGGCAGAGGCCTGAGCTCCAGCACCGACTCGGGCCGTGCGTCATCGTCCGCGCCGACCGGGAACAGCACCAGCAGAGCGATCCCGCCCCAGGGCGGGTCGTACAGCAGGGCGTACCGCTTGAACACCGGGCCGGGCGCAACGGCCGCACGGGCCAGGGCCCTGGCCGTGGCGCCACCACCTGCACGAAAGCGGTAGGCCCCGTAGAGCGCCCCTCCGACCGATATCAGCAGCACGAGCAACGCCTGGGGGGCCAGCGAGGACTCCCCGACCAGCCCGTAGATCACCAGGACGAGAACCGCGCAGACCAACGACCCGACCAGGGTGGACAGACCTGACATCCTCCGCAACGTCCCGACCCGCCACCACGGCACCCCACGGACGTCGGTCTCCCGACGGCAGCGCGCCCTGGGTCTGGGCAGCGCGGCCTGTCGCCGCGCCTCGGCCGCGAACATCGCGTACGTGGGCTCGCCGGGTCTCGGCGCCAGGCTTTCTCCGTCGTCGTGGGACATCGGATCCCCTTCCTCGCGGGACTCGTCCCGCACCCCAAGTGGCCGTAGCAGGACGGACCTTAGACCCTCGATGGATCTCCCTCCGCAGGGGCTCCGTGGCGACAGGGGGTCCAGGCCCCGTCGAAAGCGATCGGTGGCCGAAGAAGAAGCCGAAGCCCTGCCGGCCCGCGATGACCGCGTCCGCGCACGCGAACGGCCCCGGACCAGAAGCCCGAGGCCGGACGGATCGTCTTTCCCGGGAGGGATTCCCGGTCAGGAGCAAGTCCACTGGAGCCCCCTGTCGGATTCGAACCGACGACCTAC
This sequence comes from Streptomyces sp. NPDC003393, assembly GCF_053589015.1. Lineage (NCBI taxonomy): Bacteria > Bacillati > Actinomycetota > Actinomycetes > Kitasatosporales > Streptomycetaceae > Streptomyces > Streptomyces sp. NPDC003393. Next base: position 88,389 of record NZ_JBSFRB010000036.1, on the reverse strand, counting down.
GCATTACAAGTGCGTTGCTCTGACCGGGCTGAGCTAAGGAGGCGTCGCGCACTACAACGCCGCGCGCGAGGAGCGGATCCACTGTACACAGAGCGGCGTCCGCCCAGCCACGAAGATCTCCGCGCCGGCACCCCGCGGCAACCGACCGTGATCGTCCCCGCACTCGGCGGCAGGTCGATACGTGCCGCCCTCGGCCCTTTCGAAAATTGCCGCGAAGTTCACATGCCTTCAAGTGCTGACAGACCAGGTGAACGCCAGGTAGCGTCCTGTGCCAGTTCACCTGTGTGGACTACACCACCACGGAACCACGCGGAAACACCCGTAGTGGCACCGCCTTCCTACAACGGATCGTCCGGCACGTTCCTGCCGGTAGAAGGGGGCCCATTCACCATGGCCACTGTCACGTTCGACAAGGCGACCCGGATCTACCCGGGTTCCGACAAGCCCGCCGTCGACGGTCTCGACATCGACATCGCGGACGGCGAGTTCCTCGTCCTGGTCGGCCCGTCCGGTTGCGGCAAGTCCACCTCCCTGCGGATGCTCGCGGGCCTGGAGGACGTCAACGCCGGCTCCATCCGCATCGGTGACCGCGACGTCACCCACCTGCCGCCGAAGGACCGGGACATCGCCATGGTGTTCCAGAACTACGCGCTGTACCCGCACATGACGGTCGCCGACAACATGGGCTTCGCGCTCAAGATCGCCGGCGTCAACAAGGCGGAGATCCGGCAGAAGGTCGAGGAGGCCGCGAAGATCCTCGACCTGACCGAGTACCTGGACCGCAAGCCGAAGGCGCTCTCCGGCGGTCAGCGCCAGCGTGTCGCCATGGGCCGCGCCATCGTGCGTGAGCCGCAGGTGTTCCTCATGGACGAGCCGCTGTCCAACCTGGACGCCAAGCTCCGTGTGTCCACCCGTACGCAGATCGCCTCGCTGCAGCGCCGTCTCGGCATCACCACCGTCTACGTCACCCACGACCAGGTCGAGGCCATGACGATGGGCGACCGCGTGGCCGTGCTCAAGGACGGTCTGCTCCAGCAGGTCGACTCGCCGCGCAACATGTACGACCGTCCGGCCAACCTCTTCGTCGCCGGCTTCATCGGCTCCCCCGCCATGAACCTGGTCGAGGTGCCGATCACCGACGGCGGCGTGAAGTTCGGCAACAGCGTGGTGCCCGTCAACCGGGAGGCGCTGAAGGCCGCCGCCGACAAGGGTGACCGTACGGTGACGGTCGGTGTCCGCCCCGAGCACTTCGACGTGGTCGAGCACAACGGCGGCGCGGCCTCCTCGCTGTCCAAGGACGCCGCGGACGCGCCGGCCGGTCTGGCCGTCTCCGTGAACGTCGTCGAGGAGCTCGGTGCCGACGGCTACGTGTACGGCACCGCCGAGGTCGGCGGCGAGACGAAGGACCTGGTCGTCCGCGTCAACGGGCGTCAGGTGCCGGAGAAGGGCGCGCGGCTGCACGTCGTGCCGCGGCCGGGCGAGACCCACGTGTTCTCGACCTCGACGGGCGAGCGGCTCTCCGACTGACGTCGCCGAAGCTGCCGCCTTCCGGCTGAATCCCCGGGACGACCCCGGGCATTTCACCCCGATCGACCGATGTTGACGAGAAGGGCCCCGCGACCTGCCGCGGGGCCCTTCTCGTCATCCCCGAAATACCCCGGCGTGCGGGACATTTCGAGCAGTGTGCGTCAACACGTCACCCGGGAAAAGAGCCGCACCTGTCCCTCGAAGAGGTGACCAAATGTCGCCAAATCATTACTGAGCGATACGCTCCCTCGCGTGAAGCACTCCACCACCCAACCCACGCGACGCGGCCGGGGCCCCGCCCGCCGGATCGGCCGCACCCTCGCCCTCGTCCTGCCCGTCGTCCTGGTTCTCTCCGGGACCCTCGCGGTCACCCGAGTCAACTGGTCGGGGAACCCCTCGAACTCGGTGCTCACCGCGTCCGACGCGTCCGCGGTCGAGGTCGCCGGCCATGCCCGCGCCCCGCAGGACGTGCTGCGCGACCGGCTGCTGGCCGAGTTGCAGGAGAAGAACCCGGGCGTCGCGCTGACCCATCTCCAGGAGGCGGTCAACGGCCGCCCGTCGCTGGCCCGGCACTGCGCCTCGATCGCGCGTACTCTCGGCCGCGCCGCGGTCCGCATCTACGGCCCGTCCCGCGCCCAGTCCTACGCCCGTCCCGTCTGCGACACCTCCTTCGCCTCCGGCGTCCTGAGGGCGCACAGCTGAGCCGGCCCGGCCGCGCCGGGCGGCGGACTCCGCCGCTCGGCGGGCCCGTGGGGCGGGCCCGCCGAGCGGTCGTGCCGGGCGGTCACGCCGGACGGTCGTGGTGCCGGGGGCCTGTGCCCGGCTCGCCTCCGCGGGAACGTCGCACGGGCCCCGCGCCGGGCTTCCCGCCCGGCCCGCCGGGGTCCTGCTCCTCGCCCTCCGGGGGGCGGTCGAGGGCGTGCCGGTGGGACGTACAGTTCGGGGCATGACCCATCCGAATGCGGCGTCCCGCCCCACTCAAGCCGTGGTCCTGGCCGGTGGCCAGGGGTCCCGGCTGCGCCCTTACACCGACGACCGGCCCAAGCCGATGGTCGAGATCCCCGGCACGGGCACCCCGATCATCGGTCACCAGCTCGCCTGGCTCGCCGAGGAGGGCGTCACGGACGTGGTGATCTCCTGCGGCCATCTCGCCGACGTTCTTCAGGAGTGGCTGAAGTCGGCGGCGCTGCCCGTCGGCGTGACCACCGTCGTGGAGTCCGAGCCGCTCGGCCGAGGCGGCGGTCTGCGGTTCGCCGCCGCTCATCTCCCGCACCCGGACAGGCCCTGGTACGCCACCAACGGCGACATCTGGACCCGTTTCTCGCTGCGGGACATGGCGGACTTCCACACCGAGCGGGACGCGGTCGCGACCCTTGCGCTGGCCCGTCCGCGCCTTCCCTGGGGCGCCGTGCAGACGGACGGCTTCGGACACATCACGGACTTCATCGAGGCCCCGCCGTCGACCGTCGAGGTCAACGCGGGCGTCTACGTCTTCTCGCCCGAGTTCGCCGGACTGCTCCCGGAGCGGGGTGACCACGAGCGCACCACGTTCCCGCGGCTGGCTCGCGAGCACCGGCTGGCCGGCTTCCCGATCCCGCAGGGCGCCTACTGGCGTGCCATCGACACCGCGAAGGACCTGACAGAGGCCGCGAAGGAGCTCGGCGCTCTGGGGAGGTGACCCCTCGAGCCGCGAGGAGGGTCCCGCACCATGATGGTGCGGGACCCTCCTCGTCGCTGTCCGCGGTCCGGCGGCGCGGCCGGTCAGCCCAGCAGACCGCCCACCAGGCCCGGCTGTCCGGAGGAGGAGCCGCCGCCGTCGGAGCCGCCCGAGCCGGAGCCACCGGTCGAGCCCGTGCCGCCGGTCGCGGTGCCGCCGGAGGTCGGGCCCGCGCTGGTGCTGGGCGCCTGCTGCGCCGGGGCGGAGTGGCGTGGCGGTGCCTGGCCGGTGCCCTGGGTCTGGCTGGGGGAGCCGCCGGTGGCGGTGCCGCTCTCCCGGGTCCTGCTGGGTGTGGTCGCGGGGCTGCCGGAGGGGCCTGCCGTCGTGCCCCGGTGGCTCGGCGAGGTCGAGGCCGACGGGGACTCCTCCTTCCGCTGCGGGTGGCCGGACCGGTCGGGCAGCGGTGAGCCGGGCAGTTCGTTGCGCGGGGCCTCCCCGGGCCCGGGCACGACCACGCGGTCGGCGTCGCGCACCGCTCCGCCGAGCAGCGAGCCGACGAGCAGGGTGAGGCCGGTGATGAGCACCGTGAGCAGGGCGCCGCGGCGCAGCACGTACCCGCGCAGGTCCCAGATGTCGGAGCGGGGGCCGAGCCGCCGCCAGGCGGAGGCGGCGAGGCGGCCGTCGACGGAGTACACGGGGGCGCCGGCGATGATCAGCGGGGACCAGGCGGCGAGGTAGATGATGTCCGGGGCGTCGTAGACGGGCGTGGTCCGCCAGCTGACCGTGACGATCAGGGCGGCCGAGAGCAGCGCCCCGACCGCCGCGGCGACGCGCTGCCAGCAGCCCAGGACGGTCAGGACACCGACGATGACCTGGAGGAAGGCGATGACCAGGCCGGAGCCGACCGGGTGCTGGAGGGCGAACTGGCGCAGCGGTTCGGCGACTTCCCACGGGTGGAGCGCGTTGAGCCACTTGACCATGGAGCCGCGTTGGCCGCCGTCGAAGTAGAGCGGGTCGCACAGCTTGCCCATGCCGGCGTAGACGGAGACGAAGCCGAGGAAGATGCGCAGCGGGAGCAGGACGACGCCGAGGTTCATCCGGCGGCCCGGATAGTAGGCGTGGCGTGCCGGGTCGTCGCCGCCGTGCCGCCTGCCGCGTCGGCGCTCGTCCGGGGCGGCCGGGTCGTCGTAGGCGTCGTGGTCGTCGTAGGCGTCGTGATCGCCGGGGCGGAAGTCCGCGAGGCCGTCCTCGGCGAAGCCGGCGTCCGGGTGGTCGTCGTCCGCGAAGTCGTCGGGGTCGTGGGTCGGCCGGGAGGACGGCGGTCGGCCGTACGCCGAGTGGTCGTGGAGCGGTGTGCCGGTGCCCGGCCGCGCGTAGCCGGTGCGGCCGTACGCCGCTTCGCCGTACGCGGACTCCCCGTACGTGCCGCCCGCGGGCCGCATGTGCGGCAGCAGCCGGGTCTCGCCGGGCTCGGGGCCGCGCTGGGCGCCGACGACGGGGGTCTCCACCGTCCGGTCGAGGTCGTCGTAGGCGCCGGCGCCCGGGCCGTAACCGGGTGCGGGGGCGACGCGCGGGATGACCTGTGTGGCCCCGGGGTCGGCGGAGGGGGCCTCGGTGTGCCGCACACTGCCGCTGCGCACGGCCTGGAGCAGCCGGTGGGCGCCGGTGTCGTCGGGGGCGGACCTGCCGCTCCAGACGACCGGGCGGCGATGGGGCGCGCTCTGGGCCCGGCCCGCCGCGCCGACGACCGGCATGCGGGCGGTGTTGTCGGTGGCGCTCAGGTGCGGGGCGATCCGCAGGGACCGGCTGCGCGAGGTGGCGCCCAGCTGCACGCGGAAGCTCGCGTGCGTGACGATGACCTGCGCCGGATCGCTCGGCACCTTCACCATGCTCAGCGCGGGAGCGTCGTCGTATCCCGACGAGCGGTCCCCCGTGGGTGTGCGGGGTGTTCTGGTGTCCACACTCATCTAACCGAGTGACGAGGAGTTAGGACACTGCCTTGACCCGTCGGATCTGTCCGGGCCGCGTCAAGGTTGCGCCGAACGCCCGGTTTTACCCGCGCGGGTGAGCACGCGGACCTCTGTTCGACCCCCGTTGCCGGCCGGAGGCCGGCCCTCCCTCACCCGCGCCGGCGCGCCGCCTCGTAGAGCACGATCCCGGCCGCCACACCGGCGTTCAGCGACTCCGCCCCGCCCGGCATCGGGATCCGCACCCTGACGTCGCAGGTCTCGCCGACGAGCCGGGACAAGCCCTTGCCCTCGCTGCCGACGACGATGACGACCGGGCCATCCAGGGCGTCCAGACCGCCCAGTTCGGCCTCACCGTCCGCGGCCAGGCCGACGACCGTGACACCCGCCTTCTTGTACGCCTCCAGGGCGCGCGTGAGGTTGGTGGCGCGGGCCACGGGAGTACGGGCGGCCGCACCGGCGGAGGTCTTCCAGGCGCCCGCGGTCATGCCGGCCGCGCGCCGCTCGGGGACGACCACGCCGTGCCCGCCGAAGGCGGAGACCGAACGGACGACCGCGCCGAGGTTGCGCGGGTCGGTCACCCCGTCGAGGGCGACGATCAGCGGGTCCTCACCGGCGTCGGCGGCGGCGTCGGCCAGGTCCTCGGGGTGGGCGTACTCGTACGGCGGGACCTGGAGGACCAGGCCCTGGTGGTTGAGCCCGTTCGTCATCCGGTCCAGTTCGGGGCGCGGCGCCTCCATGAGGTTGATGCCGCCGCGTTCGGCCGCGAGCCGGAGCGCCTCGCGGACGCGCTCGTCGTTGTCGATGAACTGCTGGACGTACAGCGTGGTGGCGGGCACGCCCTCGCGCAGCGCCTCGACGACCGGGTTGCGGCCGACGACCAGCTCGGCGGAGGACTTGCCCGCGCCGCGGCGCTGCGGGCGGCCCTGGGCGCGGCGGGACTTCGCCTGGGCGGCGCGCTGCTTGGCGTGTCCCTTGCGCATCTCGGCGGGGGGCGTGGGGCCCTTGCCCTCCAGGCCCCGGCGCCGCTTGCCGCCGCTGCCGACCTGCGCGCCCTTCTTGCCGGACATGCGGCGGTTGTTCGCGGCCATGACCTACCTGTCTCTTCGAACTCGTCGAACTCGTACGTACGTGTGTGAAGTGTGCCGCCCGGACGGCCGGGCGGCACAGTCGGTCTTCCCCGGCCGTCCGCCGGCGCCCCGTCGGGCCCCGGTTCCGCTCAGCGCGGTCCGAGGCTCCAGCGGGGGCCCTGCGGGCTGTCCTCGATGACCAGTCCGGACTGGTTGAGCTGGTCGCGGATGGCGTCCGCCGTCGCCCAGTCCTTGCGGGCGCGGGCGGCCTCGCGCTGGTCCAGCACCATGCGGACCAGGGAGTCGACCACCCCGTGCAGGTCCTCGCCGCGGTCGCCCTCCTCACCGGCCCAGTGCTCGTCGAGCGGGTCGAGCCCGAGGACGCCGAGCATGGCCCGCACCTCGGCGAGCCGGGCGACGGCGGCCTCCTTGTCGTCGGCGGCCAGCGCGCTGTTGCCCTGCCGGACGGTGGTGTGGACGACCGCGAGCGCCTGCGGGACGCCCAGGTCGTCGTCCATCGCCTCGGCGAAGGCCGGCGGCACCTGCGCGGACGGCTCCACCGGGCCGGCCTTCTCCACCACGCGCTGGATGAAGCCCTCGATCCGGGCGAACGCGGACTCGGCCTCGCGCAGCGCGTCCTCGCTGTACTCGATGGTCGAGCGGTAGTGGGGCGTGCCGAGGTAGTACCGGAGCACGATGGGGCGCCAATGCTTGACCATCTCGGAGACGAGCACCGAGTTGCCCAGCGACTTGGACATCTTCTCGCCGCTCATGGTGACCCAGGCGTTGTGCACCCAGTACCGGGCGAACTCGTCGCCGAAGGCCTTGGCCTGGGCGATCTCGTTCTCGTGGTGCGGGAAGACCAGGTCCAGGCCGCCGCCGTGGATGTCGAAGGCGGAGCCGAGGTACTTGTGCGCCATGGCAGAGCACTCCAGGTGCCAGCCGGGGCGCCCGCGTCCCCAGGGCGTCTCCCAGTCGGGCTCCCCGGGCTTGGCGGCCTTCCACATGGCGAAGTCGCGCGGGTCGCGCTTGCCGGTGATGCCCTCCTCGGTGGGCTGCCGCAGTTCGTTCAGGTCCTGCTTGGACAGCTCCAGGTAGGACGGCCAGGAGCGGACGTCGAAGTAGACGCTGCCGTCGGCCTCGTAGGCGTGCCCGCGCTCGATGAGGGAGCGCATCATCTCGATCATCTCGGTGATGTGACCGGTGGCGCGGGGCTCGTAGGTGGGCGGCAGGCAGCCGAGCGCGGTGTAGCCGTCGTCGAAGGCCCGCTCGTTCTCGTAGCCGATGGACCACCAGGGGCGGCCCTGCTCGGCGGCCTTGCCGATGATCTTGTCGTCGATGTCGGTGACGTTGCGGACGAACGTGACGTCGTAGCCGCGGTAGGCGAACCAGCGGCGCATGATGTCGAAGTTCAGCCCCGACCGGATGTGCCCGATGTGCGGGGCCGCCTGCACGGTGGCACCACACAGGTAGATCGAGACGCAACCCGGCTTGAGCGGGGTGAAGTCACGGATCTGCCGGGCGCTGGTGTCGTACAGGCGAATAGTCACCACTCCAGGGTAGTGGGCCGGGGGCAGTGCCTCGCGCCCTCTTGCCCGCACGGCCACGCTTTTGTGCCCCGCCCCGGCACGGGACGCCCGCGGCCCGCCCCGGCGAGGGGCGTCACAGCCGCCCGACCACCTTCCGCGGGGAGACCCGGACGACCACCCGCTCCGCGTCCTGCGCGGACGCCGGGTTGAACTCGGCGTACTTCTTGCCGGCGTACTTGAGGCTCAGCTCGTCGATGAGGTCCTGGCCGCCCTCCGTGGTCAGCTCGGCGGTGCCGCGGATCTCGGCGTACTCGTAGGGCGACTCGGGGTCGACGACGACGATGCTGACCCGCGCGTCCCGGTCGAGGTTCTTCTTCTTGCGGCGGTCGACCGTGGTCGAGATGAGGAGGTCGTCGCCGTCCCGTTTCACCCACACCGGGGACAGCTGCGGGCTGCCGTCGGGCTGGACGGTGCCGAGGACGACGAAGACGGGACCGTCGAGCAGGGACTTGATCCGGTCGGACAGGGCGGCGGGCATGGGGTACCTCCGTGACCTCGCTCGGTGTCGTCGCTGTCACTCTGCGGGTACCCTCGCACGCCGTCAGCTCACCCGCACCACGAGCGCCGTGGCCACCGCCATCAGGCCCTCGCCCCGGCCGGGGAACCCGAGCCCGTCCGTCGTGGCGCCGGAGACGGACACCGGCGCGCCGGCCGCCTCGGAGAGGATCTTCTGCGCCTCTTCGCGCCGCTTGCCGATCTTCGGACGGGGGCCGACGACCTGCACGGCGACGTTCCCGATCCGGAAGCCCGCCTCACGCAGGATCCGCGCGGCCTCCGTCAGCAGCGTGACGCCGGACGCACCGGACCACTCGGGGCGCCCGGTGCCGAAGTGCCGGCCGAGGTCGCCCAGCCCGGCGGCCGAGAACAGCGCGTTGCACGCGGCGTGCGCGACCACGTCGGCGTCGGAGTGCCCGGCCAGGCCCGGCCCTTCGCCCTCCCACTTCAGGCCCGCGCACCACAGGTCGCGGCCGTCCTCGAAGGCATGGATGTCGGTGCCGATGCCGACCTGGGGCAGCACCGGATCTGCGGGCTGCGGCGGCTGTACCCCCTGGGTGTCAGTAGCCATCGTTGAGCCTCCTGCGGGCGAGCACCGCCTCGGCGAGGACCAGGTCCAGCGGGCGGGTGACCTTGAAGGCCTCCTCGTGGCCGGGGACGGCCACGACCCGCTCGCCGAGCTGTTCGACCATGCTCGCGTCGTCGGTGACGTTGTCCGTGACCGTGGCGTGGGCGCGCACCAGCGTGGCCCGGTCGAAACCCTGCGGGGTCTGCACGGCGCGCAGCAGAGCGCGGTCGGGCGTGGCGACCACCGGTTCGGGTTCTCCCGGAGCCGCGGCCGGCTCGACCTGCTTGACGGTGTCCGCGAGCGGCAGCGCCGGTACGACGGCGGGTGCCCCGTCCCGTACGGCCTCGATGACCGCGTCGACGGTGTCCACCGGGACCAGCGGGCGGGCGGCGTCGTGCACGAGGACGATGTCATGACCGGGCGGCAGCGCCTCCAGGCCGAGTCGGACGGACTCCTGGCGGGACTCCCCGCCGGGCACGACCAGGAAATCGGTCCTCCCCCAGCTGCCGCCGGGGGTGCCTCCGGGGAGCGCGTGCGCGTCGAGCAGCGACTTGACCTCGGCGGCGCCGTCGGGCGGGGCGACCACGACGACCAGGGAGACGGCGCGGGAGGCGGCCATGGCACGTACCGCGTGGACGAGCATGGGGGTGCCGCCCAGCGTGCGGAGCGCCTTGGGGGCGCCGGGACCGAGGCGTACGCCCCGGCCGGCGGCCGGGATCACGGCGGCGACGGAGGTCCCGGGCTGGACGTCCGGGGGCGAAGGGCGCGAATCGTCAGACATCGGTTCCTGTCAGGTTTGTTTGCCGGCCCGGCATGGGTATGGCCACACCGTGCCGGGCGCGAAGCCTCGACCGGACCCTTCCGTGACCTCGGTCGAGTCGACTGCCCGGGCCCGGCACACAGTATCGGGGGAGCCTCCCCCGCCGTACGGCATGGACGTCACGCGCGTGGGTCGAGCAGCAGGTGTTCCACCGCCCGATGCGTGTGACGTGGGATGGCGTGAGTTCCAGCGCTCGGGGTGGTGTCCGCGCGTTCGCCGGCCCGGCGTCGCGGCCGACGGCACGGCCGCCGCGAGCGCTCGACCGCCGCGGCCACCCGCGCACCAACATGCCGCAGCGCCCGGCGACTGAAATCGTGTCATCGGGCACGGCGGCATGTTCGGTGTGCTGAGTGGGACTGGGAGGGCGAGTTGTCGTCGTCGCCTCGCGTCAGGACGCGAGGACCTCGTCGAGCAGCGCCTCGGCCTTGTCCTCGTTCGTGTTCTCCGCGAGGGCGAGCTCGCTCACCAGGATCTGGCGGGCCTTGGCGAGCATGCGCTTCTCTCCGGCGGAGAGCCCGCGCTCGCGCTCGCGACGCCACAGGTCACGGACGACTTCCGCGACCTTGATGACATCGCCGGAGGCGAGCTTCTCCAGATTTGCCTTGTATCGACGCGACCAGTTCGTGGGCTCCTCGGCGTACGGCGCGCGCAGCACCTCGAAGACCCGGTCCAGCCCGTCCTGACCGACCACATCACGCACGCCGACGAACTCCGCATTGTCCGCTGGCACACGTACCGTCAGGTCACCCTGGGCGACCTTCAGCACCAAGTAGGTCTTGTCCACGCCTTTGATCTGGCGAGTTTCGATGGCCTCGATCAGCGCGGCCCCGTGATGGGGATAGACCACGGTGTCGCCAACCTTGAACGTCATGTGACAGGTACCCCTTCCGTGGCTATCCAGGGTAACACGGATACGGCGTCTTCTGAATGGCGTTTTCGCAGGTCAGGGCATATCTCGGGGCTTGACAACAGCAACCGGGACGTGCTTCGGAAGGGTCCGGCGGGCCAAGAGGAAGCAGGTATTCGCAGGTCGGAGGGGCTCTGCGCACGGGGTGAAACGCGTACGTTACACACATCCGGGCGCCCCGCCCAAACGGCCGAACGTCCCGTTTTGTCTGGTTCCATGTGCTCGACTTCCGCTACTCCGTTCGGTGAGCGAGGGGCGACTCCGGGACGAATCCGGAATTGATCACGGTCGCGCCGGAACGGCCGGCCGGTCCGATCGTGATCAATTTCGAGCCGTCTCGCGCATTCTTTCGGCCTCGCCCTCGGCCTTCCTTGCCTTCCTTCCGTCTTCCCCCCTCTTCCTTCGCCTTCGTCTTCCCCTCGCGCGGAAATGCCCGGGAGCGAACGGGCACGGTTCACGGCCGCTATGTCACGGGGTAAGCCCGCGGGTATGCCCGCCGGTTTGCGGGGGGACACTTACGCGAATGGCGGACGATCTCCCGGCCAATGCGGGCGGAGAGGCACAGAGGGGCACGAGGGGAGGCATTTGAGAGCGCTCTACGCCTCCGCGCGGGAGCGGTGTCCGTATGCCCGCGGACGCGGAGGGGCGGGTCGGGTGCGGGGCCGCGGGAACGGCTCGGTAACCTAAGGCCGCTGACAGACGCTTAGGGCGGCTTTACGATGAGCCGCTCTGTACCCGCCCACGTTCAAGGAGTTGCCGCCGCCGTGAGCAGCAGCCTTCGACGCGGCGCCCTCGCCGCCGCCGCCATCGCGTTCTCGATCGCCTCACTCGCCGCCTGCGGCGCCGGCAACGATGCCCAGACACTCCAGGTCAAGCCGGACAACGCGGCGACCACCGTCGGTGACATCAAGGTCCAGAACGCGCTGATCATCACCCAGCCCGGCACGCAGACCAAGGGTCCGGCCGTCGTCTCGGTGACCCTCTTCAACAACGGGAGCGACCCTCAGACGCTGGACGCCGTCCGCGTCGACGGCGACGGCACCGCCCAGATCACGCCTGCTCCGGGCAGCGGCAAGCTGACCATCCCGGCCGGCGGCTCGGTGGTGCTCGGCGGCAAGGGCAACGCCTCCGCCGCGCTGCCCGACCTCGGCTCGTCCGTGCAGGACGGCAACGCCCAGAAGATCACGTTCAGCTTCAGCAAGGCCGGCGACGTGAGCCTGCGCGCCTTCGTCGTCCCGGCCCAGAGCTACTTCGACAAGTGGGGCCCGAGCAACATCCCGGCCGCTCCGGGTGCCACCGCCGAAGCGACGGCGAGCACCTCCCCCGACACCGCCGGCTGACCCGTCCCCGGCACGCCGACGGGCGGCGGTCTCTCTGCCGAGGCCGCCGCCCGTCGCCGTGACCGGCGCCTGTCACGCGCAGGCGCACGCGGCTCACGGCTCGAACTTGTAGCCCAGCCCCCGCACCGTCACCAGGAAGCGCGGCGCGCCCGGGTCCGGCTCGATCTTGGCGCGCAGGCGCTTGACGTGGACGTCGAGGGTCTTGGTGTCGCCCACGTAGTCGGCGCCCCAGACACGGTCGATGAGCTGCATGCGGGTCAGCACGCGACCGGCGTTGCGCAGCAGCATCTCCAGCAGGTCGAACTCCTTCAGCGGCAGGTCGACCTTGGAACCGGCGACCGTGACCACGTGCCGGTCGACGTCCATGCGGACCGGACCGGCCTCCAAGGCCGCCGGAACGACCTCCTCCGGCTCGCCGCGCCTGCGCAGCACCGCGCGGATACGGGCGACGAGCTCGCGCGAGGAGAAGGGCTTGGTCACGTAGTCGTCGGCCCCTATCTCCAGGCCGACGACCTTGTCTATCTCGCTGTCCTTGGCGGTCACCATGATCACGGGGACGTTGGAGCGGCCGCGCAGCTGGCGGCACACCTCCGTACCGGGCAGCCCCGGCAGCATCAGGTCGAGGAGGACGAGGTCGGCGCCGTTGCGCTCGAACTCGTCGAGTCCGTCGGGCCCGGTGGCCGCGACGGCGACCTCGAAGCCCTCCTTGCGGAGCATGTACGACAGGGCGTCGGAGAAGGACTCCTCGTCCTCGACGACGAGCACTCGGGTCACGGAAGGACCTCCGGGGCGGGAAGCGGTTCGTTCGGTGTTGAGGGTGATGACTGTGCGCGGGACTGCCCGGCCTCGTCGTCGAAGGCGGGATCGAAGTGCTGCTGCTCGGCACGCTCGCGGTCGCGGGCCCGTCGGCCCGCCGCCGCCTCCGGCAGCCGCAGCGTGAAGGTGGAGCCCTGTCCCTCGGCGCTCCACACCGTGACCTCCCCGCCGTGCGAGGCGACCACGTGCTTCACGATCGCGAGACCCAGGCCGGTACCGCCGGTGGCACGTGAGCGGGCCGGGTCGACGCGGTAGAAGCGCTCGAAGATGCGCTCCTTGTCCTTGTCGGAGATGCCTATGCCCTGGTCGGTCACGGCGATCTCGATGAGGTCTCCGCCCGGCGCGGTGGTCCGGCGGGCGGCGATGCCGACGCGGGTGCGGGCCGGGGAGTAGTTGACGGCGTTCTCGACGAGGTTGCCGAGCGCGGCGGCGAGCTGGCCGCGGTTGCCCCACACCCGCAGGTCCGCGGCCCCGGCGGCGGCCATGGTGATCTGCTTGGTGCCTGCCTGGTGGCGGCAGCGGTCGACGGCCTCGGCGACGAGTTCGTCGACGCGGACGGGCTCGGCGTCCTCCAGCGGGTCGTCGTTCTGCACCCGCGAGAGGTCGATGAGCTCCTGCACCAGGTTGGTGAGCCGGGTCGCCTCGATCTGCATGCGCCCGGCGAAGCGCTGCACGGCCTCGGGGTCGTCGGAGGCGTCCATGACCGCCTCGGAGAGCAGGGAGAGCGCGCCGACGGGTGTCTTCAGCTCGTGGCTCACATTGGCGACGAAGTCGCGCCGTACGGCCTCGATGCGGCGGGCCTCGGTCAGGTCCTCGACCAGCAGCAGCACCAGCCGCGACCCGAGCGGGGCGACCCGAGCGGAGACGGCCAGGGCCTCTCCGCGCCCGGTGCCGCGCCGGGGCAGGTCCAGCTCGGTCTGCCGTATCTCCCCGTCCCGCCGGGTGTCCCGGGCCATCTGGAGCATGGGCTCGACGGAGAGCGTGCCGCCGCGCACGAGCCCGAGGGCGTAGGCGGCGGAGCTGGCCTTGACGACGGCGTCGGCCTCGTCGAGGACCACGGCCGAGGAACGCAGGACCGACAGGACGGTGTCCACGCCGGGCGGGAGCACCGGATCGGCATGCGTCGAGGTGCGCGTCGGACGCTTCTGCTCACGCTCGCTGAAGCGGAACGCCAGCATGGCGATGACGCCGGTGAGCACTCCGGCGATCGCTGCCGCTGCGGCGACCGCCGCGTTCACGTCCATGCCTCAAGGTTAGGCACGGGGTACGACTTGCCCACAGCCTCGGAATGCGACCTCGGACACTCGTCGCCCAGAGTTCACCTGGGGGCCGGTACCGGTTCATCCGGGGTGACGGAAACGGACGCGTGGGGACCCGACCGTGGGAGCGTGAGGGTCAGGCAGCCCCGACGAAGACGGACGAGAGGGAACCGGAGATGCGGGACGCGTACCACGAGGAACTGGACTCGATCGGCGACGGACTGGTGGAGATGGCCCGGCTGGTCGGGTCGGCGATCGGACGCGCCACGACGGCCATCCTCGACTCCGACCTGAAGCTGGCCGAGAGCGTGATCGAGGCGGACCAGAAGGTCGACGACCTCCAGCACGATCTGGAGGCCCGGGCCATCGCGCTGCTGGCCCGGCAGCAGCCGGTGGCGACGGACCTGAGGATCGTCGTCACCTCCCTGCGGATGTCCGCCGACCTGGAACGCTCGGGCGACCTGGCCCAGCACGTCGCCAAGCTGGCCCGGCTGCGCTTCCCGGAGCGCGCGGTCCCGGACGACCTGCACGCCACCATCCTGGAGATGGGCCAGCTCGCGCAGCGCCTGATGGCGAAGGCGGCCGAGGTGATCGTGACCAAGGACGTCGACCTGGCCCTCCAGCTGGAACAGGACGACGACGAGATGGATCTGCTGCACCGCACGCTCTTCCAGCACCTGATCGACGACCGCTGGAAGCACGGCATCGAGACGGCGGTGGACGTCACTCTCCTCGGCCGTTACTACGAGCGCTACGCCGACCACGCGGTGGCGGTGGCCAAGCGGGTGGTCTACCTGGTCACGGGCGAACACGCCGACGACATCCAGCCGGACATCCAGCCGGTGACCGGCATCGAGGGCGCGTAGCCCTCGGACCGGGCGCGCACGAGCCCCTGTGCGCCGTTGATGCGCCCGGCGGAACGGGCATGGAATGGGCACAGGCGTCTGCCTAGAGGAGGGACTTATGGCCGAATCCCCCAGCACCGTGCCCGACCCCACACAGGACCGCGACACCGAGCAGCCCGCCGAGACCAGGAGCCTGCCGCTGGTCGCGGCCTGCGGCTGCGGCTCGGGCTGCGGCTGCGGCTGCCAGTCCGGCGGCCCCTGCCAGTGCGGCTGACCGACGAGACGGAGCACAGGGAACACAGGGTCCCGGCACCGCGCCGGGACCCTGTGTCATACCAGAGACCATAAATCCGACATTCATCCATCTCCATCACATCTGTCGTGAACGTCACGGAAACGTCCGCAATTGGTAACACAGCGCGTGGAACACCCGGGTATGTCGGCCCGACGGACAGGCTGTGCGCATGGCGTCCACCCCGGCCGCCACTCGGACTACGCACACTCAGCAGGAGAGCCTGTGTCCGCTTCCGCATCTGTGACCGCCCGCCGCCTGACCGCCGCCGCCGCCACGGCCGCAGCGCTGATCGGAGTGACGGCGCTGCCGGCGTCCGCGGCCGACCACCACTCGCGCTCGCACCGCCAGAGCGTCGAGATCAGCGGCGTGCACCTCGACCGCCAGGCACGCGACCACCGCTCCAACCGGGCGCTCAACGGGGAATGGGTGGAGATCACCAACAACACCCGCCGCAGCGTCAACCTGAGCGGCTGGACGCTGTCCGACCGGCAGGGCCACACGTTCAGGTTCCACCACTACCGCCTCGGCGGCCACGCCACGGTCCGCGTCCACACCGGCTACGGCCGCGACACCCGCACCGACCTCTACCAGGACCGCCGCACCCCGATCTGGGACCGGCACGCCGACACGGCCACCCTGCGCAACGACCACCGCCGCGTCGTCGACCACGTCAGCTGGGGCGACAGCCGCCACGGCAACCGCGACAACCACCGCCGCTGACACCAACGCTGACCTACCGTCAGCACCAGCACCCGAACCGACCACGACCAGCGACGCGCCGGCCCCCTCTCCCGACGAGCACCGGGAGAGGGGGCCCTCCCGTGCCCCGGCGCCTTGCCCCGCCCTCTCGCCTCGCGGTCTCTCCGAGGAGCGCTCATCCTGAGTCGGAAGGCGCCGTCGTCTCGAGACTTGTCCTTCCCGAGGGCCGAACGAAGGCGCCTGAGAGGAGGAGAACATGCGCGTGCGAAGAATCCTGGGCCTCGCCCTGGCCGCGGCAACCCTCGCCGGCGTGAGTGCCGTCGGCGTCGCGAGCGCCGCAGACGCCTCGTCTCCGCACATCTCCGTGGACGACTGCACGGCCGCCGGCGGACAGCTCGTCGCACGCCCGTACGCCGGCTACGCCTGCGCGCTGCCGAACGGGACCATGTCGGCGATCACGTGACCGGTCGGCACATGGCTGGGCGAGAGCCCGGCCGGTGCACCCGGCGTGGAGACGAAGCAGGAGGTCCAGCACAGGTCACGCCGCTCCACCGACCCGTCCGGGCCAAGGCCGACCCCGTCGGCCGGGAGCCGACCGGCACCATGCACCCGCCGATCGGCTCCGCCGTGCCCGTGCTCGTCACCTGCACCTTTTCCTGCGGACGCGCGCTTTGGACCGGTCGCGGCTCCCTCTCCGGAACACCGCGGAGGCCACCCAGCCGACCGAAACATCTCTTCGTTCCACGGCGTCCTCCGGGTCGCGTGACCGCCCGCACCCGACAGCGCCGTCACCCGAATGAAAGGGAAACCACACGCGTATTCGACGCATCGTCGCCGCCGACACCGCCACGGCAGCCCTCGCCGGACTCGGCCTCACAGGCGCCGCCACCGCCACCAGTACGAAGCCACAGAGTGCGCGTAGCGCGTCCTCGCCCAGTTCCAGGGGGTGGAACGGCAGTGGGTACGGATCTTCGTCCCCGTCCGGGAGGGCCGTCCCGAGCCGGACGACATCGACGCGGACAGCATCCGACTGCACGGATTCCGGGTCCGGGACCCGCACGGCCCCGACCCCGTGGAGCGGGAAGTGGCGTTGCAAAGGGTCGTGGAAGCCATGGACCCACCGCGCCTCTTCTCCCTCGGCCCTGATGGCTCACTCATCGAGCGCGACGGCCTCTAGCTCACGGCTAGTAGACGGCCTCGGGGCCTTCGTACGGCTGCCAGCCCAGGGTCAGTCCCCATACCCCCGCGGCCAGCGCGGCAGCGGTTGCCAGGGCCGCGATCCACGGACGGGTGACCCAGCGCGACGTCAGCAGCCAGGTCGCAAGAGGCAGAAGAGCACCGCCCACGGCGATGAGCGGAAGGTCGACGTAGAGGACACTCAGGTCACGACGTTGGCCTTCGAAGCCGCCCTCGATGCTGACTCTCGCCAGCGGCGCCCACGCGAGCACCGCGGTGGCCGCCCCCACGGCGGCCCACAGGAATCCGGCACAGCCCCTGATATCGCCCTTCATGATGCAACCAGACGCCGCGGTGAGCCCCACGGTTCCCGCGCGGAACACGTGTTCACCCCTCGGTGAGGTGGACTCCGCAGTCACTGGCGGCCACTGCGCCACGGACTCGTACGCCCAGCGAAGGTCCAGGACACCGAAGGCCCCCGGTCAGCGGAAGAACCGCGGGCCGGGGGCCTGGCCGTGGGGCGTCTACTTCTTCTTGCCCTGGTTCTTGACCGCCTCGATCGCCGCTGCGGCTGCCTCCGGGTCGAGGTAGGTGCCGCCGGGGTTGAGGGGGCGGAAGTCGGCGTCGAGCTCGTAGGAGAGCGGGATGCCGGTGGGGATGTTCAGGCCGGCAATGTCGGCGTCCGAGATCTGGTCGAGGTGCTTGACCAGGGCGCGGAGGCTGTTGCCGTGGGCCGCGACCAGGACCGTGCGGCCGGTCAGGAGGTCGGGGACGATGGCGTCGAACCAGTACGGCAGCATGCGGGCGACGACGTCCTTCAGGCACTCCGTCTGCGGGCGCAGCTCCGGCGGGAGGGTCGCGTAGCGCGGGTCGGAGAACTGGGAGTACTCGTCGTCGCGGGCCAGCGGCGGCGGCGGGGTGTCGTAGGAGCGGCGCCACAGCATGAACTGCTCCTCGCCGAACTCCTCCAGGGTCTGCGCCTTGTTCTTGCCCTGCAGGGCGCCGTAGTGGCGCTCGTTCAGACGCCAGGAGCGGTGCACCGGGATCCAGTGGCGGTCGGCGGCCTCCAGGGCGAGCTGGGCCGTGCGGATCGCGCGCTTCTGGACGGACGTGTGGACCACGTCCGGGAGCAGGCCGGCCTCCTTCAGCAGCTCACCGCCGCGGACCGCCTCCTTCTCGCCCTTGTCGTTGAGGTTGACGTCCACCCAGCCGGTGAACAGGTTCTTCGCGTTCCACTCGCTCTCGCCGTGGCGGAGGAGAATCAGCTTGTACGGTGCGTCGGCCATGTCTATGAGCCTAATCCACGCATTCGGCGCCCTGCTCCGGTGCCCGGCAGGCGGACAGGGCCCGGTCCGGCGGGCTGTCCAGCGCCTCGTCAGTTGACTGGTTCTGTTAATCGAGTGGCCTTTCGGCGACCCTCCCTCGTAAGTTGTGCCCACCGCTTGAGCCGCTTACTTCCGGGGGGTCCCTCCATGTCGTCCGCCGCACGTTTCAGACGTGCCGCCCGCGAGACCGTCTCCGGGTTGCCCCGCGAGTTCTGGTGGCTGTGGACCAGCACCCTGGTCAACCGGCTCGGCGCCTTCGTCGCCACGTTCATGGCGCTGTACCTGACGCTCGACCGCGGTTACTCCGCCTCCTACGCCGGTCTCGTCGCCTCCCTGCACGGGCTCGGCGGGGTCGTCTCCTCTCTCGCCGGCGGCGTGATGGCCGACCGGCTGGGGCGGCGGCCCACCCTGCTCGTCGCCCAGTCCTCCACCGCGGTCTTCGTCGCGCTGCTCGGGTTCGTGCGCGACCCCGTCGCGATCGCCGCCGTCGCCTTCCTCGTCGGCATGGCGTCCAACGCCTCGCGCCCCGCCGTGCAGGCGATGATGGCCGACATCGTCAGACCCCAGGACCGGGTACGGGCGTTCTCGCTGAACTACTGGGCGATCAACCTCGGCTTCGCCGTCTCCTCCATGGCGGCCGGCTTCATCGCCGAGTTCAGCTACCTCGCCGGCTTCCTGATCGAGGCGGGGATGACGGCCGTCTGCGCCGTCGTGGTCTTTCTCAGGCTGCCCGAGTCCCGGCCGTCCGGCCCCGCGGTACGGGAAGCCAAGCAGGACGTCGGCCTGGGGACCGTGGTGCGCGACCGGCGGTTCATGGGTGTCGTCTCCCTGTCCTTCCTGGTCGCGCTCGTCTTCCAGCAGGGGTCGGTCGGTCTGCCCGTCGCCATGGGCCGGGCCGGGTTCACGCCCGCCGACTACGGCATGGCGATCGCGGTCAACGGCATCCTGATCGTCGCCCTCCAGATCCCGGTCACCCGGCTCATCGAGCGCCGGGATCCCAAGCGGCTGCTGGTCGTCTCGTCGATACTGGCCGGGTACGGGTTCGGGCTCACCGCCTTCGCCGGGTCGGTCGGCGTCTTCGCGCTCACCGTCTGCGTCTGGACCCTCGGCGAGATGATCAACGCGCCGACCCAGACCGGGCTCGTCGTCCGGCTGTCCCCGGTGCACGGTCGCGGCCGCTACCAGGGCGTGTACACCCTGTCCTGGTCCGTCGCCGCCCTCGTCGCGCCGCTGATGTCCGGCACGATCATCGACCACCTCGGCGCCGGGTGGCTGTGGGGCTCCTGCGCGGCCGTCGGCACGGCGGCCGGGATCGGGTACGGGGCCCTGATGCGACGCCTGCCCGCCCAGGAGGACACGGCGGCGGAGACGACCGCCGCCGAGGCGACGGCAGGCCCCGCCAAGCCCGAGGTCAGCGCGGCCTGAGCCGCCACGGCAGGGCCGGCGGGCGCCCAAGGGCGTCCACCGGCGCGTCCCGCGCCCCGTACCCCGGGTCCCCTTCCGGCCCTGGGCCGCCTACGGGTGCATCCGCGCCCCCTTGAGCACCTTGTCCACCGCGTTCCTCGGGCCGTACACCGCCAGTCCCACCAGGTCCAGGTCGGCGGTCGCCACCGCCCGGACGGCCGCGCGGTTGTCGCGGTCGTTGCCCGTGGCGAAGAGATCGGACGTGAACACGGCCCGCGGGAGGGCCCGGGACAGGGCTTTGCCGTGCGCCGCCGTCAGCGTCTCCTTCGTGCCCTCGAAGACCAGGACCGGCTGGCGGAACATCGGCAGGTACGCCACCTCGTCGGCGTCCTCGTACGGCTCGCCGATCACCTCCGGGACGGCCGTGCCGAGGCCGCTGACCAGGAACGCGGTGACATTCAGACGCTGCCAGGGCTCCAGGTCCTCGCGGAGCAGTACGGCGATCTTGGTGTCGAAGCGGACGGGTCCGGCGGTCGGTTCGGTGTTCATGGGACGAGACTGCCCGGCGGCCGGACACCGGGTCTTGTACGTTCTTTGCGTGGCCGCCGTCCCGTCCGAAGTCTCCGCCTGGCGCCCGCGCGTCCCGGGTGTCGTGGAGGTCTTCCACGCCCACTTCACCGAGTACGCCTACCCCATGCACGTCCACGACGCCTGGACGCTGCTGATCGTGGACGACGGGGCCGTGCGGTACGACCTGGACCGGCACGAGCACGGCACGCCGCACGACACCGTTTCGCTGCTTCCGCCGCACGTGCCGCACAACGGCTCCCCGGCCACCCCCGACGGCTTCCGCAAGCGGGTGGTGTACCTCGACAGCAGCCACTTGGGCGAGGAGCTGATCGGGGCGGCCGTGGACGGGCCGGACCTGCGCGACCCGCTGCTGCGGCGGCGGGTCGGCCAGCTGCACTCCGCGCTCGGCCGCCCGGGCGACGAGCTGGAGGCGGAGAGCCGGCTGACGCTCGTCGGGGAGCGGCTGCGCGGTCATCTGCGGCGCCGGTCCGAAGCGGCTTCCCGGCGGCGCGACCCGGTGCTGGCCCGGCGGCTGCGGGAACTGCTCGACGCGCGGGTGGTGGCCGGTGCCTCGCTGGAGGAGGCCGCGCGGCTGCTGCACGCCCATCCCGCCCATCTGGTAAGGGCGTTCAGCGGCGCGTACGGCATCGCGCCGCACCAGTACCTGATGTCGCGCCGGGTCGGCCGGGCCCGGCGGCTGCTGCTGGACGGACTGCCACCGGGCGAGGTCGCGTCGGCGGCCGGGTTCTACGACCAGGCCCACCTCACCCGGCACTTCAAGCGGCTGGTGGGGGTCACGCCGGGACGTTACCGACGCGGTCCGGAAGACTGAGTGGATCGGGCGCCGTCAGCCGGACCTCGGCCGGCCGGACGTCAGTGGGCCGGACGCCAGTCGCATCGATGTCAGTGGCCGGACGTCAGTCGGCCGGACGCTGCGTCAGGTGCGCGAACGCCTCGAGGTTCCGGGTGGATTCGCCGCGCGACACGCGCCAGGCGTACTCCCGGCGGATCGCGGAGGCGAAGCCCAGCTCCAGCAGGGTGTTGAAGGCGCCGTCGGCGGCCTCGAGGACCTGGCCGAGGAGCCGGTCGATCTCCTCGGGGGTGACGGACGCCAGCGGCAGCCGGGCGGTGGCGTAGACGTCGCCGAGCCGGTCGACGGCGTAGGCGACGCCGTACATCTTGAGGTTGCGCTCCAGCAGCCAGCGGTGGACGCCCGCCTCGTTCTCGTCGGGGTGGCGGACGACGAAGGCGTTCAGCGACAGGGAGTGACGGCCCACCAGGAACGAGACCGTCGTGGAGAGCTTGCGGGTGCCGGGGAGCTTGACCACGTAGTTCCCGGGCTCGGGACTCTCCCATTCCAGCTCGGCGTCCTCGAAGACGGCCTCGAGGGTCTGACCGGCCTTTTCCACATCACCCATGCTGGGAGCGTACGCGACGACGCGCCTGCAACGCGGCCGTGTACACCTCGGCCGTGGCCGCCGCGGAGGCGTCCCAGCCGAAGGAGCGCGCGTGCCGGGCGGCGGCGGCGCCCATCCGCTCCGGGCGCCCCGGGTCGTCGGCGAAGCCGCCCAGGATCCGCGCGTAGGCGGCCGGATCGTGGCCCTGGACGAGGAATCCGGTCTCGCCGTCCCGCACGGCCACCGGCAGGCCGCCGACCGCCGCCGCCAGCACCGGCGTCCCGGCGGCCTGCGCCTCGATCGCGACCAGGCCGAACGACTCGCTGTAGGAGGGCATGACCAGCACGGACGCGGCCCGGAACCAGTCGGCGAGCCGGTCCTGCCCGACGGGCGGGTGGAACCGTACGACGTCGGCGATGCCGAGCCGGGCCGCCAGCTTCTGCAGGCCCTCCGGCTTGGCCAGGCCGCTGCCGCTGGGGCCGCCCACGACGGGGACGACGATCCGCGAGCGCAGCTCGGGCCGTTCGTCCAGGAGGATGCCCACGGCCCGCAGCAGCACGTCGGGGGCCTTGAGCGGCTGGATGCGACCGGCGAAGAGCGGGATCAGGGCGTCCCGGGGCAGCCCGAGCCGCTCGCGGGCGGCGGTACGGGCGGTGCGCGCGTCCTGCGGGCAGAAGGCGCCGGTGCCGGTGGGGAAGGGGCGGAAGCGGGAGAGGTTCACACCGGGGTGGACCACGGCGACCTTGGCCGGGTCGGCACCGTAGTGCCGTACCAGCTCCTCGGCCTCCTCGTCGGTGTTGGCGATCAGCCGGTCGGCGGCGGCGACGATCTGGGTCTCGCCGATGACGCGGGCGGCCGGCTCGGGCGTGTCGCCGGCCGCCAGGTTGGCGTTCTTGACCTTGGCCATGGTGTGCATGGCGTGCACCAGGGGCACGCCCCAGCGTTGCGCGGCGAGCCAGCCGACATGGCCGGAGAGCCAGTAGTGCGAGTGCACCAGGTCGTAGTGGCCGGGGCGGTGGCCCGCCCAGGCCTGCATCACGCCGTGGGTGAAGGCGCACAGCTGCGCCGGCAGGTCCTCCTTGGCCAGGCCCTCGTAGGGGCCGGCGTCGACATGGCGGACGAGGACGCCGGGGGCGAGCTGGACGGCGGGCGGAAGGCCGCCCTCGGTCGCCCGGGTGAACACCTCCACCTCGATGTCGAGCGCGGCCAGGCGCTGGGCGAGCTCCACGATGTAGACGTTCATGCCGCCGGCGTCGCCCGTACCGGGCTGGTGCAGCGGGGAGGTGTGCACGGAGAGCATGGCGACGCGCCGGGGCCGACGGTGCAGCCGTAGCCGGGCGGGCGCTGCCGGAGAGCGCCGCCCGAGCCTGCTGACGTACTGGCTCACGTGGCGTTCCTCCTTGCTGCCGCTGTGCCGGGACGAGGGACGCGTCGCGCCCCGTCAACAGCCAACGCACCAGGTCGCGGGTCCATTTCCACCACCGGACCCTTTACTCAATCATTACTCGGACCCGCTCAACCGTTCGACGCGGAGGGGTGCGCCGCGCTCGCCGGGTTCCGCCGGTCCGGCGAGGAGCGTGGTCTGCGTCACGTGGCGTACGGATCGTGCACATCGGACACCGAGTGCCCCCATACCCTCGTATCCATGACATCCCGCGCCGCAGCCCTGCCCCGTCCTCGGCTTCGCCCGAGCGGGGGGACCCCCGTGGTGGGCACGGTGACGCGCGGGACGACCAACCCCAAC
This sequence comes from Streptomyces sp. NPDC003393, assembly GCF_053589015.1. NCBI lineage: Bacteria > Bacillati > Actinomycetota > Actinomycetes > Kitasatosporales > Streptomycetaceae > Streptomyces > Streptomyces sp. NPDC003393. Next base: position 64,919 of record NZ_JBSFRB010000036.1, on the reverse strand, counting down.
CGGCTGCGCCGCATGGACCGCTGGATCGCGGCCGTGCACGGCGCCGAGCTGCGCCGCGCCGCGGACCCGGTGGCCGTCGACCTCGGCTACGGCGCCGCCCCGTGGACGGCGGTCGAGCTGCTGCACCGGCTGCGCACCGTCGCTCCTCGCGCGCGCGTGGTGGGCGTCGAGATCGAGCCGGCCCGAGTGGCGGCGGCCCGGCCCTACGAGCGCGACGGGCTCGTCTTCCGGCACGGCGGCTTCGAGGTGCCCGTCCCGCGCCGCCCGCAGCTCATCCGCGCGGCGAACGTGCTGCGGCAGTACGACGAGGGCGAGGTCGCCGCCGCCTGGGAGCGGCTGTGCGCGCGGCTGGCCCCGGCCGACGGACACTCGCGCGGCGGCCTGCTCGTCGAGGGCACCTGCGACGAGATCGGCCGACGGCACGTGTGGGTCGCACTCGGTCCGGAAGGCCCCCGCACGGTCACCTTCGCCACCCGTCTCGGCTCCCTGCACCGCCCCTCGGACCTCGCCGAACGCCTCCCCAAGGCGCTCATCCACCGCAACGTCCCCGGCGAGCCGGTGCACGCGTTCCTGCGGGACTTCGACCGCGCCTGGGCGGCCGCCGCGCCCTACGCCTCCTACGGCGCCCGTCAGCGCTGGATGCGGGCGGTGCGCGACCTCGCGGCCGACTGGCCGGTGACGGACGGGCCGGGGCGCTGGCGTCAGGGTGAAGTGACGGTGACCTGGCAGGCGTTGGCGCCGCGCGGCTGACCTGCGGGGAACGATCTTCGGGAGTCGTTCGTCACACAGGCGGGAAGGGCGCCGGTCGCGGTGCGGGCGGGAGGGCCGAGCAGGCCCGCCCAGTGCCGCCCGGCCTCTGTCGCTCCGGGCGGATGCATGGCACGATCCCTCAGGCGACGTAAGTTACTGACGGATAATCAGTTGGGGGCTGGATATGGGACGGGGCAGGCGAAGTGCGCTCGCGGCGGCCGTGACCGTGGTCTGCGCGCTCACCGTGCTGGGAGCACCGGGCACGGCCTTCGCGAACGCGCGACAGCCCACCCCGCGTCCGACGCCCACCGCCTCGCCGTCCTCCGCCTCGGACGATCGCGTCGCGGACGGACTCGACAAGGACCTGGACGCCGTCCGCACCAAGCTGGACACCCTGTACCACGACGCGGCCGTCGCCACGGACGCGTACAACGCCGCCGAGGAGAAGAGCAAGAAGCAGTCCGCCGAGATCGTCGACCTGGCCCGGAAGATCGTCACCGGGCAGAAGAAGCTGGACCGGCTGAAGGACCGGGCCGGCGCGGCGGCCCGCGCCCAGTACCGCACGGGCGGACTGCCGCCGCAGGCCCAGCTGATGCTCAGTGACGACCCGCAGAGCTTCCTCGACGGGGTCGGCCGGGTGCTGGAGGGCGAGCACGCGGCCGACGGCCTGATGCGGGAAATGACCCGTACCCAGCAGGACTTGGAGCAGTACGCCGACGACGCCGAAGGCCGCTGGGAGCAGTTGGAGGCCAACCGCAAGGAGAAGGCCAAGGCGAAGAAGCGGATCCAGCTGCGGATCAAGGAGGCGGAGAAGCTCCAGGCCAGGCTGGAGAAGCGGCAGCGCGAGCGTCTGGCGCAACTGGAGAAGCAGGCCGCCCGGCGGGCGCAGACCGCCTGGCTGGACACCGGGATCCTCAAGGAGGTCCACGGCAAGGCCTCAGCGGCGGGGCGCAGCGCGGTGAAGTTCGCCACGGCCCAGATCGGCAAGCCGTACGAGTGGGGCGCCGAGGGACCGAAGACGTTCGACTGCTCCGGGCTGACCTCGCAGGCCTGGGCGGCCGCCGGCCGGCCCATCCCGCGCACCTCGCAGGAGCAGTGGAAGCGGCTCAGGCACGTGGACCTCAAGGACATGCGTCCGGGCGATCTGATCATCTACTTCGACGACGCCAGCCATGTCGCGATGTACGTCGGGGACGGCACGATCATCCACGCCCCGCGCCCCGGGCGGACGGTGACTCTCGCGGGAGCCGGTGAGATGCCGATCCTCGGGGTCGTACGGCCGGACGGGGGCTGAGACTTCCGGCCGTCGGGTCCCGGTGACCTGCGCCATGTGACTCACCCCACCCGGCCTTGAGATCAAACCCGCGGTGGACGTGAGCTTCGTCATTCCCCTTGCGGTGGCACGCTGTCCAACTCCGGTACGGATCGCGGCATATGCCAGTGGCCGAAGCCGGAGCGACGCGCCTCACACCATTCCAATGCGGCGCCGACTACCGCTATGGTCCCCAGCGGTGGGGCGGTTCCCCGTACCCACCACGCCCTCGGGGGGAGGGAAGGATTCAGGACCATGCCCGTGCCCGTACCGCGGCAGCGAGCGATCCCGGCCGCGGAGAGCGGTCAGGCGCAGACCGTGTTCGACGGCGGCTCCTCCGCGGCACCGGCTCCGCACCGGGAAGCCACGAAGCCGAAGGAATCGACGGTCGAGAAGGACAACCGCCACAGCGGCCATACCAGCACCCACAGCACGCACCTCACCCACAGCACCAATCTCACGCTGCTGCTGATCGAGGACGATCCCGGCGGCCGGCCGTTCGTGCCCGAACTGCTCGACTCGGCCGGCAAGCCGATCCGTGTCCGCACCGCCCGCAACCTCACCGAGGCGGAGCGGCTGCTCACGGACGACGTCCACTGCATCCTGCTGGACCTCGCGCTGCCGGCCCCCGGCCGGCACGGCGCGTCCGGCGGGTCGGGCTCGGGTGACGACGACGAGCTCGCCGTGCTGAAGCATGTCCTGGAGCTCGCGCCCCGGCACGCCGTGCTGGCGCTCACCACGTCCGGCGACGCCGAGCGCGGCGCCCAGGCGGTCCGGGTCGGCGCCCAGGACTACCTGTTCCGCGACGAGCTGGACGGGCGCCTGCTGAGCCGGGCGATCCGCTACGCGGTGGAGCGCAAGCGCTCCGACACCGCCGAGCGCCGGCTCGCCGAGGGCAGGCTGCGCGCGCAGGAGAACCGCCGCCTGGAGCGCGGCCTGCTGCCCACGCCCCTGCTGGACGGGTCCATGCTGCACTTCGCGGCCCGCTACCGGCCGGGCCGTTCGCGCGCGCTGCTCGGCGGCGACTTCTACGACGCCGTGCGCACCCCGGACGGCACCGTGCACGCCATGATCGGCGACGTCTGCGGGCACGGTCCCGACGAGGCGGCGCTCGGCGTGGAGCTGCGTATCGCCTGGCGGGCGCTGACCCTGGCGGGCCTGTGCGGCGACGAGCTGCTGAACACACTCCAGCAGGTGCTGGAGCACGAGCGCGCGGACGACGAGATCTTCGCGACGCTGTGCACGGTGGACATCGCGCCCGACGGGCGCCGCGCGGGCCTGTGCCTGGCCGGCCACCCGTCCCCGCTGGTCATCACGCCGGGCCGGCCGGCCCGGCTGCTGCCGTACGACAACAACGGACCCGCCCTCGGCCTGCTGCCCGGCGCCCGCTGGCCCCGGACCCAGGTGGAGCTGGGCGCCGAGTGGAGTCTGATGCTCTACACCGACGGCCTGATCGAGGGCCGGGTCGGCACGGAGGGCGAGCGGCTGGGCCAGGACGGCATGCTGGAGATGGTCGATCGCCAGTTCGCCCAGGGCCTGCGCCGCGAGGAGCTGCTGCGGGAGGCGGTGAACGAGGCTCGCGAGCTCAACGGCGGCGAGCTCACGGACGACGTGGCGCTGGTCCTGCTGGACCGCGAGCCGTAGGGCCTGAGGCGCAGGCCCAAGGCGACCGCGACCCGGGCGCCGCCCGGTTGACCGACGGTCGGCTCACCGGCCGCCGTTGTACGGCCCGTACGGACCGTCGCTGCTGCTGCCGCGGCGCCCTCCCCAGCCTCTGCCGCCGGAGACCTGCTTGAGCGCGGGCCGCACGTCCACGATGTAGACGATGCTGGCGATCGCGCCGATGACCGGCAGGAACATGAAGATCGAGAACAGGTAGCTCACGACGAGCGCCAGGCCCAGGATGATCAGCCAGAACACCTTGTTCTGCTTGTCGGCCGCGCGGAACGCGTCCTCCCGCCGGATCGCCGCGTCGAAGAGCCCGAACGCGGCCAGGGCCATCAGGAGGATCTTCAAAATCCCCAGGAACCCCGCGAAGCCCAACATCAGCATGCCGTCCACCGCCCGTTCTCTCCGACTCCTACGCGGCCACCGTACCCGGACAACGGGCCGGACACCCCAAGGGTGCCCGGCCCGTACACCTGTCGCCCGGACGGGTGACGCATGTCTCTGCCCGACCCCGGCCTACTTGGCGGGCGGCGTGGTCTTCCTGGCGGTGGTGGTCGTGGTCCTGCGCGGGGCCGGAGCCTTCTTCGCCGGGGCCTTCCTGGCGGCCGGAGCGGCCTTGGACCCGGCATCACCGGCGGACCCGGCAGGCTTGTCCGCCTCGGGCTCGACGGCGACGGCGAGCTCCTCGACCTCCTCGGCGAGGTCCTCGATGCCCTCGGCGGCCTGGCCGCGCCAGGTCCGCACGGCCTGCTCGCCGTGCTCGGCGACCTTCTCGTAGGTCTCGCGGGCCTTCACGGCGTACTCGGCGGCGACACCGACCCCGCGCAGGGCGAGGTCCTGGGCGGTCTCACCGAGCTTCTTCAGGTCGGCGTCGAGGTTGGTGCCGAACTTCTTCAGGTCCGAGTCGAAGGAGCTCCAGAACTCGGTGACCTTGGACTGGACGGTCTCCTGGGTCTCCTTCACGCGGGCGGCGGCCCGCTCCTGGACGGCGCGCGGGTCGGTGTTGCGCACGGCGTCGATGCGGGCCGGCGCCTCGGCCCGCAGCTGGTCCACCAGGGTGGGCACCTTCTTGGCCTGCCGCAGGGCCAGGTCCGCGGTGCCCGCCGCGAAGTAGAGCGGCTTCGGGTCGCTGAGTGTCTTGCGCAGGTCGTCGGTGATGGCCATCGTGACTGATCCTCCCGGATCGCTTTCGGCTGAGGGTTTTGGTGTGCCGCGGTGGGCCGGCCGTCGGGGCCCCGGGATCAACCGGCCGGCTGCCGCGGATCGGCGTCGTTGCCGCCGGACGTGCGGGGTGGGTGCTCGGCGGGGGCGGGGTGGCCGCCGTCCGGCTCGGGGACGGTGGCCGGCCGTATGGTGCCGCCACTGCCGCCGCCGGCCGCGCGAGTGTCCTCGTCACGGCCGGCGCCGCCTTCGGCGTCGTCCGTCCTGCCCGCCCCGAGACCGTTCTCCTTGCGGAAGGACTCGTAGATCTGCAGCAGCACCTGCTTCTGCCGCTCGTTGAGCGAGGGGTCGGCGAGGATGACGGCCCGCGTCTCCACCTCGTCCCGGTCCCGCTCGGCGTCGAGGATGCCGGCCCGCACGTACAGCGTCTCGGCGGAGATCCGCAGCGCCTTGGCGACCTGCTGCAGCACCTCCGCGCTCGGCTTGCGCAGCCCGCGCTCGATCTGACTCAGGTACGGATTGGACACCCCGGCGGCGTCGGCGAGCTGCCGCAGCGACAGCTGCGCGTTGCGCCGCTGCTCGCGCAGGTACTCACCGAGGTTGCCGACGTTGAGCGATGCCATGTCTCCAGCTTGCACCACCTCCGCTAACAATTGCAAGCACCCTGCTTGCAAGAGTGTGCGGGGCGAGCGCGAGGGGGCGGGCCCTGAACCCGCTCGGACTACGCGCGGGCCAGAAGCAGTTCGGCCTTGTTCACGGACGGCTCTCTCGGTCCGGTCTTCCGGTTGCCGGTCTGTTCTCCGGCCGGCGCGGAAGCGGTGAGCGTGAAGGAGAGCGCTGACAGGAAGCGGCGTCCCCGCTGCCAGCCCGAGGGAACCGTCGCCGTCACTCGCCGGATCCCCGAAGCGGCGGCTCGGTCCAAAAGACTCCCGGCCAGAGCGGGGCCGAGGCCGGTGCCCCACAGCGACGGACGCAGCAGGAACAGGCCGACGGAGCAGGCATCCAGCGACGGGAAGCGCAGTACGACGTCGACGACTCCGGCGACGGAGGGGCCGGCACTGTGCGGATGCTCCTCCGTCACCACCAGGATGCGCTTGTCCTGCCAGTCGGCGCCGGGCGGCAGGCTGTAGTAGAGACTCTGCACGTCACCAGGTTCCGGAGGGAGCCCGGTGGCCGCTTCGAAGTACTCGGTGCCGGCCTCGAGGAGTGCCCAGATCGCCGGCTCGTCATCGGGTTCGGCTTCCCGGACGGCATAGCGTCGCCCGGTCACCGCTGTGACCACTGTGATCGGCTCACTCATGTCCAGCCTTCTCCGACGTCGTCGTCATGCCCCGCGGCAGCGTCAGACAGTCCCGGAGCAGCACCCCCGCCGGCGCGCAGTGAAGCCCGAACCGGCAGAGGAAACACCGCTGAGCGCGTCCGCCGCCCCGAGCATGCCATGCCGGATCGAGGGCGCGGCCAGTGTTTCCGCGGTTCACGCCGCTCCACCGAACACACGCATCAGGTGCCCGGCACAGCGGACGCCCGGCCGGCCGGGAACCGGTCAGGATTCGAGAAGCGCGGGCCGCCCGGCCGCGCCTAGCGTGACTGCTGTCGCCGATCCGGCGGCCCCGTCCACGACCGGTCCACGACCGGTACAGGACCGGTACAGGACCGGTCCACGACCACAGGAGTGACCATGACCAGCTCTCCCACCCAGGGGATCAAGACCGTGCTGCACCCCGTGTCCGACCTGGCCAAGGCGAAGGAGGTCTACGCGGCCCTGCTCGGCGTCCAGCCACAGGCCGACGCACCCTACTACGTCGGCTTCGAGGCCGCGGGCCAGCACATCGGGCTGGTGCCGGGCGGCCCGCAGGGCATGACCTCGCCGGTCACCTACTGGCATGTGCCGGACATCGAGACCAAGCTGGCCGAGGTGACCGCCGCCGGCGGCACCGTGAAGGAGCCCGCGCACGACGTCGGCGGCGGCCGCCTGGTGGCGACCTTCACCGACCCCGACGGCAACGTCCTCGGGCTGCTCCAGGACCAGTGAGCGGGGCCGCCGGCCGAGAAGCGCCGCATGGAGAAGACCGGAGAAGAAGAGGGCGAACGTCCCGCTCGTGTCTGGTTGGATCGGGCGGGCGGAACCGGCACAGACCGTGCAGAGCGTGAAGGGCGGATGGAGACACGATGAGCAGGGACACGAGGACGGACACACCGTCGGCCGCACCGCACACGGCCGACAGCCATGATCTGATCCGCGTGCACGGCGCGCGCGAGAACAACCTCAAGGACGTCGACGTCGAGATCCCCAAGCGCCGGCTGACCGTGTTCACCGGTGTCTCCGGCTCGGGCAAGAGCTCCTTGGTGTTCGACACCATCGCCGCCGAGTCGCAGCGGCTGATCAACGAGACCTACAGCGCCTTCGTCCAGGGCTTCATGCCGACACTGGCCCGCCCCGAGGTCGACGTGCTCGACGGGCTCACCACCGCGATCATCGTCGACCAGCAGCGGATGGGCGCCGACCCGCGTTCCACGGTCGGCACCGCCACCGACGCCAACGCCATGCTGCGCATCCTGTTCAGCCGGCTCGGCGAGCCGCACATCGGCTCGCCCAAGGCCTACTCCTTCAACGTGGCCTCCATCAGCGGTGCCGGCGCGGTCACCGTGGAACGCGGCGGGCAGCAGCTGAAGGAGCGGCGCAGCTTCAGCATCACCGGCGGCATGTGCCCGCGCTGCGAGGGCCGTGGCACGGTCACCGACCTGGACCTCTCCCAGCTCTACGACGACTCGCTCTCCCTCAACGAGGGAGCTCTGACGATCCCCGGCTACAAGACCGGCGGCTGGAACTACCGGCTGTACACCGAGTCCGGTCTGTACGACCCGGACAAGCCGATCCGGAAGTTCACCAAGCGGGAGTTGCGGGACTTCCTCCACAAGCCACCGACCCGCATGAAGATCGCGGGCATCAACATGACGTACGAGGGCCTGATCCCGCGGATCCAGAAGTCGATGCTCGCCAAGGACAAGGAGGGCATGCAGCCGCACATCCGGGCGTTCGTGGACCGTGCGGTCACCTTCACCGTCTGCCCCGACTGCGAGGGCACCCGGCTCACCGAGGCGGCCCGGTCCTCGAAGATCGACGGCGTCAGCATCGCCGACGCGTGTGCGATGCAGATCAGCGACCTGGCCGAGTGGGTACGGTCGCTGTCCGAACCGACGGTGGCCCCGCTCCTGGCCTCCCTGCGGCACACCCTCGACTCGTTCGTGGAGATCGGCCTCGGCTATCTCTCGCTGGACCGGCCGGCGGGCACGCTGTCGGGCGGCGAGGCCCAGCGCGTGAAGATGATCCGCCACCTCGGCTCGTCCCTCACCGACGTCACGTACGTCTTCGACGAGCCCACCATCGGGCTGCACCCGCACGACATCCAGCGGATGAACGAGCTGTTGCTGCGCCTGCGCGACAAGGGCAACACGGTGCTGGTCGTGGAGCACAAGCCGGAGGCCATCGTGATCGCCGACCACGTCGTCGACCTCGGCCCCGGCGCCGGCACCGCGGGCGGCACCGTCTGCTTCGAGGGCACCGTCGAGGGCCTGCGGGCCGCCGGCACCCTGACCGGCCGTCATCTCGACGACCGGGCGTCGGTGAAGGACACGGTGCGCAAGCCGACGGGCACCCTGGAGATCCGCGGCGCGAGCACGCACAACCTCCAGAACGTCGACGTCGACATCCCGCTGGGCGTGCTCTGCGTGGTCACCGGTGTCGCCGGTTCCGGCAAGAGCTCGCTGGTGCACGGCTCGATGCCGGCGGACGCGGACGTCGTCTCGGTCGACCAGACCCCGATCCGCGGCTCGCGGCGCAGCAACCCGGCGACGTACACCGGCCTCCTGGAGCCGATCCGCAAGGCGTTCGCCAAGGCCAACGGGGTGAAGCCGGCGCTGTTCAGCGCCAACTCCGAGGGCGCCTGCCCGAACTGCAACGGCGCGGGGGTCGTCTACACCGACCTGGCGATGATGGCCGGGGTCGCGACGACCTGCGAGGAGTGCGAGGGAAGGCGGTTCCAGGCGTCGGTGCTGGAGTACACCCTCGGCGGGCGGGACATCGCGGAGGTGCTGGCGATGCCGGTGACCGAGGCCGAGGAGTTCTTCGCCGCGGGCGAGGCGCGAGTTCCCGCCGCCCACAGGATCCTGGAGCGCATGGCGGACGTCGGCCTGGGCTACCTCACCCTGGGCCAGCCGCTCACCACGCTCTCCGGCGGCGAACGCCAGCGCCTGAAGCTGGCCACGCACATGGCCGACAAGGGCGGCGTCTACGTACTGGACGAACCGACGACCGGCCTCCACCTGGCCGACGTCGAACAGCTGCTCGCCCTCCTCGACCGCCTGGTCGACTCCGGCAAGTCCGTCATCGTGGTCGAACACCACCAGGCGGTCATGGCGCACGCCGACTGGATCATCGACCTCGGCCCCGGCGCCGGCCACGACGGCGGCCGGATCGTCTTCGAGGGCACCCCCGCCGACCTCGTCACCGCCCGCTCCACCCTCACCGGCGAACACCTCGCGGCCTACGTGGGCGCCTGACCGCGCCGTGCGCGGGCAGGGTTTCGGGGAGGTCCGCGGCCCGGCCGCGGTTCAGCCCTCCTCGAACCCCTGCTCGCCGAGGATCCTGTCGATGCGTGCCCGGTGGGCGCTCTCCCACTCGTCCAGGGTCTGCGTCGCCTCCTTGACGAGCTGTGCGTGAGCCGCCGTCAGGATCTCCTCGGCACGGGCGGCCGGCACCGTCACCACGCCCTCCTCGTCGGCCACCACGACGTCCCCGGCGCCGACCTGGACCCCGCCGCAGCGCACGACCTGGTTCAGCGGGCTCACGACAGACTTGCCGCCCGGGACCGGAATGACGCCCCTGGCGAAGACCGGGAAACCCATCTCCCGCACCTCGGCGAGATCGCGGATCAGGCCGTCGGCGACGAAGGCGGCGACGCCCCTGCGCCGCGCCACGGCGCACACGTTGCCGCCGGCCAGCGCGTAGTCCAGGTCGCCGGACTCCACGACGATCACCGAGCCGGGTTCGGCGCGGTGGACGGCGGCGTGCAGCATGAGATTGTCCCCCGGCGGGCAGCGCACGGTGAACGCCGGACCGGCCACGCGTGGCACCGGCTGCCACAGCGGTCGGATCCCGATGTCCATGACCTGCTCGCGCCCCAGCAGATCGGCGAGAGTGGTGACGGATACGTCCCGGAGGGCTTCGACGACGGCGGACTCGGTCATGTCGACGACCCTAGCCTCCGGGGCCGCTCGGTCTGCCGCCGACATCACGGAACCACGGAGCGGCCGCGGTCGGCCGCAGGTCAGCGGCCGGCGCGGCGGCATGCCCACGCCGGTTACGCAAGGGCGCGGGCGAGGTAGGGGTTCGCCCTGGAGCGGACCTTCAACCCCAGGGAGCCGGTGGCCGCGGCCAGGGTCATCGCGTACGAGTCGACGGCCCTGCGCACGTTGGGGGCGTCCAGGCCGGCGCCGGTCACCAGGCGGTCCAGGTCCACGTAGGCGGACCGCACCGTCTCGATCCACCGGTACACGCGCCAGTCCTGCGGCCAGTCGACCGTGTGCTCCGCGGGCAGGTTGCGCTCCCAGCGCCGGAACATGCGCTGACGGATCTCCGGGCGGGTCGGGGTGAGGTGCATGTGCCGGACCAGGTCGTACAGGGGGTCACCGATCAGGGCCATCTCCCAGTCGATGACGGTGAAGGCCAGGGCATCGTCACGGCGCACCAGGTTCCAGGGGTTCAGGTCGCCGTGCAGCAGGGCCGGTCTGCGCCGGCTCACCCGGTACCGGCTCAGGATCTGCCCGAGCCGGGGCGCGTCGGGAAGCCCGAGGAACCGGGCCAGTTGCTGTGACTCCTTCGGCAGGTCGCCCACCAGGATCACCAGTTGGTCGCACAGCCAGGTGAAGAACTCCTCCTTGCCCGCCACGGGGTCGAGCGCGTCGTAGTCCACGCGGGTCAGCGCGCAGAGTTGGTCGACGAGCCCGTCCGCCTCGTGCGGCAGCAGGCCGTGCACCGGATGGCTGGGCGGGCGGTCGGCGTCCTCGGGCCCGGCGTAGGTGTGGATGGCGTACTGCTCCCCCCGGTGGCTGTGGCCCAGGGCGAGCACCCGCGGCGCGGCCACCGGGGCCCCCGACCGTTCGATGGCCAGCAGCACGGCGTGCTCACTCAGGAAGCTCGGTTCCCTCCGGCACACGTTGGCCACCCTGCGGCGCACCACGACCGGGTGGTCGACACCCGGCACCCGCACCACCGAATTCAGATGGGCGGTTCCCTTGAACACGCGGCTGGCCGGTGCCATCCCCTCGGCGACCAGCGCGTCCTCGACGACGGAGGCGAAGTCGGAGTGATCGGGAAGCCGGCGGTCCCAGGACCACGAGATCGTCCCGGCGGCCCGCCCGGGGCCGACCCGCACCGCCGTACGGGAGGCCCGCCAGCGGAAGAGGACGCGCTCCACCTCCGCCGTGTCCGGGACGTTCCTCAGTCCGAGTGGTTCGGCGGCCGCCTCCAGTGCCCGGCGCACGGACGCCGTGGCCTCGTCCAGGCTCTTCTGGTCCGGCGCGTCCTCCAGGGCCTGCGCGGCCCGCATCACGTCCGGGTAGACGGACTGTGCCCGCTCGAAAGCCACGTAGTGCCGCAGATCCCTGGCCAGACCGTTGACGGCCGCGGGGCGGACGCGGGACATGGCCGCCGCCCAGGCGTCGATCACCTCGCTCCACTGGTGGCCGGGGTAGCGCATCCGGACCAGGTGCGTCGCCAGATCGTGCAGCGGGTCGCCGTAGGTCGCCAGTTCCCAGTCGACGCAGATGAGGGGCGGATCACCGCTGTAGGTCATGATCAGGTTGTCGCGGTGCAGATCGGCGTGGAGGAGACCGAACGGCCGCCGGGCCATGGCGGGCACCCGCTCGGCCAGCCGGACCAGAGCGTCCTCCGGAATGCCCAGCGCGGCGAACAGTCCACCGAAGGCCTGCCAATTGGGCTGCCGAATCTGCCGATCCGCACGACGTACCAGGGTCTGGAGAAAGCCCTGACTGTCCTTGTCGCTGCGCGGCCAGTCCGGTGGCAGCGGGGGCAGCGCCTCACGGCGGACCTGGGTCATCCGGGCGAGCAGTTCCACCAGCGCCCTGACGAGCAGCGTGTCGACCGGTTTGCCGTTGGCGCAGACGCTGGAGAGGGGTACGCCCTCGACATAGCTGTGGATCGCGAAGGCGTCCCGCTTGACCAGGCATTCAGGAACATTGGGCAGCACGCCCCGGACGGAGTCCAGGATCTGCGACTCGTCCGGCCACGTCCTGATCACCACGGGCAGCGCCTCGGCGCGGCGGATCCGGACGGTCACCGAGGTGCCGGCCTCCCGGTGCAGGAGCCGCGCCATGTGTTCCGTCAGGGGCAGCACATAGTTGCGATTGTGGTGACCGCTGCTCGCCCGGCCGAGCTCCGCTGCGAGGTGTACGAACTCGTCCACGTCGCGGACGGCACGCTCCCCGAGAGAGGGACGGGGAGGAGGAGGTGCGCCCACGGCCGCTCCAAGTGCTCACGCGAGAATCACAGTATGGCAAAACGTACGACAATGCTCATATCGGGCACGACTTGAGCGCGCTTCCTGTCGGCACAAAGGGTGGTGTCCCCATGCCTGTGCCCGCGGCTCGCATCGCAGATCCGAGGTCGCCTGGCACACCACCTCTGGAGAGCCATACGTGCCGTGCGGAGTTGTTGCTCATGCGGTGCGGGCATGCTACAGCACACTCCTGAGGCCACCGGTCACTTCCGCTACTCGGACAGCAGCGTCCACACGGACTCGAACCAGGCCTGCATGGAGGTGGCGAAGACGGAGCCCGGTGAGTCGGGATCCGCGTCGCGCACATGGTGGGTGAGGGTGGAGCCGAGGCCCAGCACGTCGAGGGCCCTGATCTCCTCTCCGCTCTCCAGCAGCACCGGACGCTGGATCACCTCGTAGGGTCCGAAGAGGACTTCCGATTCGTTGATGACGTACAGCTTGAAGGCCGGCGTCAGCGGTGCGTGCCGGATCTGCACGTCGACGTCGGACACCAGGCCCTCGGTCCTCAGCTCGGCGAGCACACCCCGCAGCGACTCCGTGTGCCGCCGTGTGATGGCGTGCAGACGGTCGCGCAGCAGGTCGGCGTCCTTGTCGTCCATGGCACTGGGGTACGGCAGCGGCAGCGAGGTGGACGGCAGCAGCATGCGCAGGGCGATGCGCCGAGGACGGATGAAGCCGCCCCTGATCCGTTCCGCCTGGAGCCGGATGTGCGCGTCCAGCGACTCGGACGTCAGGGTGTAGACGTCCAGGGTCACCTCGGGCTGCTCGAAGGCCTCGCTGATGAGGGGGGCCAGCGTCACGCCCCGGTGCGAGCGGGTGGCCTTGGCGGAGGAGGACTGTATGCGCTGGTTCTTGAGCACGCGTGAACCGCTGCCCTGCCGCGACTCGATCCAGCCCTCGTTGCTCAGCTCCCGCAGCACCCGCTGCACGGTGTCGCGGGAGACCCCGAACTCCTCGGCCAGGTCCCGCTGGGAGGGCAGGAAGGAGCGCCTCGGGTACGTTCCGTCGGCCATCCGGGAGCGCAGTTCCTCGGAGACCCTGCGGAACGCCCGGCCGCCGCCGTCGCCGGCGCGTTCTTCGGTCACGACTGGACCGTACCGCCATCGGTCCACCCGCAAACGGATTTCCGATCCTCAGACCGGTTTTGTCGGTCCGATCGGTGCGGCGAGTTCGGCGCACTGGACGGCTTGCACGTGGGTTAATCGATCTATCAGACCGGGGACAACCACTTCACTACAACCAGTCCAATTGGCCCAATGGCTGGCCGAATGGCTGGTACTGGAAGGGTGGGTGGGGAACGTGGGGAACGCGGTTCTGCTGCAACTCATGCGGCTTTCGGGAGAGTTCTTTCTGACACGTGAAGCCCAGGCCAGGCTGGGCTTCACAGGGCTGGTCCTGCTCGTCGCGGTCACCGTGGGCGTGCGGGCCCGCCGGGCCGGGCTCGCGGTGGGCGCGGCCGTGGTGTTCACACTGCTGATGACTCAGGCCTGACGCCGCAGGATCCGCAGCAGGGGCTCCAGTGAGTCCACGATCAGTGTGGCGCCGGCCTCCTTCAGAAGCTTCTCCTTGCGCGCGTTGTGCGCATAGCCGAGGAAGGGAACGCCGGCACGGAGCGAGGCCTCGAGGTCGGAGGGGGTGTCGCCGATCATCAGGGCCTCCGCCGGGGCCGCGCCCGTCGCGCTCAGGGCCCGGTTCAGGCAGTGCGGGTCCGGCTTGAGGTGGTGCAGGTCCTGGGTGCGGCCGTAGATGTGGGGGTCGAAGCAGGTGGTCAGGCCCCGGCCGTCGAGGTAGGCGCGGACCACGAGCGGCGAGTTGTTGGTGGCGATGGCGAGCCGGGAGCCCAGCGCGGCCCAGGTGCGGATCAGCGGGTCGGCGTACGGTGTGGGCCAGGCCGAGGAGGTGGCGCGCAACTCCTCGTGGGTGAGTCGGGCCTCCAGTTCGTCGACCAGGTCGCTGCCGGGGTGCCGGCGGTCCACGGCGCGCAGCACCACGTGCGGGTCCAGCGACTCGCGCTCGCCCTCGGTGAGCAGTCCGTGCAGGCCCCGGCCCGCCAGCCACCGCACCAGCCCGGTCGCCACCCGCTCCGAGGAGTGCCCGGCGAACAGACGGCAGATCGGGCCGTCGAAGTCCCAGAGCACGGCCCGCGCACGGGTGACCAGTTCCCGCAGTTGCTCGTTCTCGGTCGTTTCTTCCACCGAATCGGTCTGCGTCGTATCAGAAGTCACTAGGAGAGTGTCAGGTCCGTGGTGATGGTTTCCCAGAGGGCGTCGAACCACTTCTGCGATTCCCCCACGAACGCGGCGTCCCGCTGGCCGGCCCGCTTGACGAAGGAGAACAGCAGCGAGGCGGAGCCCAGGGCGTCGTACATGTCCAGGGTCTCGTCGCCCCAGTCCTCCGCCCGCCGGGTGAGGGTGTAGTAGCCGATGAGTGCCTCCTCGCCGTTGAGCAGGTAGAGCTTGACCGGCGGGGTGAAGGGCAGCGCCCGGAAGGTCACGTGCACGTCGATGCCGTGCGTGGCGCGCAGGGCCTGGAGGTTGTGCCTGAGGACGTGCCCCTGGGCGTTGCGCATCTCCAGCCAGCGCTGGTGCACCACCACGTCCTCGTCGCCGCCCTCCACGGGAACCGGGAAGGCGAGGGCGATGTTCTTGGACGGCACCAGGATGCGGACGTCGATCGCGTCGGGGCGCATGCGGCCCT
Organism: Streptomyces sp. NPDC003393; assembly: GCF_053589015.1. NCBI lineage: Bacteria > Bacillati > Actinomycetota > Actinomycetes > Kitasatosporales > Streptomycetaceae > Streptomyces > Streptomyces sp. NPDC003393. The sequence continues at coordinate 49,754 of NZ_JBSFRB010000036.1, read as the reverse complement.
CGTGGATCAGCCGCAGGGGCTCGCCGATGGCGACCATCAGCGTCTCCGCCGTGTGGCACACGACGTCGATACGCACCCGCCGGGCCGAGAACGCCTCCGTCAGCCGGGGCGCGAGGCCCACCATCGTCGGCAGGGGCTCCTCGCGCACGGGGGCCGCCTCGGCGATCCTCGGCGGGCTGCCCTTGCTCACGTTGCTGAGCAGGCCGTCCTCCTGGAGCGTCCGCAGGGCCTGGCGCACGGCGCCGCGCTCCACCCCGAACTCCTCGGCGAGTTCGGCCTGGGTGGGCAGGCGGTCGCCCGGCTTGAGCTCACCGGCACGGATCCTGTCCCGCAGGGTCTCGGCGATCTCCTGGGCTGAGCTTCTGCGGCTCCCGTTCACGGCCACGTTCTCCTGGGTCACGACCAAACGCTACAACTCTGATCCACCTGACGGGAGTTGTTTGAAACCTGTTTTAGGGTGGCCGCCAAGTGGGGACAACTATAAATGAGTTGGCCGCCAACTTGAATGAGTTGGCGGGAGTTAGTCGAACCGCCCGCTCCACAGCACCCCCACACCCACCCGCCCAGGACAGCCCGAAGGGGGAACGCCGTGCCCGTTGCTCTCGCTCTTCTGTCCGCCGTCTTCGTCGTCTGCTTCGAGCAGCTCATCCAGGTGAAGTACGGCGCGACGGGCTTCGTCGGTCTGCTGCTGCTCACCATCGGCATCAAGGCTAAGAGCCCCGCCGTCAGCTCCGCCGGCGCGGTGGTGCTGGCGATGCTCGTCGCCGGTCCCGCCCTGTGAACGTCCAAGGTCCGCCGCGCGTCACGCGCCGCGGACCGGTCGGCCGCCCGGGCCGACGACCCGTGGGAGACGTCAGCTCGTCAGCACCAGCTCCGAACTGATCGTCTCCCACAGCGCGTTGAACCACACGTGCGACTGCTCGACGAACGTCGTGTCGCGCGGTCCGCCGCCGTCGACGAAGGAGAACAGCATCGATTGGGAGCCCTCCGCGTCGTACAGCTGGAAGTGCTCGTGGTCGATCTCCTGCTCGCTCCGCCGCACGGTGTAGTACGCGAACAGCGCCTCCGTCGCGTTGAGCAGGTAGAGCTTGACCGGCGGGGTGAAGGGCAGCGCCCGGAAGCTGACGTGCACGTCGATGCCGTGCGTGGCGCGCAGGGCGAGCAGGCTGTGCCGGAGCACCTGGCCCTGGGCGTTGCGCTGGGCCAGCCACCGCCTGCGCAGCCGGCCCGCCTCGGCGGAGTCCACCGGTGCCGGGAAGGCGAGGTCGATGTCCCGGCTGGGCAGCAGTACGCGCACGTCGACCTTGGCCGGTTTCAGTCGCCCGGCATGGATCTGCCGGAGCGGTTCGCCGATCGCGAGCGTGAGCGAGATCGACGTCAGGCACAGCGCGTCGATCTCCACGTGGGAGGCCTCGAAGGCGGCGGCGATACGGGGGGCGAGCGCGGCCGTGGTGGGCAGCGGGGGGACTTCCGCGCCGGTCAGGGCACGTCGCGGGTCGGGTGCGACGGTCGCCGGGCTGCCCTTGGACACATTGCTGAGCAGCTGCTCCGCGTACAGGACGCGCAGGGCGCGTCGTACCGCCGTGCGCTCCACGCCGAACTCCTCGGCGAGTGCGGCCTGTGTGGGCATGCGCTGACCCGGCCGCAGTTCACCGGTCCTGATCCGCTGCCGCAGCGCGTCGGCCACCTCGCGGTGTGACCTCTGTGGCCGTTGTGACCTGTTCCGCCCAGTGGCGGAGGCGTGTTCCGGGTCCACGGTCGAACAGTACAACTTCCCGCCATCTTCGAACAGTTCGCGGAAAGGTGGTTATGAGACGCTTCCAGGCGGAGATAACACAAGTGAAGTTGGTGGCCAACTTGAGCGACATGGTTGAACCATCGAAAGGTTGGCCACCAGGTGACAGTGGGGGCACGCCGTACCGCGCTCCCTTCCGGAGGGGAGCCGGGAGCCGGTCGGCACCGCACGGGCACGACTCGACAGCCGGGACGGCAGCCACAACCGAAGAAGGTCGGCACAGCCACAACTCAAGACGGTCCGCACAGCCACAACCGAACATCGTCGGCACAGCCACAACCGAACAGCGTGAGCACAGCCACAACTGAACAGCCAAGCTACGGATGCGTCACCCCTGTCACCGGCAGGAAGGAGCGTTCAGAACACGTCCGGGCACCACGGTCGCCTGGAGGTACGCAGCAGGGCGTCGGCCGTCACGGCGGCGCCCGCTCGTTCTTCCTGGACCCGGCCGAGCGCGGTGAGCCGCACCGCCGACTCGTCACCGAGCCACAGCGACGCCAACTCCCGGACGTCCAGCGTCAGATCCGGGCTCAGCGTGGTCGGCGTGCACGACGCCCCCTCGGGCGAGGCGTCCAGCCGCCACCGGCCCCCGGCCGGTCCGGTCCCGTCGACGACCTCCAGCACCAGCGTGCCCGTCCGCTGGTACGTCCGCGCCTGAAGCGCCCGTACGACGTCCAGGATCCGCACCCACAGCCAGTCCGCCTGCGTGGTGACAGCGGCCGCGCGCGGGTTGGGAAGGAGAAGAGGAAGCAGGTCGTCCGGGGCCCTTCGGCCGCTCCTGATCCTCACCACCCAGTCGATCGAGCACAGGTACAGCCACAGCGCGCGCTCGGCGGCCGGGGTCACCGCGATCAGGCTCTTCACGGTGGCCGTGTTCAGCGGCTGCTTGGCATCCGACCAGGTGTCGTCGCACACGTACGACGCCAGGCCCTCGACCGTGCCCTCCGCCGCGCGGTACACGGCGTGGAAGCGCTCGGTCCAGGGCTCGCGAACCAGACGCAGCGCGCCGGTGCCGACCTGCCACCAGCGCTCGGAACGGTCGATGACGCCCGGCCGGGCGTGACGCAGCCGCTCGTGGAGTTCGGGGCCGAGCTTGCGTACGTCGTCGCCGTCCACGAGATCGACACGGCCACCGTCCTCCGGGCCCGGCCGGCGCGGGTCGAGGCCCGCCCGGGGCACGTCGATCGTCCACTCGGTGGTCCAGGTGGCGGGCCCGAAGCCGTAGCGGCCGTAGATCGGGTACTCGGCCGCGATCAGGGTGGCGACGACGTCGCCGCGCTCCTTCGCCGCGGCGAGGTCGTGGGCCATCATGCGGGTCAGCAGACCGCGGCGGCGGTGGGTGGCGGTGACGGTGACGTTGGTGATGGCGTCGGCGGGGACGGGAGTGCCGCCGACAGCGGTCAGCTCCTGCGGGAAGGAGCGGAACGTCGCGACGCAGCGGCCGGCGTCGAAGGCGCCGAGGGTGCGGGCGGGGACGAGGTAGGAGCGGCGGTCGGCGACCTCCTCGGGGGAGACGTCGGGGCTGCGGAGGAAGCCGGTGTTCACGGCACGGATCCAGTCGGGGATCTCGGCTTCGGTGATGGGGCGTACGTCTGTGCCGGGGCGGGCGGCGGCGTGCGGGCGGGTGGCAGTCATGCCTCGACGGTAGGCGGCCGGGTACGGCCCTGTCGTGGGGATTTCCCTCGCTCAGAAGGCCGCCCGGATCTCCCCCACCTCGCGTCCTCCGCCGTGCAGCGGAGCGTGTGCGACGCGCTGGACCACCGGGGCGTCCACCCCCGTCAGGGACAGGGCGCGGGCCAGTACCGGGCCCAGTGCCCTGGCCGCGCCGTCGTCGATCTTGAGCGCCAGGGCGCGGCCGTCCGGGAGGGCGACGGCCTGGACGGCCTCCGCGCCCACCTTGGACAGCACGCCGGGCACCTCGCGCATCAGCCAGGTGTCGTGGCGGCGGGTGCCGGCGACGTACTCGGGGTGGGCGCGCATGGCGTCGGCGACACGGCGCTCGGCCGTGCCGGGCGCGGCGAGGACGAAGGAGCGGTAGGCGCGGGCCAGGCCCGTGAGGCTGATCGCCGCCAGCGGCGCGCCGCAGCCGTCCGTGCCGACCGCCGCCACCTCCTCCTCGGCCGCTTCTTCCACAACCCTGTGGATGAGCTGCTGCAACGGGTGCGCCGGGTCGAGATACGACTCCAGCGGCCACTTCCGCAGCGCGCACGCCGCGAGCATCGCGGTGTGCTTGCCGGAGCAGTTCATCGCCACCCGGTCGCGCCCCGCCCCGGCCGCCAGCCAGGTCTCCCGCTCCTCCTGGTCCAGGGGCAGGTCGGGCGGGCACCGCAGGAACTCCGGCGACAGTCCGTGCTCGTCCAGCATCTTGTGGACGAGGTCGCGGTGGAAGGACTCCCCCGAGTGGCTGGCCGCGGCGAGCGCGAGCCGCTCCCCGGCCAGGTCCAGGCCCGCCCGCAGCACGCCGGCCGCCTGCATGGGCTTGTTGGAGGAGCGCGGGAAGACCGGTGCCGTCACGTCCCCCCACGCGTGCTCGACCACGCCGTCCGCGCCCAGCACCACCAGGCTGCCCCGGTGCCGCCCCTCCACGAACCCCGAACGCACCACTTCGGCCAGGACCGGGGAGACGGCGGGCGAGGGGTCGGACGGGGCGGCGGACGCGGACGGGACCGAAGACGCAGAAGAGTCGGGAGACGCGGGCAACACGGACATCGGCGGTGGCCTTCCGGGGACTACGGCGACGACGGGCGGACGGACGCGCGGCACGGGCAGACGTGCCCGCGCGGGCCCGGGGTCGCCGCGGCCACACCGTCAGACGAGCAGGTCGTCCACCTGTGCCTCTCCCTCACGGTACCGGCGGGCGATCTCCGCGCTGCACCCGTCCGCCGTACGCTGCAACTGCTGCCGACGCCGGGAGACCTGCTGCTCGTACCGCACCAGCCGCCCCATCGCCGCGCCCAGTTCCGGATCGGTGCGGGCTCCCAGGTCCGACAACTCGACCTCGGCGAGCATCTCGGCGGCCAGCCGCCGGTACTCCTCGCTCCGCGGGGTGCCGAGCGTCACATGCCGTGCCGACGAGCGCTGCCGGGCGGGCGCGTCCTTGAGGATCTCCGCGAGGCGTTCGACGACGGACGCCTGCCCGCTGTCCACGACGGCGGCGAGCCCGGCCGCCGAACCGCGGGCGGCGCGCCCGGCCGCGTCCCCGCGCCGCGCCAGTTCCGCCCGCAGGATGTCGATCCGCCCCTGGAGCAACCGCCGTACGTAACTCAGGTCGGCCTCGTCCCGCTGCGCCCGCCGCCGCAGGGCGCGCAGTTCCGGCAGGCTCGGCAGGGTCAGGTCCGGCTCCGGCAGGTCCGTCGGCAGTCCGGCACGGGCCGTGTCCACCGATGGCGGGTCGGACGGGATCGGCGGGGTGGATGGGATGGATGGGATGGGCGGGCTGTCGGTGCGCTGCACCGGCGGCCGGTGGGTCGTCTCCGCGATCGCGGCGCGGAACGGCGGGACCGCTCCGGGCTGCGCCTGCTGCTCGGTACTCGATGTGCTCATGCGCCTCAACCGTCCCCTCGACCGGCGCGTACGAAAGCATCGTGCCACCCCGAGTGGCCAGAATGTGCCCGAGTGCCCCTGATCAGCCCCAGATGGGGGGTTACGAAGCATAAAGAAGCACGATATGGCCGCAGCCGCGGCGCACGGCGGAGCCCGCCGCGGAGCGCGGCCGGCCGCCCGGCATGATGGTCGGCATGCGTGCAGTGGTGCAGAGGGTGGACGGCGCGAGCGTCGTCGTGGACGGCCGGACCGTGGGGGCCATCGAGGGCGAGGGGCTGTGCGTCCTGGTCGGGGTCACCCACGAGGACACCAAGGAGAAGGCGGCGCAGCTCGCCCGCAAGCTCTGGTCGATCCGCATGCTGCACGACGAGAGGTCGTGCAGTGACATCGGTGCCCCGCTGCTGGTCATCAGCCAGTTCACCCTCTACGGCGACGCCCGCAAGGGCCGTCGCCCCACCTGGAACGCGGCGGCCCCGGGCGATGTCGCCGAACCGCTGGTCGAGGAGGTCGTCGCGCAGCTCCGTGCGCTGGGGGCGACCGTGGCGACGGGGCGGTTCGGGGCGGCGATGCGGGTGTCGCTGACGAACGACGGGCCGTTCACGGTGCTGCTGGAGATCTGAGGTCTCCCGCGACCGTGCTGCGGCTGCGGCTGCGGCTGCGGCTGCGGCTGCGGCTGCCTAGGGTTCTACGACGACTTCCTGGGCCGCCGCCGTGTCACCGGCCATCAGGCGGGCGCCCAGCGGGACGTTGCGCTTGACCAGGGCGAGGGCGACCGGGCCCAGCTCGTGGTGGCGTGCGGAGGTGGTGATGAAGCCGATCTTGCGACCGTCCGGCCCCTCGTCGGCGAGGCGGATCTCGGTGCCGGGGACCGGTAGGTGCACCTCGCTGCCGTCCAGGTGCAGGAAGACCAGGCGACGCGGCGGCTTGCCCAGGTTCTGCACCCGGGCCACCGTCTCCTGCCCGCGGTAGCAGCCCTTCTGCAGATGCACGGCCGTACCGATCCAGCCCAGCTCGTGCGGGATGGTGCGGTGGTCGGTCTCGAAGCCCAGCCGGGGCCGGTGCTGCTCGACGCGCAGCGCCTCGTGGGCGAGGATCCCGGCGGGCGGGCCCGCCTGGGCCGCGTAGGACTCCAGATCCACCCGGGGCAGGAACAGGTCGCGGCCGTACGGGGTCTCGCGTACGGCGACCCCCTCGGGCACCTCGGCGATCGAGCCGGCCGGCAGGTGCACCACGGCGAAGTCGGCCGTCCGGCCGGCGACCTCGACCCGGTAGAAGAACTTCATCGACTCCAGGTACGCGATCAGCGCCTCCTGGGTGCCCGGCTCCACATGGGCCCAGACCGTCTCGCCGTCGTCGACCAGGTACAGCGCGTGCTCGATGTGGCCGTGCGCGGACAGGATCAGCGCCTCGGCGGCCTGGCCGGGGGGCAGCTCGCTGACATGCTGGGTGAGCAGCAGGTGCAGCCAGCCGAGCCGGTCCTCGCCGCTGACGGTGACGACACCGCGGTGCGAGAGGTCGACGAAGCCGGTGCCGTCGGCCAGGGCACGCTGCTCACGGAACAGGTCGCCGTAGTGGGCGGCGACGCCTTCGTCCACACCCTCGGCGGGAACGGCGCCGGGCAGGGACAGCAGGGGGCTCTTCATACGAGCAAGCCTACGACGTGGTGTTCGGCGGCTTCCGCGAACAGTCCTTGCAGCGGCCGAAGATGGCGAAGTGCTTCATGTCGGTGTCGAAACCGAACTGCCGGCGCAGCTTGGCGGTGAAGTCGGCGGCCACGTCCACGTCGGCCTCGATGACGTTCTCGCAGTCCCGGCAGACCAGGTGCAGGTGGTGGTGGCGGTCGGCGAGGTGGTAGGTGGGCGCGCCGTGGCCGAGGTGGGCGTGGCTGACCAGGCCCAGCTCCTCCAGCAGCTCCAGGGTCCGGTAGACGGTGGAGATGTTGACCCCCGACGCCGTCTTCCTCACCTCACCGAGGATGTCGTCGGGGGTCGCGTGCTCCAGGGTGTCCACGGCTTCGAGCACGAGTTGCCGCTGCGGCGTCAGCCGGTAGCCGCGCTGCCGCAGGTCGGTCTTCCAGTCGGTGCTGACCACACCAGGGAGTCTAGTGCTGCGACAGGCGACGTTCGCCCCGTGCGAACGTCGCCTGTCGCAGCACCAGGACTACTTGAAGAAGGCGATCCCGTCGTCCGGCAGGTCGTCGGGGAGGGCCTTGGCCCAGCGCTCCACGTCCTCCGGGGTGACGACCTTCTTCAGGTGCGCGGACATGTAGGGACGCAGCTCGACCTCGGGGGTCTGCTTCTCGCCGACCCACATCAGGTCGCTCTTGACGTAGCCGTACAGGCGCTTGCCGCCGTTGTAGGGGCGGGAGGCGGCGGTACGCGCCACGGCGTCCGTGACCAGGTCGATCTGGGGCTTCTTGGCGGCCAGCTCGCCGTACCAGATCTCGATGACGCCGTCGTCGCGGGTCATCGTGACCTCGACCTTGCGGTCGCTGTCGATGCGCCAGTAGCCGGTCTCCGACTCCAGCGGCCGGACCTTGTTCCCGTCGTTGTCCAGCACCCAGGTGCGGGAGTGGTACTCCAGGAAGTCCCGGCCGTCGTGGGTGAAGGTGACCTCCTGGCCGAAGTTGCACTTCTCGGAGCCCGGGAAGTCGTGCACCCCGGCACCGGCCCAGTCACCGAGCAGGAAGGCGAGGGGGACGAGGTCCTTGTGGAGGTCGGACGGGATCTCGATCATGAGCGGTCTTTCCTGTCCGGAGTCAGCGCTGGCCCTGGTACAACTTCTTCACGGTCAGGTAAGCGAAGGCGAGGACGCCGACGCAGACCAGGACCAGCAGGGTTTCGAAGAAGATCTCCACGGGGTGCTCCTTGTCGAGCGCGGTGCGGTAGGTAGTACACAGGGCCGGCCCCCAGCTTAGTCGGGCGGGATCCGGCCCTCCTGCCGAGGTGACCCTCTTCCGCTCAGCCGAGCAGCTCGCTCTGCAGCGTGACCGTCTGCTGGAACGGAACGGCGCGGGCGGCACCCTTGCGGGACTGGACGACCACGGCCAGGACGTCCCCGGCGCGGAGGTAGGCCTGGCGCACCTGTTCGGCACCGTACGGCTTGGACTCCACGTAGTAGGTGCCCAGGACGTCGTCGGACCGGGCCTCGCTCGGGAAGTCCGGGTCGAAGACCGAGGTGTCGGCGCCGCGCACGGCGTACCCGGGACTGTCGTTCGGCGCCAGCGTCGGATCAAGGTCGTCCACGACGGCCGCGGTGTCGAACTGGAGCAGGTAGATCCGTGTGTGCGTGCCGTCCTGCGTGGTCCAGCCACGGGCCGCGATGTGCCGCAGCCCGTGGTCGGTCAGCTGCTGCCCGAGCTCGCTGCGGTCCTGAGACCGTGCGTACTCGGCGAGGAAGTCCTTTTTCGCCAGCCAGCCGCCGGTGCCGCGCAGCGCCTTGTCCTCCCGTGCACCGCGCGGCTCGGGCAGCAGCAGGGCGCGCAGGTCGGCGTAGTGCGCCCCGGCGACGTTGCTGTCGGCGAACGGCGCCGGGTCGCCGGAGGGCAGCGGCGGCCTGACGATCTCCGGGTAGTCCCAGCGGCCGTCCGAGGCGGTGGCGAGACCGGGTACGTCGGTGCGTTCCATGCGCGTGATGCCGTACGCCGTTCCCGCCCCGGCCACGACGAAGACCGCGACCGCCGCGGTCCAGCGCAGCACGGCCCGCAGCCGTCTGCGGTCCTTGACGGGCGGCGCCGGTACGGCGGGCGGGGCGGCGGGAGCATCGGGTACCGCGGGTGTCGCGTGTGCCTCGAGTGCCTCGAGTGGCGCGGGCAGTGCGGGTGCCTCGAGTGGTGCGGGCGGTACGACGGGCGCCTGGAGGGGCGCGGGCGACACCTCCTCGGACATCGGCGGGACCGTCGGCCGCTGGTCCTGGGTCTGCTCGCTCATATCGCCTTCCCCGGATCCTCGATGCGGTCGAGCTGGGCACCGAGCAGCCGGGCGGCGGCCTTCGTGTCCAGCGGCTTGACCGCGTTCATCGTCGCGCTGACCAGCACGTCGCCCTCGTACGCTGAGCAGAGCATGACATCAAGCTTGTCCTTGGAGGCCGCGGGCGGCAGGAAGCACTTGGCGTTCCGGTGGCCCTTGATCTCCGGGCCGGCGCGGAACACCTTCAGCGCGTCGAGGAAGTTCTGCTGGAAGGCGGCGTTGGAGCGGGCGCTGCGCCGGTCCATCCGGGACAGGACGATCTCGGCGGTGAAGGCCTGCTCCGCGAGGCTGCGGTTCCCCGTGGCCGCGGTGCTGACATAGCTGCGCATCGCCATGCCCTGGATGTGCTGCTTGTCGATCTCTTTCTCCAGTCGCCGCCGCTGGGAGCGGGGCAGGCTCCGCAGCGACTCCTTGCGCAGGGCGGTGGCCTGCGCACCGCTGAGCTCGGCGTCGGCGCCGAACTGGCCCAGGTCCGGACCCCGGACGTTCTCGTTGGTGCCGTAGGGGAGCAGCAGCCCCGTCAGCCCACGGGCCTCGGACGGGCGCTCGCCGGCGGCAGCGGCCTTCGGCAGGCTCCAGACGGGGGCGCCCGGATCGTGGTCGGCGTGACGCACGGTGACCACGGTGAAGCCGGTGCCGCCCACCAGCGCCGCCAGCAGCACGGTGCAGCCGATGACCGGCATGGCCCTGCGTCGGCGCCGGGCGGACGGGGACGACTCGGGGTGCGGCCCGTCGAGCGGAACAGCCTGTTCGGGCTGCTCGGGCTGCTCGGGCGGTGCGACGTTCTCAGGCTGCTCGGGCGGTGCGACGTTCTCGGGCTGCCCCGGCTGCTCGGCCAGTGCGACGTTCTCGGGCTGCCCCGGCTGCTCGGCCAGTGCGACGTTCTCGGGCTGCCCCGGCTGCTCGGCCAGTGCGACGTTCTCGGGCTGCCCC
>NZ_JBSFRB010000036.1:0-39416 GCF_053589015.1 Streptomyces sp. NPDC003393 | reverse complement strand
AGGCTGCTCGGACTGTCCCGGCTCCTCGAGTTGAGCGAGCTGCTCGGACTGTGCCGGCTGCTCGAACTCCGTCGGTTGCTCGGGCCGTGGATACGGGTTCTCGTTCACAGCCGCTCCATCTGCCGCTGGGCCAGGCTCATGATCTCCTTCTTGGCGATCGGCTTGGTGTCGGTGATGTAGATCTCCATGGCGATGTCGCCGCGCCAGGCGTGCGCCTCCGCCGAGTACAGCGGGAGGTACCCGGCCTTCCGGTACGGCTCCGTGTCCGAATACGCCATGCCGTCGCCGGTGCCGGGAACGGCCCAGCTGTGGCCCTCGTTGTCCCGTTCGGCCCAGTACATGCCGTTCCCGGCGTTGTCCGCGGCCGCCAGCTCCTCTTCCTGGCGGTACTGCACGAGGCGGATCTCCACCAGATGGGTGTCACTTGTCCGCCACGAGGCGCTGGCCGCGCGCCGGAACTGGGACGTCAGCTCGTTGGCGAACGCCTGGTCCGGCTTCTTGAAGTCCTCCGCGTAGGCGGCGAGCGTCATCCAGCCGTCGCCGCTCGTGACGAAGGGGTTCTCCCGGGCCCCCTTCGGCCGGCCGATCAGCAGCTTGCGCAGGTCGCCGTCCGTCTTCACCCGCCGGTCCTGCGCGGCCGACAGCGGCTCGACCTCGCCCTTCGCCTGCCCGACGACCGGCTGCGACAGCGGCGGCAGCGGGGTGGGCTCGCGGCCGGCCTGCACGAGGTAGCCCGTGCAGGTGCCGGCGACCACCCCCAGCACAGCGGCCACGGCCACCCGTGCGACAGTGCGCCCGCGCCGGCGCGGAGGCGGTGATTGCTCGGGTCTTTCCGGTTCTTCCAAGACATCCCCCACAAAGTTGAAGCGCGCCTTCCGTATGCGCGCTCCACAGGAGACTCATGGCTGATGACCGAAGTTGTAAGGGAGTTGATTACGATTCGGGTATGGCGAAGAAGCTCGTGATCAAGGTGACGGCTGGGGCGGACGCGCCCGAGCGGTGCTCGCAGGCGTTCACGGTGGCGGCCGTGGCCGTGGCCAGCGGGGTCGACGTCTCGCTGTGGCTGACCGGGGAGTCGTCGTGGTTCGCGCTGCCGGGCCGCGCCGCCGAGTTCGAGCTTCCGCACGCGGCACCGCTGCCGGATCTGATCGACGCGATCCTCGCGGCCGGCCGTATCACCCTGTGCACGCAGTGTGCGGCCCGCCGGGACATCACGGAGAAGAACGTGATCGACGGCGTGCGGATCGCGGGCGCACAGGTCTTCGTGCAGGAGGCGCTGGGCGACGAGACGCAGGCGCTCGTCTACTGAGGACCCTGCGCCCGGGTACGGGGCCGCGCGGCGCGCCGGGAGAGCGGAGCGCCTCAGTGGTGTTTCTTGCCGTCCAGCTCGTCCCACCACTCGTCGGACTTCGGGTCGCCGGACGGGTCGTCCCACCAGCGGTCGTCCGGGCCGCGCCGGTTGGCGACGATCGCGGCGACCGGCGGGATCACCATGGCGAACAGGCACATCCCGACCGCCGCGGGAACCGACCAGATGCGCACGACGCCCCACGCCAGGACGAACAACCCGATGCAGGTCCCCATCAAGGCGAAATACACGTGACGACGGTGGGCGTACACACCTCCAGCGTATGCCGAAGCGCACGCCGACGGGCATACCGAAGGGCCGCACCCCAGGCGTCCAACCCGTGAGATGCGGCCCTTCGGCGGTCCCCCGAGGTCCGGGGAACCCCAAGACCTGAGGGAACCGAGGAACCCGGAGAACCTCAGACCGCGATCGCGACCTCCGCGAGGCCGCCCTGCTGGGCGACGACCGTGCGGTCGGCGCTGGCGCCGGGAACGAGGGCGCGCACGGTCCAGGTGCCCTCGGCGGCGTAGAACCGGAACTGGCCGGTGGCGGAGGTGGGAACCTCCGCGGTGAACTCGCCGGTCGAGTCCAGCAGCCGGACGTAGCCGGTCACGGGCTCGCCGTCGCGGGTCACCTGGCCCTGGATGGTCGTCTCACCGGGCTTGATCGTCGAGGCGTCGGGGCCGCCGGCCTTCGCTCCACACATGTGCTTCTCCAGAGGTCAGATAGGTCGGTCGGGGCGGTCTACTTGCCGGAGCCCAGCTCGATCGGCACGCCCACCAGGGAGCCGTACTCGGTCCAGGAGCCGTCGTAGTTCTTGACGTTCTCGACGCCCAGCAGCTCGTGCAGGACGAACCAGGTCAGCGCGGAGCGCTCACCGATGCGGCAGTAGGCGATGGTGTCCTTGGCGAGGTCGACGTCCTCCTCGGCGTAGAGGGCCTTGAGGTCCTCGTCCGACTTGAAGGTGCCGTCGTCGTTGGCGTTCTTCGACCACGGGATGTTCTTGGCGGTCGGCACGTGACCAGGACGCTGCGACTGCTCCTGCGGCAGGTGGGCCGGGGCGAGCAGCTTGCCGGAGAACTCGTCGGGCGAGCGGACGTCGACCAGGTTCTCGGCACCGATGGCCTTCACGACGTCGTCGCGGAAGGCGCGGATGGAGGCGTCCTGCGGCTTGGCCGTGTACGCGGTCTTCGCGCGCTCGGGGACGTCCGTGCCGTCGACCAGCTCGCGGGCGTCCAGCTCCCACTTCTTGCGGCCGCCGTCGAGGAGCTTGACGCTCTCGTGGCCGTAGAGCTTGAAGTACCAGTAGGCGTAGGACGCGAACCAGTTGTTGTTGCCGCCGTAGAGGATCACCGTGTGGTCGTTGGAGATCCCCTTCTCCGACAGGAGCTTCTCGAAGCCGGCCTGGTCGACGAAGTCACGGCGCACCGGGTCCTGGAGATCCTTGGTCCAGTCGATCCGGATGGCGTTCTTGATGTGGTTCTTGTCGTACGCGGACGTGTCCTCGTCGACCTCGACGATGGCGATGCTCGGGTCGTCCAGGTGCTCCTGAAGCCAGTCGGCGTCGACCAGGACGTCGCTGCGGCTCATGCTCAATCTCCTCCGGGGCAGTTGCGGCGGGGTGTGCGAGTGCGAGGGGCGCACCGGTGCGCGGCGGCGGGTGGCACGCCGGCGTGCGGGGCGCGGAGACGGCCCCGGATCAGGTGCGGGGCCGGCGGAGGCGGGAGTCTGGACTCCCGCTCAGAAGGGGCGACAGAGCATGGCGGCAACGCGGCACAGGTCTACTGCCCGCCGCTTCGTGAGATCCGCCTGTCGCTTCATGTGCTCGATCGTAGGGAGGGACGGGCGGCCATGTCACCGGTGTGTCGCATCATGAGATGCGATCGTCCGCAATATGAGACGCGAGCAGGGGCGGGGCCGTTTCGGCGCGGGGCCCGGCGGCCGGCGTCCCTCGCCGCATCTGCGCTGCGGACGACGCCGTCTCGCCACTCGGACATCACCCGGCCAGCTTGACGTTCGTCCCCTTCACCGTGATCTCCACGCCGTCCTTGGCCGCCTGCACCGAGTCCAGCGAGATGTCGCCGGGCAGCTGGTCGATCGCCTGCTGGAAGTCGGTGATCGACCGGAACCGGCTCTCGATCAGCTGCACACCCGCGAGCCGCGGCAGGGCGTCCGCGTGCACCTGCAGCTTGTCGTTGCGCACGCTGACCGAGCCGAGCACGGAGATCGGCTTGGGCAGCAGGGAGAACTTGACGGCGACCCTGACCTTGCCGTTGCCTCCGTACGACAGGCCCACCACCTGGGCCTTGATGCCGAGGCCGACGTCGGTGGGCTCGGACTTGGCGGTCTTCAGCAGTTCGTCGTAGCCGATGGTCGCGGTGCCGGTGGCGCTGTCCGCGGTGGCCGAGCTGTAGTCGCCGGAGAACCGCACACCCTTCATGTCGGCCTCGAGGCGGGCGATACGGATCTTCTGCGTGCCGTTGCCCGTGGCCGCGTCGTAGTCCTTGATGCCGACCTCGACGTCGTCCAGCTCGCCGCTCGCCAGCTGGGTGAGGAACGGGAAGCCGTTGATGGACACGTCCGGGGTGCTCGCCAGGTGCTCCGTGGACCTCAGCTTGTTGGCGGCCTCGCTCTGGGCGAAGTGCACCGCCACCCGGTCGACCACCGCGAACAGCACGCCGAGGATGACGACGACGATCAGCAGTACCCGCAGCGCGCGCATCCGGTGTTCCCCCACCCTCGGCGGCCCGGGACGGCCGGACGACCGCCCTTCGCGAGCGTAACGCCGGCCGGACGGGCGGACGGGGGATTGTCGATCATCTGTGACAGAGCCCCGGCGTCACCCCAGCGCACGCCCCAGCACCCACACCACCGGCGCCGCCGCCGTCAGCGGGAGGGCGACACCGGCCGTGAAGTGCACGAAACGCGAGGGGTAGTCGTAGGCGGCCGCACGGTGGCCGATCAGGGCGCACACCGCCGCGCCCGCGCCCAGCAGCGCGCCCTTCGAGCCCAGGTCCGTCATGCCGCCGACGGCGATGCCCGTGCCCGCCGCGGCGAGCAGCGAGACGGCCACGGAGGCCGCCGTCGGCATCGGGAGCGCACGGGCCAGGACGGCCACGGCGACCGACACCGCGCCGACCGCGACCGCGTCGGCACCGCCCGCCATGTACCCGGTCGCGATGATCGCCAGCGCCGCCGCCGCGACGGTCGCCATCAGGCCGTACATCCGTTCGTCCGGGTCGGCGTGGGAGCGCAGCTGGAGGACCAGGGAGAGCAGGACCCACACCCCGAGCGTGCCGAGGATCGCCGCGGGCGCGTGCTCGCGGCCCGCGCCCAGCACCGCCGCGTCCGCGGCGAGCGCGCCCATGAATCCGAGGGCGATGCCCTGCCGGGCGGGCCACATGCCGTTCAGCCGGAACCAGCCGGCCGCGGTCACGGCCTGGAGCACCACCAGCGGCACGAGCAGCGCGTACGTGCCGACCTCGGCCGCGCCGGCCAGCAGCAGCCCCAGCAGCGCCGTGAGCGCGGCCGGCTGCATGCCGGGGTCGATGATCGGCGAGCGGCCCTCGGCGCGGGCGCGCTGGGCGTCGGTGACGCGGGCGTTTCCGGCGAGGGTCGCGGGACCGTAGGCGGGCTCGGCACCTTCCGGGGCGGCGGGGGCCGCCGGGGCCGGAGTCGGCTGGTGGTTCACCGGGGGCAGGTAGGCCGTCTGCGCGGGCGGCTCGGCTGCCGCGGGGACGGGCCGGGCATGGGTCTGGGTCTCCCACGTCTGCCCCTGCCACTGCTGCGTGTACTGCTGCTGATCGGCGTGCGGGTCGCCGTACGCCTGCTGGTGCCCGGGCCACTGCTGGGGCTGGGTCTGCTGAGGCTGCTGGGGCTGCTGTGCGTACGGGTCGTGGCTGCCCTGGTACTGGCCCCCGTACGGGGTGTCGTACGCGCCCTCGTAGAAGCCTTGGTACGGGGTCCCGGGGGCCCCCTCGTACGGCCGGTCGGTCATCGCTCACCCTCCTGCGAACGGGGGGAGCACCTCGACCGTGCCGCCCTCGGTCAGCCGTACCGTGTCGTGATCGCGCGTTCCCACGGGGTCGCCGTCGATGAGGAACGAGCAGCGCAGCAGGACGCGGGCGAGTTCGCCCGGGTGGCGCTCGCGCACCGCCTCGAGCGCCTCGGCGAGTGTCTCCGCCTCGTACGGCTCCTCGGCGACCCCGGCCGCGGCCTTCGCCGCCGCCCAGTAGCGCACCGTGACCTTTGCCATCCTGTCCCTCGATCGAGTCACTCGGTCATGAACAGGGAAAGGCTAGCCCGCCCGCGCCACGCTCCAGCGCGCCATGCGGTGCAGCAGCTCGTCGGCGGCGGCGTTCTCGGCGTGGCCCATGCCCGGTTCCAGCCAGAGTTCGCCGTGGTCACCGGCGGCCGCGGCCAGCATCCGGGGGTGGTCGAGGGGGAAGTAGGCGTCCCGGTCGCCGTGCACGATCAGCAGGGGTGTGGGAGCGATGAGCGGGACCGCCTCGACCGGGGAGAGCGGGACGGGGTCCCAGTCGCGGTGGTGGATACGGGTGCGCAGGCCGTAGCGGCTCAGCAGGCGGCCCTCGGGGCGCATGACGAGCCAGTGCAGCCGGCGCATGGGGGCCGTGCCCCGGTAGTACCAGCGGGCGGGGGCGCTGACCGAGACCACGGCGTCCGTCCGCGCGTCCTCACGGACCTCCTCCCGTGCCCTCCGGGCGCCCTCCCAGGACTCCCGTGCCTCCCGGGCGTCCGACCGGGGCCCGTACAGCGCCGCGTGCCGCAGCACCACGGAGCCGCCCATGGAGAAGCCGACGGTCGTCACGCGCGCGTGCCCGAGGCTCCGCGCCCACGCCACGGCCGCCGCCAGGTCCAGCACCTCCCGGTCGCCGACGGTCGAACGCCCGCCGGAGGACCCGTGGCCGCGGAAGGAGAACGTGACCACGGCCCCGTACCGGGCCAGGGTCCGCGCCACCCTGCGCACGTGCGGCCGGCCCAGGTCCCCGGTGAAACCGTGTGCGATCACGAACACCCCGTCCGCGCCGTGCCCGCCGGCCGCGCCGGGTTCGTACACGGCGTCGATCGCGACCCCGTCCGCCGTGGTCAGGAACCTCCTGACGGGTGTCCGCGGCGGCGTCTCGGACTCCGGGACGATCGTCGAACGCACCACATGACCTGCCGTATCCGAGCTCATGTCGGCTATTCTGCTTCGAAGAGGACTCGGGCAGTGAAGCCCCCGGGTCCTTTCGTGCTTTCGGGAGCGTTGTATACGACGCGGGAAAACCGCAGGTGTACGGGCCGTCGAGCGCACAGTGGCCACCACGGTCACGGCGGGTCCCAGGGGCGCGGGATTCGCACCACGGAACGAACCGACGAAGCAGTGCCGCAACTCCCCCACGGCTCAACGCGTGGGCGGTGCCCCCACCGCCGGGACCCGAGGAGGACCAGACGCCATGGACGAGCGAACCGTGCACGAACATACGACCGAGGCAGGTGGGGCGCGATGAGTTCACTGCTGCTCCTGACCAACGCCCTCCAGCCGTCGACGGAGGTGCTCCCCGCCCTCGGCCTGCTGCTGCACAACGTGCGCGTGGCCCCGGCGGAGGGCCCGGCCCTCGTGGACACCCCGGGTGCCGACGTCATCCTGATCGACGGGCGGCGCGACCTGCCGCAGGTGCGCAGCCTGTGCCAGCTGCTGCGCTCCACCGGCCCCGGCTGTCCGCTGATCCTCGTCGTCACGGAGGGCGGCCTGGCGGCCGTCACCGCCGACTGGGGCATCGACGACGTGCTGCTGGACACCGCCGGCCCCGCCGAGGTCGAGGCGCGGCTGCGGCTGGCCATGGGCCGCCAGCAGATCGTGGGCGACGACTCGCCCATGGAGATCCGCAACGGCGACCTGTCGGTGGACGAGGCGACGTACAGCGCCAAGCTCAAGGGGCGGGTGCTGGACCTCACCTTCAAGGAGTTCGAGCTGCTGAAGTACCTCGCGCAGCATCCGGGGCGCGTGTTCACCCGCGCCCAGCTGCTGCAGGAGGTGTGGGGCTACGACTACTTCGGCGGCACCCGGACCGTCGACGTCCATGTACGGCGGCTGCGCGCCAAGCTCGGGCCCGAGCACGAGTCGCTGATCGGCACCGTCCGGAACGTGGGCTACCGCTTCGTCACCCCCGAGAAGAGCGATCGCGCCGCGGACGAGGCCAAGAGCAAGGCGAAGGCCGAGACGGCCGGCCCGGCCGCGGACGACGCGGACTCGGCGGCCGACGCTGTCCGGGCGGAGGCCCGCGCGAAGGCCTGAGTTGGGCCGGGCCCGTGCGAGCCCGAGGGGCGGGCACGTCCGGGCCCGGGAGCGGGCCCGTGCGGACGGCGGAGTGCGCCCCAGAAGGACCGCTTCGGACGGCCGGAGTGCGCCCGGGTCCGGGCCCGGGGCGCGCCCGTCGGCGTGGTGGGCGTTGCGGGCGCACATCCAAGCTTTGATACGCCCTGCCCCGGACGGATCCATCCGCGTAGACTCCGCGCGTGGCAAAGGTGACTCGGGACGACGTGGCGAGACTGGCGGGGACTTCCACCGCCGTGGTCAGCTATGTCATCAACAACGGACCCCGGCCGGTCGCCCCGGCCACGCGCGAGCGTGTGCTCGCCGCGATCAAGGAACTGGGGTACCGGCCCGACCGGGTCGCCCAGGCGATGGCCTCGCGCCGCACGGACCTGATAGGGCTGATCATCCCGGACGCCCGCCAGCCCTTCTTCGGGGAGATGGCGCACGCGGTCGAGTGGGCCGCCGCCGAGCGCGGCAAGATGGTCCTGGTCGGCAACACCGACTACGTCGCCGAGCGCGAGGTCCACTACTTGCGTGCCTTCCTCGGGATGCGGGTCTCCGGCCTGATCCTGGTCAGCCATGCGCTGAACGACCAGGCCGCCGCCGAGATCGAGGCCTGGGACGCCCGGGTCGTGCTGCTGCACGAGCGGCCCGAGGCCATCGACGACGTGGCCGTGGTCACCGACGACCTCGGCGGTGCCCAGCTCGCCGTACGTCACCTGCTGGAGCACGGTTACGACTACGTCGCCTGTGTGGGCGGCACCGCCGAGACCCCGGCCGTGGGCGACCCCGTCTCGGACCACGTCGAGGGCTGGCGGCGGGCGATGACCGAGGCGGGCC
The DNA here is from genome assembly GCF_053589015.1 of Streptomyces sp. NPDC003393. Taxonomy (NCBI): domain Bacteria; kingdom Bacillati; phylum Actinomycetota; class Actinomycetes; order Kitasatosporales; family Streptomycetaceae; genus Streptomyces; species Streptomyces sp. NPDC003393. The sequence continues at coordinate 30,909 of NZ_JBSFRB010000036.1, read as the reverse complement.
TGACGACCGAGGGACGGCTGTTCGAGGCACCGTACAACCGCTACGACGCCTACCGGGTCGGCCTGGAGATCCTCTCCGGCCCCGACCGGCCCCCGGCGATCTTCTGCTCCACGGACGACCAGGCGATCGGCCTGCTGCGGGCCGCGCGGGAACTGCGCATCGACGTGCCGGGCGAGCTGGCCGTGGCCGGGTTCGACGACATCAAGGAGGCGGCGCTGACGGATCCGCCGCTGACCACGGTCGCCTCCGACCGGTCCGCGATGGCCCAGGCGGCCGTGGACCTGGTGCTCGACGACGGGCTGCGGGTCGCCGGGTCGCGGCGGGAGCGGCTGAGGGTGTTCCCGTCGCGGCTGGTGGTCCGGACGTCCTGCGGCTGCGTGTAGCCCCCGGAACCGGCTCCGGTACGCATCCCGGGGGCCGTCCGCCGCGTCGGCCCCCGACCCTCCCGGGCCGCCCTTATTTCGGGCATACGCGGTTCTGTCGGGCTTTTCAGCGGGGACTCACGAAGCTCTCATGATCCCGGGACACTCTCAATGACATGACCGAGAGCTTCCGCCGCAGCGGCGCCTACGAGGACCCCCGGGGTGACGGGCAGGACCCGTCCCCGTACCGGCAGCAGCACGCCTCCCCGGTGAATCCGGTGAACCCGGAGTGGCCGGCCCCGCCGGCGCATCCTCCGGCCTACCCCCCGGCGTATCCTCCCGCGCAGCCCGCGAAGAAGCGCGCCAAGGGTCAGGTCGCCCTGCTCGCCGCCGTGGCGATCGCCGCCGCGGCCGTGGGCGGCGGCACCGCGTTCACCTTCCAGGAGCTGACCGGGAAGGACACGGTGGCCTCGAGCAGCACCAGCACCGACGTGGTGCCCACCAGCCGGCGGGGCGACGTCGCGGCGATCGCCAAGGCGGTCAGCCCGAGCGTCGTGGAGATCACCGCCACCCTCCCGGGCGGCACGTCCACCGGCTCCGGCGTGATCATCAGCAGCGGCGGCGAGATCCTCACCAACAACCACGTGATAGCCGGAGCGAACGCGGTCAAGGCCCGGACCAGCGACGGCAAGACCTACACCGCGCGGGTCGTCGGCACCGACAGCGCCAAGGACCTGGCCCTGATCGAGCTGGACGGAGCCACCGGCCTGAAGCCGGCCACCCTCGGCAACTCGGACGGCGTCGCGGTCGGCGACCAGGTCGTCGCCATCGGCTCCCCCGAAGGCCTGACCGGCACCGTCACCAGCGGAATCGTCTCCGCCCTCGACCGGAACGTGACCGTCTCCACCGACGAGAACCAGAGCCAGGGCGACGGCCAGGGGTGGCCGTTCGAGTTCGGCGGCCGCCAGTTCAACGGCGACACCGGCTCCTCCACGACCACCTACAAGGCGATCCAGACCGACGCCTCTCTGAACCCGGGCAACTCCGGTGGCGCGCTCATCGACGCGAACGGCAACGTCATCGGCATCAACTCGGCGATGTACTCGGCCGCCGCCTCGGACTCGTCCGGCGCGGGCAGCGTGGGCCTCGGCTTCGCCATCCCGATCAACACCGTCAAGGCCGACCTGGCCGAGCTGCGCGCCGGCACCCAGAGCTGACCGGAGCCGAAGCGACGGCACCGGCGACGGAGCCGACGGCACCGACCCCCACCGAACCACCGACCGCGACACCGAGGACCGACCGGAAGACCCCAGCCCGCACCCCGCAACACCTCGCAGCAAGGAGTACCGCCATGATCCAGCAGGTCGTGCACGAGTGGACCGAGACCGTCGACGCGAGCGTCCCCGCGGGCGTCTCCCTGACGCTGGCCGTGGCCAAGGAGCTCCACAGCCCGGCGGACAACCCCGCCGACCGGCCCCCGCTGCCCCCCGCCGCCGTCCCCCAGTTGATGGGACTGCGCACCCCCGCCGGGCGCTCGCGCCGCCCCAAGGTGCCGCTGAGGCGGCTCACGGCCCTGGCGGCGTGACGGGCGCGGGACATCCCGGCGGGGTGACAGGCCGCGAGGCCCCGTGCCCCACCCGGTGGGCGCGGAACGTGCGAGGCTGGGAGCGTCCCTGCCGCTCCCGGCCGACCGGCCCCAGGAAAGGCCGACCGGCCCCAGGAAACCCGAGGAACAACGACCGATGAGCCCCCTCGACGGCGACCGTGACCGCGACCGCGACCTCCAGCGCATCCTGATCGTCGACGACGAGCCGGCGGTGCGCGAGGCACTCCAGCGCAGCCTCGCCTTCGAGGGCTACGACACCGAGGTCGCGGTCGACGGCGCGGACGCCCTGGAGAAGGCGAGCGCCTACGGACCGGACCTGGTCGTCCTCGACATCCAGATGCCCCGCATGGACGGCCTGACGGCCGCGCGCCGCATCCGCGGGACGGGCGACACCATCCCGATCCTGATGCTGACGGCGCGCGACACGGTCGGCGACCGGGTCACCGGGCTGGACGCCGGAGCGGACGACTACCTGGTCAAGCCGTTCGAGCTGGACGAGCTGTTCGCCCGTATCCGCGCCCTGCTGCGCCGCAGTTCCTACGCGGCGGCCGTGGCGGGCGCGGCGGACGAGGACGACGCGCTCACCTTCGCCGACCTGCGCATGGACCTCGCCACCCGCGAGGTCACGCGCGGCGGACGCCAGGTGGAGCTCACCCGCACCGAGTTCACGCTGCTGGAGATGTTCATGGCCCATCCGCGTCAGGTGCTCACCCGTGAGCAGATCCTGAAGGCGGTCTGGGGCTTCGACTTCGAGCCGTCGTCGAACTCGCTCGACGTCTACGTGATGTACCTGCGCCGCAAGACCGAGGCCGGCGGCGAGCCGCGCCTGGTGCACACGGTGCGCGGGGTGGGGTACGTCCTGCGGCAGGGCGGCGCGGAGTGAGCAGGGTCGCGCGCCGGTTCCGCTCGCTGCCGATCCGCTCACGACTGGCGCTGCTGGTGGCGGTGGCGGTGGCGTTCGCGGTGGCGGCGGTCTCCGTCGCCTGCTGGTTCGTCGTGCAGCGACGCCTGTACAGCGAGGTCGACTCCCGACTGGGGAGCTACGGCCGGGTGACCGCCACCACGGCGTCGTCGCTGGCCGCCGACTGCACGCAGACCACGGACGACTCGACCGGCGACATGCAGCGCTCGTTCCTCTACGTGCAGCTGGTGACGGCGCAGGGCCGGTTCTGCGTGGACCCCCGCTCCGAGGGCGTGATCAAGGTCAGCGACGTGGACAAGAAGGTGGCCGCCGCCCCGAGCGTGCGGCAGCGCACCTTCCACACCGCCACCGACAAACAGGGCAACAACGTGCGGGTGATGACCCTCGCCGTCCCGACGGGCCCCGGCCCCGACGCCGAGGCCTACCCGGGCATCGCCTTCATGCTCGGCCTGTCCCTGCAGGACACCGAGAAGACCCTCAACGACCTGGCCCTGCTGCTCCTGCTCGTCTCCGGCCTGGGGGTCGTCGGATCCGGAGCCGCCGGCCTCGCCGTCGCCCGCGCCGGTCTGCGGCCCGTCGACCGGCTCACCGCGGCCGTCGAGCACGTGGCCCGCACCGAGGACCTGACCATCCGCATCCCCGTGGAGGACGACAGCGAGGACGAGATCGCCCGCCTGTCCCGCTCCTTCAACTCGATGACGTCCGCCCTGGCCAGCTCCCGCGACCTGCAGCAGCAGCTGATCGCGGACGCGGGCCACGAGCTGCGCACCCCGCTGACCTCGCTGCGCACCAACATCGAGCTGCTCTCCCGCAGCGAGGAGACCGGCCGCCCGCTGCCGGAGGCCGACCGCAAGGCACTGCTGGCCTCGGTCAAGGCACAGATGACGGAGCTCGCCTCCCTGATCGGCGACCTCCAGGAGCTGTCGCGCTCGGAGAGCCAGCGGGGCGAGCGGGTCCAGGTGATCGCGTTCCACGACACCGTGGACACGGCGCTGCGCCGCGCCCGGCTGCGCGGCCCCGAACTGACCGTCACGGCGGACCTCGACCCCTGGTACGTGCGGGCGGAACCGGCGGCCATGGAACGCGCGATCGTCAACATCCTGGACAACGCCGTGAAGTTCAGCCCCGAGGCCGGCGCGGTCGAGGTGCTGCTGGTCGACGGTGTCCTCACGGTCCGCGACCACGGCCCCGGTATCGCGGCCGACGAACTCCCCCACGTCTTCGACCGCTTCTGGCGCTCCCCGAGCGCCCGCGCGCTGCCCGGCTCGGGCCTGGGCCTGTCCATCGTCGCCCGCACGATCCAGCAGGCGGGCGGTGAGGTGGCCCTCGCCCCGGCCGAGGGCGGCGGCACGGTGGCGACCGTTCGGCTGCCGGGAGCACCCACCCCGCCGCCGGGGCTGCCGGAGCTGCCGGAACAGCCCGAACCGCGGTGACCCGTGGCAAGCCGACCGCCCGATCCTGTGGTCGTCGGTAGTCTCGGACGCATGACCAGCGACGACACCGCACCGATCGCCCGCTCCCTGGACTCCGTCCCCGCGCTCTCCCCCGGCCAGGCCGAGGCCGTCCTCGGCCTGCTGGCGGAGGCCGCCCGTGCCGACGGGCAGCAGGCGGTGTCCGAACAGGGCCGGCTCCAGCTGCGCGGCGGCGCCCGGGAGGGCGTCTCCCATCTGCTGCTGAGCGTCGACGGCGAGCTGGTCGGTTACGCGCAGCTGGAGGACACCGATCCCGTGGAGGCGCCCGCCGCCGAGCTGGTCGTCCACCCCGCGCACCGCGGCCGCGGACACGGGCGGGCGCTCGGATCGGCGCTGCTGGCCGCCTCCGGCAAGCGGCTGCGGGTGTGGGCGCACGGCGGTCACTCCGCCGCCCGGCACCTGTCACAGGTGCTCGGGCTGACCCTGTTCCGGGAACTGCGGCAGATGCGGCGTCCGCTGACCGGCCCCGAGCTGCCGGAGCCGGTGCTGCCGGAGGGGGTGACGGTGCGGACCTTCGTCCCCGGCCAGGACGACGCCGCCTGGCTCGCCGTGAACGCCGAGGCGTTCGCCCACCACCCCGAGCAGGGGTCCCTCACCCAGCGTGACCTCGACGCCCGCATGGCCGAGCCCTGGTTCCACCCGAGCGGGTTCTTCCTGGCCGAGCGCGAGGGCCGGCTGGTCGGCTTCCACTGGACCAAGGTCCACGCGGACGAGGGGCTCGGCGAGGTGTACGTCCTCGGGGTCCGCCCCGGGGCGCAGGGCGGCGGCCTCGGCAAGGCCCTCACCCTGATCGGCCTGCGTCACCTGGCCGATCAGGGCCTGCCCACCGCGATGCTCTACGTCGACGCCGACAACAAGGCGGCGGTGACGGTCTATGAACGGCTCGGCTTCACGACGTACGAGACGGATTTCATGTACCGCACCGAGACCTGACGGCCCGGCGCGCGGAGACGTGGCGGCCGCCGGGCGCGGACACCCCGACGGTGTCCGGCGCCCGGAGTGATGCGGGCTCCGGGGCCGCCGCCGGTCCCTGCGGGCCGCCCCCAGCCGTCCGGGACGTCACGTCCCCGTAACCGGCGGTTCAGATGGTCCTGGGACGCTCGCTCAATGAGACCCGCCCTGCCAGAGCCCTCGCCGCCGCCCGCGGGGACCGCAGCCGTGCTCCCGCTCCCGGCTTTTGACGCGCCTGTCTCCCCCGGGGCGCGGAAGAATGGGTTCATGAGCCAGTCAGACACCCAGGCCGCAGCGCAGGTCCCGCACGTCCAGCCCTCCGTGGGCTCCATAGCCGCGCATCGCCCGCACACCGTGGCGGCCGCGGTCTCCGACCTGGACCCCGATCTCGACGCCGACCTCGACGGCTACGAGGCCACGGACGCCGAAGGGGAACAGCTGCCCCAGGGCCGGTTCCTCGACCGGGAGCGCAGCTGGCTCGCCTTCAACGAGCGGGTCCTGGAACTCGCCGAGGACCCGAACACGCCTTTGCTGGAGCGGGCGAACTTCCTCGCGATCTTCGCCAGCAACCTCGACGAGTTCTTCATGGTCCGGGTCGCCGGCCTCAAGCGCCGTATCGCCACCGGAGTCGCCACCCGGTCCGCCTCCGGCCTCCAGCCGCGGGAGGTGCTGGAGATGATCTGGGCCCGCTCCCGCGAGCTCATGGCCCGGCACGCCGCCTGCTACCACGAGGACGTCGCCCCCGCTCTGGCGGAGGAGGGCATCCACCTGGTCCGCTGGAGCGAACTGACGGAGAAGGAGCAGGCCCGCCTGTTCACCCTGTTCCGTCAGCGCATCTTCCCCGTGCTGACCCCGCTGGCGGTCGACCCCGCGCACCCCTTCCCGTACATCTCAGGCCTCTCCCTGAACCTGGCCGTCGTCGTGCGCAACCCGGTCACCGGCCACCGCCACTTCGCCCGCGTCAAGGTGCCGCCGCTGCTCTCCCGCTTCCTGGAGAGCTCCTCGGGCCGCTACGTCCCCCTCGAGGACGTCATCGCCGCCCACCTGGAGGAGCTGTTCCCGGGCATGGAGGTGCTGGAGCACCACACGTTCCGCCTCACCCGCAACGAGGACCTGGAGGTCGAGGAGGACGACACCGAGAACCTGCTCCAGGCCCTGGAGAAGGAGCTCATGCGGCGCCGCTTCGGGCCGCCGGTGCGCCTGGAGGTCGAGGAGTCCATCGACCGCGAGGTGCTGGACCTCCTCGTGCGCGAGCTGAAGATCAGTGAGGCCGAGGTGTACCCGCTGCCCGGCCCGCTCGACCTCACCGGCCTCTTCCGCATCCACAGCCTCGAGCGGCCCGAGCTGAAGTACCCCAAGTTCGTCGCCGGCACCCACCGCGACCTCGCCGAGGTCGAGTCGGCCTCCGCGCCCGACATCTTCGCGGCCCTGCGCCAGCGGGACGTGCTCCTGCACCACCCGTACGACTCCTTCTCCACCTCCGTCCAGGCCTTCCTGGAGCAGGCGGCCGCCGACCCCGACGTCCTCGCCATCAAGCAGACCCTGTACCGCACCTCCGGCGACTCCCCGATAGTCGACGCGCTCATCGACGCCGCCGAGGCCGGCAAGCAGGTCCTCGTCCTGGTCGAGATCAAGGCCCGTTTCGACGAGCACGCCAACATCAAGTGGGCGCGCAAGCTGGAGGAGGCCGGCTGCCACGTCGTCTACGGCCTCGTGGGCCTGAAGACCCACTGCAAGCTGTCCCTGGTGGTCCGCCAGGAGGGCGACGACACCCTGCGGCGCTACAGCCATGTCGGCACCGGCAACTACCACCCCAAGACCGCCCGGCTGTACGAGGACCTCGGCCTGCTCACCGCGGACCCGCAGGTCGGCGCGGACCTGTCCGACCTGTTCAACCGCCTCTCCGGCTACTCCCGCCGCGAGACCTACCGCCGGCTGCTCGTCGCGCCCAAGTCCCTGCGGGACGGTCTCGTCTCGCGGATCAACAAGGAGATCCAGCACCACCGCGCCGGACGGCCCGCGTCCATCCGCATCAAGGTCAACTCGATGGTCGACGAGGCCGTCGTCGACGCCCTCTACAGCGCCTCCCAGGCCGGAGTGCCGGTCGACGTGTGGGTGCGCGGCATCTGCGCGCTGCGCCCCGGCGTCCCCGGCCTGTCGGAGAACATCCGCGTCCGCTCGATCCTCGGCCGCTTCCTGGAGCACTCGCGGATCTTCTCCTTCGGCAACGGCGGCGAGTCCGAGGTGTGGATCGGCAGCGCCGACATGATGCACCGCAACCTCGACCGCCGTATCGAGGCCCTGGTCCGGGTCACCGACCCGGCCCACCGGGCCTCGCTCAACCGGCTCCTGGAGACCGGCATGGCCGACACCACCGCCTCCTGGCACCTCGGCCCGGACGGCGACTGGACCCGGCACTCGGTCGACGGCGACGGTCAGCCCCTGCGCAACATCCAGGAGACGCTCATTGACGCCCGGAGGCGCCGGCGTGGCACAGCGACACCTTGACCCGGCGGACCCCGCGGCCGCCGGGGCAGTGGCCGTCGATGCCCTCTCGGACTACCTGCGGGCGCAGGCGACGGAGTTCCTCCGTGCCCTGCGCCTGCACCACGAGACCGGCGGCGGCGGGAAGTCCGTCGACGCGGTCAGGGCCCTGCGCCGCGCGGCCCGCCGCATCAGCGGCACCCTGCACACCTTCGGCCCCCTGCTGGACGAGGCCTGGGCGGAACAACTCCGCGCCGAACTCGCCTGGACATCCGGCACGCTGGCCCGAGAACACGCCTACCAGGCCCGTCTGGAAAGGCTGTTGCAAGCGCTCCACAGACTCTCCCCCGAGGTGGCCGCAGGCGGTCGTGCCGACACGGGAGACGTGGCTGTGGGCAGCCGTACCTCCCCTGGTGCCGAACGCCTGGGAGGCACCCCCAGGGCGGCACGGGCGGGCGACGGGGGTGCCCCCGCGCGGGCCCGTTCGAGCGTGGCGGAGGCCCCCGGCACCACCGGGACTCCTCCCCACCCGTCGGCGCCCACGACCGAACGCGGCCACGGCAACCGCACCCTGGGCGCCGCGAAGGCGGGCGCCCTCCTGGACCGCCGGCTCACCCTCGCCCGCACCCGGGCCCACTCCACGGCCCTCCAGGCCCTCGGCTCCAGCCGCTTCCACGCCGTCGCGGACAAGGTCGCCGTCCTCGCCGGCGACGTCCCTCTCGCGCGCACCGCGCACACCCCGGCCCCCCACTCCCTGGCCACCGCCGCCCGGCAACGCCTGGCGGACGCCGTCGCCGCACTTCCCCTCGTCACCGCGGGCAGGCCGTACAACGCGGCCGCGCTGGTCCACGGTCTGGCCCCGGACCGGTCTCCGCATCCCCAGGACACTCCCTGGCACCAGGTCCGCCTGCTGCTGCGCCTGCACCGGTACGCCCAGGAGGCACTGCACGCCGTCGACGCGGACGGCGCCCCCGCGGACGCACGGCTTCTCGCGGCGGGCCGCGCCCTCGATCGGCACCGTGACGCCTCGGAGGCGGCGGCCGCCGCGGCCGCGGCCGCCCGCACGCCCCGCATCGCCCCGTCGACGGCGTACGCGCTCGGCGTGCTCCACGCGGATCAGCGCCACGAGGTGGAGGGCGCCAGGTTCGCCTTCCAGCAGGCGTGGCAGACGCAGGCGATCGGCGCGGACTGAAGGGCACGGAGCGAAAGACATCGAGCGAAGGAGGCGGTGAGCACGGTGCCGGATGCGAAGGACCCGAAGGACACCGTCGTCCGGGCGGCCGGCTGCGTCCTGTGGCGCCGCGCCCCGTCGGGCGGCTCGATCGAGCTCTGCCTGGTGCACCGGCCGAAGTACGACGACTGGTCCTGGCCGAAGGGAAAGCTCGAGCCGGGCGAGGACCCGCTGGCGGGCGCCCTGCGGGAGGTGGCGGAGGAGACGGGGTACGCCGCTGCTCCGGGCGTGGAGCTGAGCACCGTCGCCTACATGGCGGACGGGCGTCCCAAGCAGGTGCGGTACTGGGCGGCCGAGGCCACCACGGGCGGTTTCACGCCCAACAAGGAGGTGGACCGGCTGCGCTGGCTGCCGCCCGCCGCCGCCCGCGGCCGGCTGACCCAGTTCCGTGACCGTGAACTCGTCGACGAACTGCTGAGCGCGCTGCGCCTGCGGTGATGCCGCGGGGCCGCCCGGTGCCCCCGCGGCCGTCAGGCGTCTTGCGCGTGCCCCTCCGCGTCCGAGCGGGCCAGGCTGCGCGCCCGGCGGGCGGGGCCGCGCCAGCCGCAGCCGCACCGGGCCACGCAGAAACGCCCCTGTTCGACGGTCGTCGTGCGGTGTTCCTGGTGCTGCCGTTGCTCCCGCGCGGGGCCGGACCCTTCTTGTCGCGCCACGCGGACCACGCTACCCACGCCGGATGAACAACCGGTTGCGGCCTCCCGCGGCTGCCGCCCGCGCGTGACGGGCCCGAGTACGCGTCGTTGAACCGGAGGACAGGGGGCCGGTGAGGACGGAACGGCTGGGGGTAGGCAGGCGATGGCGGAGCGGCAGCGGCGGATGACGGGCAAGGCGGTGCTCGCGGCGGGGCTGTTGCTCTGCGCGTGCGCCACCGGCTGCTCCGGCGACGGCGTGGCCGCCGAGGACTCGCGCGCGGCCCACGACCCGGTGCGGACCGTGCGCCGGGTCCCCGACGCGCTGCTCGCGGCGGGCAGTTCCCAGGCCCGTACGGCGATGGAGATGGCCGCGGGCGGGACGCGTGTGACGATCCGCGGCGAGGGGGTCTACGACTTCCGGCGGCAGCTCGGGCGGCTGACGCTGGTGCTGCCGCAGGACCCCACCGGAGCCCCCGAGCACCGGCCGATCACCGAACTGCTCGCTCCGGGTGCCCTGTACATGAAGAACCGGGGAGCGGGTGTGCCCGCAGACAAGTGGGTGCGGGTGGAGACGACGACGCTGTCAGACGGCAACCTGGTCACCGGTGGCGCCACCGACCCCCTCGCCGCCGCCCAGGTGCTGCGCGGGACCCGGACGGCCGCGTTCGTCGAGGACACCCGGGTGGCGGGTGTCGCGGTGCGGCACTTCCGGGGCACCGCCGATCTGGCGCTGGCGGCGAAGAACTCCCCGGCGGCCGGTGATGAGGCGCTGAGGGCCGAGCTGAAGGCGGCGGCGAAAGGGTTCGCCACGGCCGACGTCCCGTTCGACGTCTACCTCGACGACCAGGGCCGGGTCCGCAAGCTCCGGCAGCGCTTCAGCTTCGTCGGCGGCCACGACCACGGGAGGAAGACGGTGGCCGTCTTCTCCACGACCCTGCTGTACGCCTTCGGGACCCCGGTGAGCGTGACGCTGCCGCAGTCGAAGGACATCTACACCGGCCGGATCGCCGAGCCCTGAGATTGCCCGGGCGGCCCGGCAAAGTCCCCGGGGTGGTTCGGTGAAGCGGCCCGCCGGCCGGAAATGACCGGCGAACTAGCCCTTCCGTGCCATGCGCGGTCCGTGGACGGCTCCCTACCCTAGGAAGCCGGCGACGACAGAGACGAGGTGACGCGCGTGGCTCCGGTGGGTACGGCAGTTCAGGACCACGTGGCGCTCGCCGAGATCGAGCTGTGCGGAGAGCTGATCATCGCGGCATCGGCGGCCCGTGAGCGGCTCAGCCTGGAGAGCATCGACGAGGTGCTGAGAGTCGCCGAGGAACGCCGCACCGGCTCCGACGGCTGAGCGGCCCCGGCCCCGTAGGCACGCTCTGGTTCAGGTCCGCAGCAGCCGCCCGATCGCCTTGGTGGCCTCCTCCACCTTGGCGTCGACCTCCGAGCCGCCCTTGACGGCGGCGTCGGCCACGCAGTGCCGCAGATGCTCCTCCAGCAGTTGCAGCGCGAAGGACTGCAGGGCCTTGGTGGAGGCGGACACCTGGGTGAGTATGTCGATGCAGTAGGTGTCCTCCTCGACCATCCGCTGGAGCCCGCGGATCTGCCCCTCGATCCGGCGCAGCCGCTTGAGGTGCTCCGCCTTCTGCTTGTGGTAGCCGTACGTGGCGTGCTCATGCCCGGCTTCTCCGGGGAGCGCGGCCGTGGCGCCGTCGGAGGGCGCCGTAGCGCCGGCCTCGGTGGTCGTCATCGCGTCCTCCCGCTTGTGACGGAGTCAGGCATGCATACCCCTGCCGGGTATATCGTACCGAATTTTCCCGGGTGGAGGGCCCTGGCAAGCCCCCGTGACGAGCACCGCGCGCGATGGGCGACACTGGGGGACGGCCCCCTGAGAGCCCCGGGCAGAATGGACCCCCGGGGCACGACGCCCGGCACGCACGCTCGCCGCGTTGCCGGAAGGCCCTGGTAGCTCCGCTACGAGGACCCTCCGGTGCCCGACGATCGCACGCACCGGACGCCGCGCGCTGATCGGACGCCATTCCGCCCGAGGCTCTCATCCAATGGCCGGATGATGCCCTTAGCATCACCCTGACCGAAACCGAAGCACCCCGAGGACCCCACGTGCGCTTTCGTCTGACCCCCAGGGAGACGAGCTTCTACGACATGTTCGCCGCGTCCGCGGACAACATCGTCACGGGCTCCAAACTCCTGATGGAACTGCTCGGGGCGGACACCTCCGCCCGGGCCGAGATCGCAGAGCGTATGCGGGCCGCGGAACACGCAGGCGACGACGCCACGCACGCGATCTTCCACCAGCTGAACTCCTCCTTCATCACGCCCTTCGACCGCGAGGACATCTACTCCCTCGCGTCGTCCCTCGACGACATCATGGACTTCATGGAGGAGGCCGTCGACCTGGTCGTCCTCTACAACATCGAGGAACTGCCCAAGGGCGTCGAACAGCAGATCGAGGTCCTGGCGCGGGCGGCCGAGCTGACCGCCGAGGCCATGCCTCACCTGCGCACGATGGAGAACCTCACCGAGTACTGGATCGAGGTGAACCGCCTGGAGAACCAGGCGGACCAGATCCACCGCAAGCTCCTCGCCCACCTGTTCAACGGCAAGTACGACGCGATCGAGGTGCTCAAGCTCAAGCAGATCGTGGACGTACTGGAGGAGGCGGCGGACGCCTTCGAGCACGTGGCGAACACGGTGGAGACCATCGCGGTCAAGGAGTCCTGAGGCGTCCATGGACACCTTCGCTCTGATACTGACCATCCTGGTCGCCCTGGGCTTCGCCTACACCAACGGCTTCCACGACTCCGCGAACGCGATCGCCACCTCCGTCTCGACCCGCGCTCTCACCCCGCGGGCCGCGCTGGCCATGGCCGCGGTGATGAACCTGGCCGGCGCCTTCCTCGGCAGCGGGGTCGCCAAGACCGTCAGCGAGGGTCTGATCGAGACCCCCAGCGGCAGCCAGGGGATGGGCATCCTCTTCTCGGCGCTGCTCGGCGCCATCGTCTGGAACCTGGTCACCTGGTACTTCGGCCTGCCCTCGTCCTCCTCGCACGCCCTGTTCGGCGGCCTGGTGGGCGCGGCCCTGGCGGGCGGCACGGCGGTGCACTGGAACGGCGTCCTGGACAAGGTCGTCACGCCGATGTTCCTGTCGCCGGTGGTCGGCCTGATCGTCGGCTACCTGGTCATGACGCTGATCATGTGGATCTTCCGCCGGACCAACCCGCACAAGGCCAAGCGCGGCTTCCGTATAGCGCAGACGGTCTCCGCGGCCGGCATGGCGCTCGGCCACGGCCTGCAGGACGCCCAGAAGACCATGGGCGTGGTGGTGATGGCGCTGGTCATCGGCGGCGTCGAGACGTACGGCGACCCGATCCCGGTGTGGGTGAAGCTGATCTCCGCGCTGATGCTGTCGCTGGGCACCTACGCGGGCGGCTGGCGCATCATGCGCACCCTGGGCCGCAAGATCATCGAGCTGGACCCGCCGCAGGGCTTCGCGGCCGAGGCGACCGGCGCGTCGATCATGTTCGGCACCGCCTTCCTGTTCAAGGCACCGATCTCCACCACCCACGTCATCACCTCGGCGATCATGGGTGTGGGCGCGACGAAGCGGGTGAACGCCGTCCGCTGGGGCGTGGCGAAGAACATCGTCCTCGGCTGGTTCATCACCATGCCGGCCGCCGCGATCATGTCGGCCCTGGCCTTCTGGCTGATCGACCTGGCGATCCTGTAGGACCGCCCGGCCGGCAATGCGCAGGGCCCGCCCCCGTGAGCCGGGGGCGGGCCCTTCCGCGTCCTCGCGGTGGCACCGCCATGCAGCACCGCGAGGGGTCGGTTACCGGCTCGGATCAGCCGAAGCGGCCGGAGATGTAGTCCTCGGTCGCTTGGACCGAGGGGTTGGAGAAGATCCGCTCGGTGTCGTCGATCTCGATCAGCCGGCCCGGCTGCCCGACGGCCGCCAGGTTGAAGAACGCCGTACGGTCCGAGACGCGCGCCGCCTGCTGCATGTTGTGCGTCACGATGACGATCGTGAAGCGCTGCTTCAGCTCGCCGATCAGGTCCTCGATGGCGAGGGTGGAGATCGGGTCCAGGGCGGAGCAGGGCTCGTCCATGAGCAGCACCTTCGGCTCGACGGCGATCGCCCGCGCAATGCACAGCCGCTGCTGCTGACCGCCGGACAGCCCCGAGCCCGGCTTGTTCAGCCGGTCCTTGACCTCGTTCCAGAGGTTCGCGCCCCTGAGCGACTTCTCGACGACGTCGTTCAGCTCGCCCTTCTTGTACGTGCCGTTCAGACGCAGTCCCGCTGCCACGTTGTCGAAGATCGACATGGTGGGGAACGGGTTCGGCCGCTGGAAGACCATGCCCACCTCACGGCGGACGTTCACCGGGTCGATCCCGGCGCCGTAGAGGTCCTCGGAGTCCAGCATCACCTTGCCCTCGACCCGGCCGCCCGGCGTGACCTCGTGCATCCGGTTCAGGGTGCGCAGGAACGTCGACTTGCCGCAGCCGGACGGCCCGATGAAGGCCGTCACCGAACGCGGCTCGACCGTCATCGAGATGTCCTCGATCGCCTTGTGGGAGCCGTAGTAGGCGGTGAGCCCGCTCACGTCGATTCGCTTGGCCATGACTACTTCTTCACTTCCAGTCGTCTCAGTCGCTTCAGTGGCCGCCGTCAGCGACCGGTCTTCGGGGCCTTCCAGCGGGCGATGCCGCGGGCCACCAGGTTCAGGATCATCACGAAGGCGATGAGGGTGAGAGCCGCCGCCCAGGCGCGGTCGTAGGCCGCGCCGGAACCCGAGCTGTTCGCGTACTGCTGGTAGATGTACAGCGGCAGCGAGGCCTGCGGGTCCTTGAAGGGGTTGGAGTTGATGAAGTTCGTGCCCCACACCAGCAGCAGGACGGGAGCGGTCTCACCGGTGATGCGCGCGATGGAGAGCATCACACCCGTGGCGATGCCGCCGATGGACGTCGGCAGGACCACCTTGAGGATGGTGCGCCACTTCGGGACGCCCAGCGCGAGGGAGGCCTCGCGCAGCTCGTTGGGGACGAGCTTGAGCATCTCCTCGGTGGAGCGGACCACCACGGGCATCATCAGGATCGCCAGGGCGAGCGAACCGGCGAAGCCGGAGTAGCCCATCTTGAGGATCAGGATCCAGAAACTGAGGACGAAGAGGCCGGCGACGATCGAGGGGATGCCGGTCATCACGTCGACGAAGAAGGTGACGGCCTTGGCGAGCCCGCCGCGCCCGTACTCGACCAGGTAGATCGCGGTCAGCACACCGATCGGCACGGCGATCAGGGTGGCGAGGCCCACCTGTTCCAGGGTGCCGACCAGGGCGTGGTAGATGCCGCCGCCCGGCTCGGTGTCGGCGACACCGGCCATGGAGTGGCTGAGGAAGTAGCCGTCGAGCCCCTTCGCACCGCGCTCGACCGTGACCCAGACCAGCGAGGCCAGCGGGACGACGGCGACGAGGAAGCAGACCCAGGCCAGGCTGGTGGCGATGCGGTCCCTGGCCTGCCTGCGGCCCTCGACCCGGCTCGCCACGACATAGGTGACGACAACGGCGAGGACGGCGGCGATCAGGCCCCACTGCACCTTGCTGTCCAGTCCGGTGCCCAGGCCGATGGCCACGGCCACGGCGACGGACCCCGCGACGACGGCGAGCGGGAACCACTTGGGAAGGCTGGCGCGGCGCAGCGCGCCGGCGCGCTTGTCGGTGACGGCTGGCGTGCTCATGCGTTGGCCCCCGAGTACTCCTTGCGGCGGTTGATGATCATGCGGGCCGCACCGTTGACCAGCAGGGTGATCACGAACAGCACGAGACCGGAGGCGATCAGCGCGTCCTGGCCGAACTCGGTGGCCTCGTTGAACTTGCTCGCGATGTTCTGGGCGAAGGTGCCGCCGCCCGGGTCCAGCAGGCTGGCCTTGATGTCGAAGGTCGGGGAGAGCACGGTGGCGACGGCCATCGTCTCGCCGAGCGCGCGGCCGAGGCCGAGCATCGAGGCGGAGATCACACCGGAGCGGCCGAAGGGCAGCACCGACATGCGGATGACCTCCCAGCGCGTGGCGCCGAGGGCCAGCGCGGCCTCCTCGTGCATCCGCGGGACCTGGCGGAAGACCTCGCGGCTGACGTTGGTGATGATCGGCAGGATCATGATCGCCAGCAGGATGCCCACGGTGAGCAGCGACCGCGGGGCGCCGCCCTGCCAGGACAGGACGCCGGTCCAGCCGAAGTACTCGTCGAGCCAGCCGTACAGGCCGTTCAGATGCGGCACGAGGACCAGGGCACCCCACAGGCCGTAGACGATCGACGGCACGGCGGCCAGCAGGTCGATCACGTAGGCGATGGGGCCGCTGAGCTTGCGCGGGGCGTAGTGCGTGAGGAACAGCGCGATGCCGACCGCCACCGGGACCGCGAGGGCCATGGCGACGATCGAGGAGACGACCGTGCCGAACGCCAGCACGGCGATGCCGAACTGGGGCGGCAGCACGCCGGTGTTCCACTCGAAGGTGGTCAGGAAGTTGCCGTCGTCCTTGTTGATGGCGAGGGCGGCACGGTAGGTGAGGAAGACCGCGATCGCGGCCATGATCACCAGGAGCAGGATGCCCGATCCGCGGGAGAGCCCGAGGAAGATGCGGTCCCCGGGACGGCTGGCGCCACGGGCGGCGCGCTTGTGGGCGGCCGGGCCCGTGGGGGTGAGGGGCGGAGCTGCGTCGTTGTGCTGTGTGGTTGTGTCCATCGGGTTCTCCGGTCTGCGGAGCCGTACGCGGTGTACGGGCTCCTGGCGGCGGTGCACCGGACGATGCGGTCCGGGTCCCGTTCGGTGGCGGGACCCGGCCGCACGCTCAGATCAGCTCAGGCCCGAGATGGTGGAGCGGACCTTGGTGATGATCTCGTCGGGGATCGGCGCGTAGGAGGCGCTGGTCAGCTGCTTCTGGCCGTCCTCGGAGGCGATGTAGGACAGGAAGGACTTCACGGCCGGCAGGGTGTCGGCCTTGTTGCCCTTGTCACACGCGATCTCGTAGGTGACCAGGGTGAGCGGGTAGGCGCCGTCCTCCTTCGGCTCGTAGTTGAGCTTCAGCGCCATGTCCTGCCCGGTGCCGACGACCTGCGCCGCGGCGATGGCCTTGCTGGCGTTCTCGGCGGTGGCCTTGGCCGGGGTGGCGGCGCCCGTCTTCAGGTCGACGGTCTTGATGCCGTCGGAGGCGTAGGAGAGCTCGAAGTAGGAGATCGCGCCGGAGGTCTGCTTGACCTGCTGGGCGAGGCCGGAGGAGCCCTGCGCGGACTGGCCGCCCTTGGCCTGCCAGGCCTTGCCGCCCGAGTACGGCCAGTCGCTCTTGGCGGTGGCGATCAGGTACTTGGTGAAGTTGTCCGTGGTGCCGGACTCGTCGGAGCGGTGGAACGCCTGGATCTTCAGGTCGGGCAGCTCGGCGCTCGGGTTCAGCTTCTTGATCGCCTCGTCGTTCCAGTTGGTGATCTTGCCGTTGAAGATCTTGGCGATGGTGGACGGGTCGAGGGTCAGGTTGTCCACGCCCGGCACGTTGAAGCCGACCGCGATCGGACCGCCGACCATGGGCAGGTCGATCGCCTGGCCGCCCGAGCAGACCTTCTTGGACTGCTCGATCTCCTCCGGCTTCAGGGGGGAGTCAGAACCGGCGAACGCGGTCTGGCCCTGGAGGAAGGCGGTGATACCGGCGCCCGAACCGGTCGGGTTGTAGTTGATCTGCACGTCCTTGCAGGCCTGGCCGTACTGCTTGACCCACGCGTCGATCGCGTTCTTCTGCGCCGAGGAACCGGACGCCTGCAGCTGGCCCTTGGCGCTGTCGCACTTGACCGAGCCGGGAGCGGCGGCGGCGGACGAGCTGCTGTCGCCGCCGTCCTTGCCGCTGTTGTTGTCGGAGCCGCACGCCGTGAGGGCCAGGGCGCCGGAGGCGGCGAGGACGCCGAGAGCGAGTGCCCGCCGGTTCTTGCGCTGAAGCTTCACTTGAGGGAGTTCCTTCCAGGAGCCGCCGTCCTGATCGGCGGCGTGCGAAGAGTGGTGTCGCCGGTGCGACGAGGTGCGCATCAGCACCGTGTAAGGCCGAAACTAGGCAGAACAGGTGAAGCCGCCGATGGCCGGAAGTGAACGAGGGGTGAACCCCTGCCGACGGTGCGGTGAGATCACGGAACGCTCACGGGGAGGGCACGCGAAGGTCCCGACGGACGGGCCAGGACCGCCCGTTGCGACTTCCTGGAACCCGCCGGGCCGGGGCGTCGTCTCGCTCCACGGGAGCCGACAGGAGGCGCAGACATGGAACGGCGTGCGTTCATCGGGGGCGGGGCGGCAGCGGTGGCCGCGCTGGCCACGGCAGCGTGCAGCGGTGGCGGCAGCGGAACGGCCACGGGAGCGGCCGGTACCGCCGCCGGAGCGACGTCGCCGTCCCCGGGCGGGACGCGCTCGGGCACGGGAGGTCGCGCCACCGGTGCCGCGGCCCCCGCCGACTGGACCGCGCTCGGCCGTGCCCTGGACGGCACCCTGATCCGCCCCGGCGACGCCCACTGGAGCACCGCCCACCAGCTCTACAACACCCGGTTCGACGGGCTGAAGCCCGCCGCCGTCGCCTACGTCGCCCACGCCGACGACATCCGGACGACGCTCTCCTACGCCCGCGCCCACCGCCTGCGCGTGGCCGTCCGCAACGGCGGCCACTCCTACGCCGGCTGGTCCTCCGGCGACGGCCGGCTGATCCTCGACGTCTCCAGGCTGAACCAGGTCAGGGCCGGCGGGACATCGGCCGTGGTCGGCGCCGGCGCCAAACTCATCGACGTCTACCGGGCGCTCGCCGCGAAGGGCGTGACGCTACCCGCCGGCTCCTGCCCGACGGTCGGCGTCTCCGGCCTGGTGCTGGGCGGCGGCCACGGTGTCGTCTCCCGCGCCTACGGCCTGACCTGCGACAGCCTCACCCAGGCCACCATCGTCACCGCCGACGGCCGTCAACTGACCGTCGACGGAGACGAGAACAAGGACCTGTTCTGGGCGCTGCGCGGCGCGGGCAACGGCAACTTCGGCGTCGTCACCGAACTGCGGTTCCGCACCCACCCCGCGCCCCAGGCGGTGTCCGCCTACCTCACCTGGCCGTGGGCGAAGGCGGCGGCGGTGGTGACGGCCTGGCAGGAGTGGGGCCCCGGCCAGCCGGACGAGATCTGGTCCTCCCTCCACCTGGAGAACACCCCCGGCGGCACCCCGAGGGTGTCCGTGGCCGCCTTCTCCCTCGGCACCTACGGCGAGTTGCAGAACGCGGTGGACCGCCTGGCCGCGACGATCGGCGCCGGAGCCTCGAGCGTCTCGCTGAAGCGCCACTCGTACGAGGGTGCCATGGAGGCCTACGCGGGCTGCTCGTCCTTCCCGACCGAGCCCCAGTGCCACCTGCCCGGCTCGACACCCGGCCGCTCCCCGCAGGGCAGGCTCGGCCGTGAGACCTACGCGGCGCGCTCCGACTTCTTCGACCGGTCGCTGTCCGCCGCCGGCGTCCAGACGCTGCTGTCGCAGCTCTCAACGGTGCGGGGCGGCGCGGGCAGCATCGCGCTCACCGCACTCGGCGGCGCGGTCAACCGTGTCTCGCCCACGGCGACGGCCTTCGTCCACCGGCGCTCGCGCATGCTCGCCCAGTACATAGCGTCCTGGTCCCCCACCGGCGCGGGCACGAGCGCCCAGTCCTGGCTCACGTCCGCCCACTCCGCCATGAGGCCGTACGCCTCGGGCGCCGCCTACCAGAACTACACCGACCCCACCCTGACGAACTGGCGCACGGCCTACTACGGCGCCGCGGCCCCCCGGCTGAAGCGACTGAAGCAGCAGTACGACCCGGAGGGCTTCTTCAGCTACCCGCAGGGGCTGTAGACGCAGCCGTCGGTGCGGGGCCGTGCGCTCGCCGCGCTCGCGGGCGCCGTCGCGCTACGCCGCGAGGTCCCGCTCCTCGGCGGCGGCCCGTTCCTCCGCACGCGCCCCGTCCGGCACCGTCCCCCGACGCACCCCGGCCGAAGGAGCCCGTACGAACCACGCCCCCCACCGCGACCTCTCGACGGCCTTCAGCACAGGCGTGAGCAGCGCCATCGCGACGGGCGACAGCAGCAGCGCCACCGCCGTGCCCAGCGCGAACCCACCGACCACGTCGGTCGGATAGTGCACGCCCATGTACACCCGGCAGAACCCCTCCAGCAGCGCCAGTCCGATCCCGACCAGACCGAACCGCCGGTCGGCCACGAACAGCGCCACGCCCATCGCCATGGTGAGCGTCGCGTGATCGCTGACGAAGGAGAAGTCGGTCTTCCCCGACACCAGGACGTCCAGCCCCTGGTGGTCCCGGAACGGCCGGGGCCGCTGCACGAACCCCCGGATCGGCACGTTCACCAACACCGCGATCCCCGCCGCGAGCGGCGCCCACACCAGCGCGGCCACACCGGAGGCGGCATCCTCGGCGCCCCGCCGCCGCACGGACCACCAGCACCACAGCACCACCAGGACCGTGGCGAGCAGCAGCCCGTACTCACCGACGTACTCCATGACCCGGTCGAACCAGTGCGGGGCGTCCCTGGCCAGGCCGTTGATGTCGTAGAGCAGGTCGACGTCGGGGTTCGACCCGGATTCGGCGAGTCCAGCCATCGCGCTGCGGCCCCTTCGTCGTGTCCTCGGACGTCGGTACGTCAGTACGTCAACAGGAACGCACGACCCCGTTCGATGCGTTCCACGGTCCACCGAATGATCACGCAGACGTTATCGAAGAGAGACTCGTCGTCGCAGCTCAGGGGTGGGGTTCACGCTCGGTTCACACCGAGGTGGGGAGTGCTTTCGCGCCGTCTTCGGTGACCCGGGTGGCCCCGAAATAGTCCGGTGTGTCGATCGGGTCGAAACGGATGACCGCACCCGGCCGAGGCGCGTCGATCATATATCCGCCGCCGACGTAGATGCCCACGTGCCGAATGGCCCTCGAATCGGACAGATCGTCGGAGAAGAACACCAGGTCGCCGGGGAGCAGTTCCTCCCGGCGGGGGTGCGGGCCGGCGTTGTACTGGTCGTTGGCCACCCGCGGCAGACTGATCCCCACACTCTCGAACGCGGCCTTGGTCAGCCCCGAGCAGTCGAACCGGCCGCCCTGGTCGGCGGTGCCGTTCCCGCCCCACAGATAGGGCGTATCGAGTTTGCTCTGCGCGTAGGAGATCGCGCCGGCCGCCTGCTGCGAGGGATCGACCCGGGTGACGGGCGCGGCGAAGCTCCTCTCCAGGGCCGTGATCGTCTTCACGTAGTTCCGGGTCTCCGCGTACGGCGGCACACCCCCGTACTTGATGACGGCGTACGCCCCCGCGTTGTAGGCCGCGAGCATGTTGTCCGAGAGGTCGCCGGGCACGTCCTTGACGTACTTGGCGAGTTCGCAGTCGTAGGAGGCGGCCGAGGGGATCGCGTCGTCCGGGTCCCAGACGTCCCGCTTGCCGTCGCCGTCGCCGTCCACGCCGTGCGTGGCCCAGGTCCCCGGGATGAACTGCGCGATGCCCTCCGCCGCGGCGGCCGACCTGGCGTTCGGGTTGAACCCGCTCTCCTGGTACAACTGGGCGGCGAGCAAGGCCGGGTTGATGGCGGGACACAGATTGCCCCACTTCTGCACGAGCGACTGGTAGGCGGCCGGCACGGCGCCCTTGGCGAGCCGGACGGCGCCGCCGCCCACCCCGTTGACGAGGTTGCCGGCGACGACGTACACGCCGACGACGAGCAGCATCACGAAGGCGACTCCGGATCCGACGGCGGCGATCGTCACGACCCACGCCTTACGCACCGTCAACCACCCCTCGCCGCCCGGCAGTCAGCCCGCTCGGAACAGTCTAGGGAAGCTATCGCGGCCGGCCCAGCGGAAACAGGCCGCGGATCGGCCCTCACGGATCGGCGGCGGCGTCCTCGTAGAGCGCGGCCGCCTCGGCGCCGAAGACGACGCTGTACGAGGTGTCGGCCGTTGACCCGCCCCGCTCGTGCCCGCCGAGCACCCCGACCACCTGCCGGTCGCCGTTGATCCACGGGCTGCCGCTGGTGCCGCCGGTGAACTCGGGGCAGTCGATGCGCTGCTGGGTGCGGCTGTGCCGGTGCGGCTTGTTGGTGCAGGTGACGGGCACCTCGCGGGAGTCGGGATACCCGGTGACGGTCACCGCGGTCGCCCCGGTGGCCATGCCGCTGACGAATCGGTTGCCGCCGACGACGTCCTCGACGTTCCTGCCGTCGTCGGGGAAGAGCACGAGGAAGGCGAGGTCGCTGTCCTCGTCCCTGCCCTTGGACCAATCACCCGGCAGGAACTGCTTCTTGACCTGCCAGACCCCGTACGGGGCCCTGCCGTCCCGGTATCCCGGCGCGAAGACGAGAGCGGTGTCGCCGGTCAGGCAGTGCGCGGCAGTGAGGACGAGGTTCCGGTTGGGGCTGTGCACGACCGACGCGGTGCAGAAGTGGCTGCCGGGCAGGTCGCCGGCCTTGTCGGCGGCGAACAGCGCTCCGATCCGCGCGCTCTGCGCGTTCTCCGGGATCACCGCGGTCACCCCCAGGGGGCCCGGCCCGTCGGAGGCGGACGCGACGGAGGCCGAGGTCAGCGCGATCAGCACCAGGCCGACGCACAGCGCGGAGGTCCGGGTGCGGGCGCGCGAGCGTACGCGACGGGCGAGGCTCTGGATCCCTGTGGTGCGCTTCATCAGGCTCCACTGTGTCCCAGGAAGGTGAGAACGGGATTCCGACTGCACTGAGATCTTCCTGTGAAACCCCCGTTCACCGCACACTTCGCCCGGCATCGCCCCTCTTGCCCCGACTCATGGATTTCGGCCCGGGCCCTGCTCCCACGCACCGCCCGGAGCCGGTCCGGGCGTAAAAGACAGGCGAGTTCGGCCACTTCGCGACCGGCAGGGCGTGAGACCATCGACACGGCACGCGACCACTCACCCGACCGGCCGTCAGAAGCTTTGCGGGAGCGTGAAAAGTGTGCTCGGCGTGACCTGCCGTGATACACAGAGTAACCGTACGCACGAAACCGGTCGGCAATGGCGCCAAGTCGACATGCGCGGGCGTCATTGTCGGCGACAATGAGGCCTGACCTCTGCGTGCCCGCAGGGGCACCGGAACTACCCACCAGGGGCGGTGACTTACATGCTCTTTGCGGCCGACAAGGGAGACATCAACACCATCATCGGCGGGATCGCTCCGGACTGGGGCCCCTTCGGCAGCCTGGGCAACGAGGCGAAGGTGATGATCGAGGTGGTCATGGCGGTGGCCATCCTGCTCTGCCTCGGCATCGCCGTCTGGGGCGCGGCGAAGCAGCGTATCGGTGCCACGGCCCTCAGGGACACCTTCAGCGCCGAACAGGGCAAGGGCCTCATCATCGCCGGCCTCACGGGCGTCTTCATCATCGGCTCCCTCGGCACTCTGTTCACCATCGTGTACGGCATGGCGGTGTAGACCGCTGCCCTGTGCCCGGCGCACACCCGCGCATGCCGCGCACGGTGCCCCCGTCCGCGCCGTCGGCCGGCCCGTCCTGGCGCGTCCGGTGCCCCCGCTGCTCCCACCCACCCACCGTGCCCACCGGCCGAGGTTGCGTTTCCCTGATGTCGAGTCACCACACCGCGCCCACGCGGGAACCAGCACGGCTACCGTCGTACTTCTACGCGTTCCGGTACGAGGTCGAGGTCGAGGGGGCGTACGGGACATGAGTCTCGGAGACGAGCACGGACA
Organism: Streptomyces sp. NPDC003393; assembly: GCF_053589015.1. Classification (NCBI taxonomy): domain Bacteria; kingdom Bacillati; phylum Actinomycetota; class Actinomycetes; order Kitasatosporales; family Streptomycetaceae; genus Streptomyces; species Streptomyces sp. NPDC003393. The sequence goes on along the minus strand of NZ_JBSFRB010000036.1, from coordinate 7,512 downwards.
CGGCGATACCGCGCGCGCCGACGACGAGCTGTACGCCGGCGGCGGGCAGACCCGCACCCGGCTCCCCGAGCGTTCCGCCGACCCCTACGGCGGTGCCCGCCGCGGCCCCCGCTCCTCCTCGCGCAGCCTGGTCACCGTGGTCGCCGTCGTCGTCCTCCTCGTCGCCGCGATCGCCTTCGCCAACCGAGGCGGGGGCGGCTCCTCCGCCGCGGACTCCGGCGGCAACGGCCACGACCCCAAGGCGGCCGCCACCGCCCCCACGGGCAAGCACCCGGTGACGACGAAGACCGGCGGCATCCCCTCCGGCTTCAGCCACGACGAACAGGGGGCGCAGAGCGCGGCGGCGAACTACTCGGTGGCCCTCGGCTCGGCCGACATGTTCGACACCGCCCAGCGGCACCGGATCGTGAACACGGTTTACGCCCCCGATGTCGCCGCCCGCCGCCAGGCGGACCTGGACAGCGCCTACTCGAACGAGAAGTTCCTGAGCAACATCGGCCTCGAGAAGAACGGCACCGCACCGACCGGCCAGACGTTCGTCTCCCGGGTGGTCCCGGTGGGCACCAAGGTCACCTCGCTGAGCGGCGACAGAGCGAGCGTCGAGGTCTGGTACACGTCGCTCTTCGGCCTGTCCGGCGAGGCGTCGACCAACCCCGTGTCCGAGAGCTGGTACACCACCACGTATCAGCTGACGTGGGTCGACAACGACTGGAAGATCAACGACTTCCAGCAGAAGGACGGTCCCGTGCCGGTGGGACGCGACCAGAGGGCCTCCACCGCCGACGACATGACGAAGGCCGTCGAGGAGTACGGAGGGTTCACGTATGCGCGCTAACCACCGCTTCCTCAAGGTGGCGGCTGCGGTCACCGCCGTACAGACCGGCCTGACGCTGTTGGCCACCCGTGCCCTCGCCGCGCCCTCGCCCAGTCCGACTCCGACACCGTCGGTAAGCAAGGACCCGTGCGGCCTGATCCGCGGTCCCGCCAAGGACTACTGCGAAAAAGGCAACGGTCCGTCCAGGTCCGGCGGGCTCGACTCCGACCCCACCTCATCCCTCGACCCCCTCTCCTCCCTCGCCAAGGGCTGTGCCGACGCCGCCTCCTGGACGATCGACAAGCTCAGCCACGCCGTGAAGGAGACGGCCGACGTCGACTTCACGAACCAGAAGTTCCTCCAGCAGTACGCCGTCGTGTTCGCGGCCTCGACGATCCTCACCCTGCTGCTGTGGCTGCTGGCCGTGGCCAAGCGAGCCGTGCGCGGCGTACCGCTGACCACCGCGATCTCGGAGGCGGTCGGCTTCCTCTGGCTGACCGTGCTCGCCTCCGCCTTCACCCCGCTGATCCTCTACACGGTCGTCTCGGCCGCCGACGGCGTCTCCGAGGTGCTCGCCAAGGCCACCGGGGACCAGACGGACACGTTCTTCGGCACGTTCTCCGCCGCACTCGGCAAGGGCAACGACATCGGCGGCGGGCCGATCATGCTGATCGTCGTCTCCCTCGTGTCGATCCTCGCCGCCGGAGTGCTCTGGCTGGAGCTGGTCATCCGTGCCGCGCTGCTCTACGTCGGCGCACTGCTCGGCACCGTCGTCTACGCGGGACTCGTCGACAAGAACCTGTGGGGGCACGTCCGCCGCTGGGCAGGCATCATGATCGCGGTGATCCTGGTCAAGCCCGTCATCGTGATCGTGCTGGGGCTCGCCGGGGCACTGTCGTCCGACGACAAGGGCCCGGGCGCGTTCTCCGCCGTCGTCTCCGGCCTCGCCATCATCCTGCTCGCCATCTTCGCCAGCGCGATGATCTACCGCTTCGTCCCCGGCTTCGGCGACGAGATCGCCGCCGGCCGCAACAACCGCATCATGCAGGGCGCCGAGGGCAAGGCCGCGGCCGTCATCAGCTCCCCGGCGACCCTGGTCGCACAGGGCATCAAGACCCACAGCACCCGGGCCGACAGCAACGGCGCCGCGGCCGGCCACACGCCCGCGCCCCGCCCGGCCAACCCCGTCTCCGGTGGCGTCGCCGCACACAGCACACGCGTCCCGGACGGCGGCGGATCCGTCCCTTCCGCCGCCCCCGCTCCCCGCGCACCCAGCCCGGTGAACACTCCCCACGCCAGCAGCAGCCGCAACAGCAGTACCAACCGCACGGGAGGTGAAGGGCGTTGACGACCGAGTCCCACATGTCCCATACGGTCACGCCCCGCCGTACATATCTGATCGGCCGCGCCCGGCCGAACGCGATCGTCGGCCGCAACCGCGAGACCGGCGAGATCGCGCTGATCGTCGTGGGCGCGTTCATCGGCATGATGTGCGGGCTCCTCGTCCCGGTACTGCCCCTGCGGATCGTTCTGCTGACGGGCTTTCCGCTGCTCGCGCTGGCCGCGGTCTACGTGCCGTACCGGCACCGCACCTTCTACAAGTGGTTCGAGATCAACCGCAGTTACAAGCGCACCGTGCAGCGGGGCGCCGCCTACCGCTCGGGCGTGATGGAGGCCGGTACGCGCATCGACGGACGGGAGATCGAGATCGGGCCGCCTCCCGGGATCGGCCGCATCAGCTGGCTGGCCGCACCCTTCGGCCCGGACGAGATCGCCGTACTGCTGCACGCCGACCGCAAGACCGTCACCGCCGCCATCGAGATCGAGGGCCCCGGCGTCGGACTGCGCGACTCCGAGGACCAGGAAGCCCTCGTCGACCGGTTCGGCACCCTGCTCAAGCACGTCGCCAACGGCGACGGCTTCGTCACCCGCCTCCAGATGCTTGCCCGCACCCTGCCCGCCGACCCCGACGCCCACGCCAAGGACGTCGCCCAGCGCGGGGACGAGCGCGCCCCGGTGTGGCTGCGGCAGTCCTACGACCAGCTCCAGTCCATGGTCTCCACCAGCAGCGAGCAGCACCGCGCCTATCTGGTCGCCTGCATGCACTACAGCCGCGAACTGGCCGCCGAAGCCAACGCGATGGCGCGGGCGGCCCGGACGCAGTCCGGCCGCGGACTCGACCGGGACGCCGGTCTCGCCGTCGTCATGGCACGCGAGCTGACCGACATCTGCTCCCGGCTCCAGGAGGCCGACATCCGCGTACGGCAGCCGCTCGGTCAGGGGCGGCTGGCCTCGCTGATCCACTCCATGTACGACCCGGACCACCCGATCGACCACATCCAGGCGATGACCCAGCGCAACGCCTGGCCGGCCGAACTGGACGCCGTGGAGCCGACGTACCTCCAGGCCAAGACCCGCGAGTCCGCCACCCGCGAGCCCTGGTGCCACGCCACCGCGTGGATCAAGGAGTGGCCGATGACCCCGGTCGGCGTCAACTTCCTCGCCCCGCTCCTCGTCCACACCCCGGACGTGATCCGCACCGTCGCCGTCACGATGGACCTCGAACCCACCGAGGTCGCCATCGAACGCATGCTGACCGAGAAGACCAACGACGTCGCCGAGGCCAGCCGCGCCGCGAAGATGAACCGCACCGTCGACCCGCGCGACGTCCAGGCCCACCACCGTCTCGACCAGCGCGGCGAGGACCTCGCCAGCGGCGCCGCCGGCGTCAACCTGGTCGGCTACATCACCGTCTCCGCCCGCTCCCCCGAGGCCCTGGCCCGTGACAAACGGACCATCCGCGCCTCGGCCGGAAAGTCCTACCTGAAGCTGGAGTGGTGCGACCGCGAGCACCACCGCGCCTTCGTGAACACGCTCCCGTTCGCCACCGGAATCCGACGGTAGGGACTGATGCTCTGATGCGGGACCCGCTGACCGCACTCACGGACGCCTTCACGTCCTTCCTGTTCGGGAAGGTCGAGACGACCCGGCTGCCGGTGCGCACCTCCACGGGCCAGGCCCAGGCGGTGTACCTGCCCACGGCCGCGCCGGGCCTCGGCGACTCGGGCGTCATCATCGGCCGCGAGGTGTACTCCGGGAAGGGCTACATCTACGACCCCTTCCAGCTGTACGGCCAGCAGCTCCCCGCCCCGCACTGGCTGGTCCTCGGTGAGTCCGGCAACGGCAAGTCGGCGCTGGAGAAGACGTACGTCCTGCGCCAGCTGCGCTTCCGCGACCGCCAGGTCGTCGTCCTGGACGCCCAGGGCGAGGACGGCGTCGGCGAGTGGAACCTCATCGCACAGGAGCTGGGGATAACGCCCATCCGGCTGGACCCGACGGCCGCCCTCGACCACGGCATCCGGCTCAACCCCCTGGACCCGGCGATCACGACGACCGGGCAGCTCGCCCTCCTCCGCACCATCATCGAGGTCGCGATGGGGCACGGCCTGGACGAGCGGTCCGGCTTCGCGCTCAAGGTCGCGCACGCCTACGTCAACGAGACGATCGTGGAGCGTCAGCCGGTCCTGTCCGACATCGTCGATCAACTGCGCCACCCGGAGCCGGAGTCGGCCGAGGCGATGAACGTCGCCGTCGACGACGTACGGGCGTGGGGACTGGACGTCGCCCTGGTCCTCGACCGTCTGGTCGACGGCGACCTGCGGGGCATGTTCGACGGGCCGACGACGGTCGGGATCGACCTGGACGCCCCGCTGATCGTCTTCGACCTGTCCCACATCGACCGCAACTCCATCGCCATGCCGATCCTGATGGCGATCGTCGGCGTGTGGCTGGAGCACACCTGGATCCGCCCCGACCGCAAGAAGCGCATCTTCCTGGTCGAGGAGGCCTGGCACATCATCAACAGCCCGTTCGTGGCCCAGCTGTTCCAGCGGTTGCTGAAGTTCGGCCGTCGGCTCGGCCTGTCCTTCGTGGCGGTCGTCCACCACCTCTCCGACGTGGTGGACGGTGCGGCGGCGAAGGAGGCGGCCGCGATCCTGAAGATGGCGTCGACCAGGACGATCTACGCCCAGAAGGCCGACGAGGCGCGGGCCACGGGCCGGGTGCTGGGCCTGCCCCGGTGGGCCGTGGAGATCATTCCGACCCTCACACCGGGCATCGCGGTGTGGGACGTCAACGGCAACGTCCAGGTCGTCAAGCACCTGATCACCGAGACGGAACGGCCGTTGGTCTTCACCGACCGCGCCATGACAGAGTCCTCCGGCGACCTCGCCGTCGACGACGCCCTGCGCGCCGCCGAACTCGAGACCGAACAGCGTGCGTCGGCCTTCATGGAGCAGCACGTCCCCGATCTGGGCGGCTCCTCCGAGTCGACGGTGGCGTGAGGGGGCGCACAGAGGTGGGACCGAACGACCACTACCCGAGACAGCGGGGTCAGGGGCAGCAGGCGCAGGGCCGGCGGGACGGCCAGGCCGGAGTTCCGGACGGCCTGCTGGTCGGCTTCCTGGCCTTCCTCCTCGGCATGACCCTGCTGGTGTGGACGGCCACGGGTCTGGCCGGTCTGTTCGCGCACGGCGCCTGGCCGTCCAACGTGACCTTCACCCGTACGCCGCTGGCCATGCGCCACCTCGTCGGCGAACCGCACGACGTCCTCGGGGCCTGGCCGGACGCCCCGCCCGAGCAGCTCTCCGGGTACGGACTGTTCTGGGGCTTGTTCATCGGCCAGCTGATGGTGCTGCTCGTGCTGACGGTGTTCGTAATGGGCACGGTGGCGCGATGGCGGGCCGGGCGGGCGAGGAAACGGGCGGCGCAGGCGGCGGCCGGAGAGGCGAAGGCCAGGGAGTCGTGGCATGCGGCGGCCGAGGGGCCGAGGGCGGCGCCCGGCCCGCCGGCCCACCACGAAGTCCCCGCGCAGCGGACGCTCCCGGAGCCCGCACCGCAGTCGGAACCACAGCCTTCAGCGCACCTGGAACCGCGGCCCGCGGCGCGACTCGAACCGCAGCCTGGAGCATGTCCCGAACCGCAGCCCGGAACGCGGTCCGGTCCGCAGCAGCCGCCGCTCGCGCCGCACCAACCGCCGAGGCCGGCGCACGACACCCACGATTCCGTGTTCACGGGCGGCCGGCGGTCCGCGGTGTTCGTGGCGCCGCGTGAGGAGCGGCAGGCGACCGCCGCCCACGCGATCCACGACGCGGTCGGTCCCGCCCTCGTGGTCACCTCCAATCCCGCCCTGTGGCAGGAGACCAAGGACGGCAGGGCCAAGCTCGGCCCGGTTCTCCTCTACGACCCCGGTCACCTCTGCGACACCCCGGCCCGCCTCCACTGGTCGCCCACCAGCGGCTGCGAGGACAAGGAGACGGCCGTCGCGAGAGCGGACGCCCTCCTCGCCCCGGTGCGCCCGACCGCCAAGATCGACCAGGCGGTGAGCGACACCGCACACACGCTTCTGCGCAGTTATCTGCACGCCGCGGCCATCGACGGCCGCACCGTCCGCCACGTCCACCGCTGGTCGCAGGGGGGTCAACTCCAGGAGGCCGTGCGGTCCCTCCGTACGAACCCCAAGGCGGCGTCCGGTTCCGCCGGTGAGCTGGAGGCCGCGCTCACCGGGCATCCTGAACGTCGTGACATCGCCCTGGAACTCACGGCCCGAGCGCTGGCCTCACTCGTCAGGGTGAACGTACGGGAGGCCTGCACACCCAACCGAAATGATGCGCTCGCCTTGGATTCCTTCGTGAACGAGGGGGGAACGCTTTACGTGGTGGGGGAATCCATCGAGGATCCCCGCACCGATCCGGGCGCGATGCCGCTGCTGACGGCACTCGCCGCAAGCGTGGTCGAGCACGGCCGGCGCATGGCCGAACGGTCATCCTCCGGTCGGCTCGACCCACCACTGACGTGCGTCCTGGACGACGTGGCCGCCGTGGCTCCGCTGCCCCAGCTCCCCGAACTGCTCGCCGGCGGATCCCAGCGCGGCATGCCCACACTGGCCCTGCTGCGTTCCCGGGAGCAGGGCCGCGCCCGCTGGCCGCACGACGAGCTTCCGGCCTGAGCTTCAGGGGCGCTCGAGCGCGTACTCCAGCTCCGTCTCGTCGGGGCGGGCGCTCAACGGCACGGTACGACCGGTGGGCGCGAAGCCGACCCTGCGGTAGAAGCGCTGGGCGCGCCCGTTGTCCTCGTGCACGATGAGCCGGACCCGTTCGGCGTCCACGTCCCACGCCCACTGGAGGGCCTCGTCGAACAGCACCTCGGTCAGTCCGCACCCGCGGTGCTCGGGCCGTACGTACACGCCGACGACGTGTCCCTGCGTCCGTTCGACCGTGAACCCGGCCCAGTCGGTCGTGCCGGCCCGTTCCAGGAGCATCGTGACGGTCCCGACCCACTCGCCGTCCGGCCCCTCCGCGACGAACGCCCTGGCGTCGGTCGCACCCTCCGTGGAGTTGGTCGCCCGGTCCTGCCAGAAGGAGTCCGGACGGGTCACGGCGTCGTCGTACGTCTCCAGGAACGCGAGAGGGGCCACCGGGTCCCGCAGGGCGAGGAGACGCAGCGCCTTGAGCGCCGGCCACTCCTCGGCGCGTATGGCGCGGACCACGAACTTCTCATCAGTGTCGGGGCTGCTCATGGGACCACGGTAGTCCAGCGAAACGAAAAGGCCCACGCCTTTTCGGCGTGGGCCTTTCCTGAAGAGTTGTTCGGCGGTGTCCTACTCTCCCACAGGGTCCCCCCTGCAGTACCATCGGCGC
>NZ_JBSFRB010000035.1:0-96919 GCF_053589015.1 Streptomyces sp. NPDC003393 | reverse complement strand
AGACGGACGCGTCCACCAAGAACGACGGCCACGGCGCCAGCGACCACACCCCCTGGACCGGCTGCGAGGACGTCGCCTTCCACCTCGCCAACGACAACCTGACCGCGATGAACTGGGCCATCGACGCCGACGGCCTGCACACCCTGCTGACCGGCCTGGCGGCCTCGCACCCGAACCTGCCGCTGATGGTCACCGAGAACGGCGCCGCCTTCGACGACTACGTCTCCCCCGAGGGCCGGGTCAACGACCCCCAGCGCATCGCCTACCTCCACTCCCACCTCCAGGCCGTGCACCGCGCCGTCGCCGACGGAGCCGACGTGCGCGGATACTTCCTGTGGTCCCTGCTGGACAACTTCGAGTGGTCCTACGGCTACTCCAAGCGCTTCGGCGCCGTCTACGTCGACTACGCCACCCAGCGCCGCATCCCCAAGACCAGCGCCCACTGGTACGCCGACGTCATCCGCAACAACGCCCTGCCGGCCGCAAGGTAGACAGAACAACGGGCGTTCGCCCGGCCTCCGGGATGCCGTCGTGGTCACGGCGGCATCCCGGAGGGTCGAACTCATCGGCCGTCGTCCCAGAGATGTCTGCGTTCTGAAGGAAGTGGCATATCCCTCTGGGGCGGCCGGGTTCGGTCCGCCCTCGCCGGTTCAGGAACTGGTGACGTGGACCATTCCCGTCGCCACAGCCAGAGCAAGGCCCGAGAACCACAGTCCTACCACCAGCACGAGCCAGTAGCTCAACAGCGGCCGTACGAGGTGCCTGCGCGTGCAGACATGCATGACTTCCGGATTGTGTGCGAGGTAGACCACGGGTACTACGCGACCCTGCGTCATTCTCTCGTCGATACGAACGACCGGCTCGATCTCCAGCCGGCGTCCCTGCTGGTCGCGGAAGGCGATGACCGGTTGCCACTCGGTGCCCGAACTCATTTCATGGGCCTTGTTGCCGATCACGACCCCCGAGGTGCGTACGCCATGACGCCACAACCGCCACAGGTACGCGACGTTGCGCAGGTAGAAGCCAAGTGTGACGATTCCGCCGACGCCGCAGATTGCGCTCACCAACAGGCGATCCGACATTCCGTCCCCGTCCCTTTGCGTCTTGGTGGAGCCGGATGAAAGACGCCCTTACCCCGCTCGCGGGTTGCCGTGGACCTGGCTCAGGAGCTGATCTCATCAGTGGGTGAACCGTTCCGGGGTCGATGAAGAGCACGGTGGACAGCCTGCCGGGTACGCCACCGCTTCCGGTGACTCAGTGGGTTGCGGGCGTAGTGGGTGCGCCACTTCTTCCGGGAGACGCCGAGCAAACATGGCCGGCGCCGGCCATCCTCTGCTCACCCTTGCGGGCACGGGCGCCGGCGCCGACTCGCCGGTCCGGCTGGTCACGGCGAACATGATCGCCCGGTCAATTGTTGCGCTGAACAACATGCACTTCGTGCCGGCGGGACGGGTACGGAGTGTCGCCGTCGGGCGTGGCGAAGAGGGCTCGGGTTGAATGGCGGGAAGAGCGTCGGTGCGCGGAGTGAGGCAGTGGGGTGAGTCCGACGTGCAGTTTCAGGAGGCCGACCACCCGTCTGGCGGGCCCGTCGTGTTCATGCTGGACGAGCGCGGCATCGTGGTGCAGTGCACGGCCACTGTTCGAGATCTGCTCGGCTGGTCGGCAGAGGAGGTCCGCGGGCGGCCGATGAGGGCTCTGACTGCCCGCCCTGGGTCCTGGGAACAGCAGTTCGATCGCGCCGGCTGCCTGGAGTTCAGCGTGCCTCTGCGACACCGGGACGGGGCCTCGGTCGCGGTGGACGTGGAAGTGGTGCCGCTGCCCGCCGGGGCCGTCCCCCGCCGCCTGGTCTTCGCTGTTCCCTGCGCCGACAGCCGACGCCGGATGGAGGACCAGGCACTGGTCCGGGCCCTGTTCTCCCAGGGCCGGGTCGGCCTCGCGGTCCACGACACCGATCTGGTGGCCCGACGGATGAATTTCGAACCACCACTCCCCCGTCTCGACATGCCCCGAGGCGAGGACGAACCGATCGATCTGCGGCCGGAGGACGTCCTCGTGCCCGAGGACGCCGCGGCGTTCAGCGAACAGATGCGACGAGTTCTGAAGACCGGTGAACCGTTGATCGACTGGGAGCACTCGTTCAGGTGGCGCACCCAACCCGAGCGGGAGCGGGTGATGGAGCTGTCGGTGTTCCGACTCGAGGACCCGCAAGGCGGTCCGATCGGGGTGGCCTCGGTCTTCACCGACGTCACCGAGCATCACGCCACCCAGCGACGGCTGGGTCTGTTGCATGCCGCAGCGGCACGGCTGGGTCAGTCCCTCGACATGACACGCAACGCCGAGGTGCTGACCGGGGTCCTGGTGCCCGGATTCGCGGATCTGGCGTGTGTGGATCTGGCCGAGCCGGTACTCGAAGGCGGTGACTCCGCCAGGCTTCTGCCTGGAACGCTCCTGAGCCGCGTCGCGGTGGCCTCGTCGGACGGTGTGTGGCCGGCGGACACCTACCAGCAGGGCGAGACGGTGTGTGCCCGCGAGCCGGAGATCGGCAATCTACGCGAAGGCGGCACGGTCCTGGCGTCCGACCTGGCCGCCCACTGTGAAGGGCTGGAGCTGGACACCGAACGGCGTCGGCTGTTGTGGCCCTCTCCGGCCGTCTCCGCCCTGTTCGTTCCGCTGTTCGCCCGGGGGCACGTACTCGGAGTACTGGGCTTGTGGCGCACCACGGGCAGGGCGCCGTTCACCGACGCCGACGTCCCCCTGATCGAGGAGATCGGCTCACGCGCCGCCCTGAGCCTGGACAACGCCCGGCGCTACACCCGGGAGCGGCGCATCACCGAAACACTCCAGCGCAGCCTGCTGCCACCCCCTGTGGTGGAGATGGTGGCGGCGCAGACCTCAGGGGCATACGTTCCGGCGAGCACCGCCGCCGGTACCGGCGGCACCTGGTACGACGTGATCCGGCTGTCCGGCGTCCGCACGGCCTTCGTGGTCGGCAGGGTTCCCGGGCACGGAGTGCACGCCGCCGGTGCGATGGGCCGGCTGCGCTCGGCGGTGCAGACACTGGCGGATCTGGATCCACCGCCCGAGGAACTCCTCAGCCACCTGGACGATCTGGTGACCCGCATCGGCGAGGACGACACCCACCAAGGCATCGAGATCGCCGGGTCACTGCGAGGAGCATCGTGTCTGTACGCCACCTACGACCCGGTCACCGGAGAGTGCCTGGTCGCAGCCGCCGGCCATCCGGGCCCCGTGCTGGCCCGCAGGCACACGGGGACCGTGGACAAGGTGTCCCTCCAGCCCGTTCCGGCTCTGGGCGAAGGCAGTGAGCCCTTCGAGACGACCACACTGTTCCTGCAACCGGGCGACGTCCTCGCCTTCCACAGCGGGCCGCTGAGCGGACCTGCCGGGGCGGACCCGAAGTACCTGTGCGAAAGCGCGCGGGACGGCGCGCACACCGACCAGCCTCTGACGGACATCACGGAGCGCCTCGTGTCCCGCCTGCGCGCAGAACCCCGCAACGACGACCTCGCGCTGCTCCTCGCCCGCGTCGAACGGGTGTCACCCTCTGATACGGCGTTCTGGCAGCTGTCCGCCGACCCCCGCCTGGTGTCGCGGGCCCGCACCCTGGTCTCGGACCAGCTGGCACAATGGAGCCTGGAGGATATGGCCTTCACCACCGAACTGATCGTCAGTGAACTGGTCACCAACGCCATCCGCTACGCCAGCGGCCCGATCGGCCTCCGCCTGGCCAAGGGCCACCGGCTGGTCTGCGAGGTCTCCGACCACAGCCAGTCGCAGCCCCACCTGCGCCGGGCCCGCCTGGCCGACGAAGGCGGCCGGGGCCTCTTCCTCATCGCCCAGCTGGCCCATCGCTGGGGCAGCCGCTACACCCCGGACGGCAAGACCGTCTGGACCGAGCAACACCTCGAACCGAGCGAGGCATGAGCACACACGCCGAATGCCCCGGCGACAATGTGCGGGAACTTGCGTTCGGTGGTCCGTGGGCCGGTGTCGCTGCCCAAACTGAACGAGAAGCTGTTCGCGGTACCGGAACAGGAGCTGGCCAAGGGCCCGGTCGCGCATGGCTGGCCGGACCAGACCTGGACGCTGGCGCGGATCAAGACGCTGATCGGGCGCCGGTTCCACAAGAGTATGACCCTCTCGGCCATCGCGCAGATGCTGCACCGGCACGGCTTCAGCCACCAGGTTCCCGCCCGCCGCGCTCTGGAGCGCAACGAGGAAGCCGCCACCGGCTGGGTGAAGGAGACCTGGCCCCGCGTGGAAACACGGTGGGGGCGCTCGGGGCCTGGCTGTGCTTCGAAGACGAAGCCGGCTTCTCGATGACGCCGCCGACCACCCGCACCTGGGCCCGGCGCGGACACACACCCGCCATCCGGGTGCGGGGACGCTCCCAGCGCCGCTTCTCCATCGCCGCCATGGCCTGCTACAAGTCAGGCGAACGTGCAGCATGTCGATCACAAGCGGGGCGGCAGACGCAGTTTCACCTGGACCGACTACCGCGACCTGCTCATCGCCGCCCACCGGCAACTCGGTGCCCCCATCGTGCTCGTCTGGGACAATCTGAACGTGCACAAGGACGCCCGGCTGAGAGCGTTCATCGACGCCCACGACTGGATCACCTGCTATTTTCTGCCGGCCTACGCACCCGGCCTCAACCCCCGTCGAGGGCATCTGGTCACTGCTGCGACGCAGCAGCCAGAACAACACCGCCTTCGCCGACCCAGGCCACCTGATCCGCACCCTCCGGCACGGCCTCCGTCAGGTCCAATACCGCAACAACCTCATCGACGGATGCCTCACCGAAACCAGACTCAGCACGACGACAACGCGTCAACAAGCTCAGTAGCGGGCTGTTTCGGTGGTGGTGCGGGCGAGCAGCAGGGCGATGTCGTCCCGGGCGTCGGGGCCGGCGAGCACGCTGTCGCACAGTTCGTCCAGCGATCGTGCCGGGCCGGCGGCCAGGGTACGGGCGAGCCGGGACATGCCGGTGGTGATGTCCTGGCCGGGGTGTTCGATGAGCCCGTCGGTGTAGAGGGCCAGCACGCTGCCCGGGGAAAGTTCGATGTCGATGGCCGGGTAGTGGCTGGGGCCCGCGCCGAGCATCGTCCCGCCCAGGGTGTCGGGGAATTCGGTGCTGCCGTCGGGGTGTCGCAGCGCGGGGGGAAGGTGCCCGGCGCTGGTGAGGCGGCAACGCCGGGACGCCGGGTCATACACGGCGTACAGGCAGGTGGCGCCGGTCTCCTCGCCGTCCCCGGCGACCACCTGGTCGAGCTGGGCCATGATCTCCTCCGGGGGATGCCCGAGGCGGGCCAAAGCGGCGGTGGTGGTGCGGAGCTGGCCCATGATCGCCGCGGCGTGGATGTTGTGGCCGGTCACGTCGCCGACGGTGAGGGCCACCTGGCCAGCGTTCAGCGGGATGACGTCGAACCAGTCGCCGCCCACCTCGGCGGTCCGGCTCGCGGGCTGGTAGCGGTAGGCGACCTGCAGTCCCGGCACCCGCGGGATGCACCGCGGCAGCAGGCTGCGCTGCAGGGTGACGGCCGTGTGGCGCTCGTACGCGTACTGGCGGGCGTTGTCGATGTGCACCGCCGCAAGGGCGGCCAGGTCGCTGGCCAGCCGCACATCGGCCTCACCGTAGGGCTCCGGGTGCTCGGCCCGGGCGAATGAGACCACCCCCAGAGTGACGCCCCGGGCGATCAGCGGCACCGCCATGGCCGTGTGCACCCCCCGGGCGAGCAGGGCGTCCGCATAGCCGGGCACATGGGTGAACCGTCTGCCCATCTCGGCCCGGTTCCGCGCCAGGAGGGGCTCCCCCCGCCAGACCGCCGAAGTGGTCGGGCTGGTGAGCGGCGCGGTGATCAGGTCGCCCACTGTGTAGCCGACCTTGTCCTTGGTTGTAGCGTCGTTCACCGCCACCCGGCGGAACTGCAGGGCGCCTGAGCCGGGGCGGGGAAGGGTTTCGCCCTGCAGCACCTGCTCGAGCAGGCCGACGGTGACGCGGTCGGCGAGGCCGGGCACGGCCAGGTCGACGAGCTCTGCGGCCGTGCGGTGGATATCGAGCGTGGTCCCGATCTGGTGACCGGCTCGTTCGAGCAGGTCATGAGCCTGCCGGAGCGATGTTGCCTGGCCGGTGATGTCCGCGAACGAGCACAGGGCCCCCTGCACCTGGCCGTTCTCCATGACCGGGTGCGCCGACCAGGAGAGGACCCGGCACTTGCCTGCCACGGTCCACTCCAGGTGCGCGTCGATTACGGGAACTCCCCTGCCTATCACCTGCTCGGCGTAGGTGCGTTCGAGCAAGGCTGCGTCCAAGCCCCTGTCGACCTCCGAAGGACGGCGGCCGATGACCACCTCGTCCGGAAGGTCAAGCAGCGCGCGGAACGCCGCGTTGACGCGCCACGCACGCATTTCACGGTCGCTGACGATCAAGGCGACTGGCGTTTGATCGAACAGCACGTCTGGTTTGGAGACGAAGTCAAGATAGGAATCAGAGAATGATGACTTTATGATGCCCCGTATAACATCATAGTCGTTTATAATGTCTCGTTCCGACATGTCCATCGAGACCGTCTCCTGAAGACTACAGATTCCCTCGGAGGTGAGCGCCCGGGAGGAGAAGCTTCTTACCTCCGGCTCCCGGTCGCTCGACCCCTGCCTCGCTCCGGTCTCCTCATTCCCTCCCGGCGGCCATCCCGCCACGGCGGCGAGCACGCCGGAGGCAAGGACGGTGAAGCCCGCCGTGAAGAACACCGATCCGGCAACCTGGATATGTCACTGGTCACGGTGCTGATCTTGGGCCCTCGGAGCGGGGCATCGCCGGCCTGATGGACGGTGTCGCGTCACCCATTCGGTCGCAGTGCGGGAGCGGTCGGCTGGGGTGCCCACCGAAGCAGCCACACTGGCTGTAGCGCCCGCCACGCATCCCCCCTCGTGGCGGGCGCTGTTGTGTCAGCTGTCGCAGTCGACGCCGTCGCCGTCGAGACGGGAGGCGTACCCAGGCTCGCCACGGTGGATCGGCGCGGCCCCCGCAGCGCGCGCTTCGGAGCAGTTGGTGTAGTACACGCTGCCACCCCCACCACCGCTGGCGCCCGCGCTGCCGCTGCTGCTTCCCAGCCCCGAGCACCTCCAGCCTACGGACCACACCGCCCGACCGACCCCCTTCTCCACTCCCCCGTGCCTGCGTCACGCGGTCCCGACGGCTCCCCCGCGCGGGCCAGTTGCCGCAACTCGGTGCGCGCCGCCGGCACCGAGGGGACGGTCGCCCAGTAGGGGTGCCACCACAGCCGTACGGACAGCCGCAGCAGACGACGCCGCAGGCCGGCGGTATCACGGGCACAGGACGCGGCGAGCGCCTCATAGGCGGCGTTGAAGGCGTACTGCGTCTGCACCAGGTCGGCAGGGAAGTCGGTCGCATCCACACCCGCATTAGATCGCGTGTTCGATTTTGCTGTCGACTCGGACACCTGCCGATCACGCTCACCAGGCATGACCGGGGCTCTGTACGGCGCAGCTGGGGGCGTGGTCGGCCTCATGGTCGGGGCCATGGTGTGGCCCCGACCGGGGTGGCCGGGGCGTGGTCCGCCGCGGAGCCCAGGCCGGTGGTTTTTCCCGCGTACCCCGGTGCAGTCGTCGACCGCATGGTCGCCTCGGATCCGCTGGGCATCTGGTCACTGCTGCAACGCAGCTGCCAGGCCAACACTGCTTTCACCGACCCTGAGCACCTCATCCGAGTACTGTGCCGCGGCCTCCAAAAGCTCCAGTACCGCAGCGACCTCATCGACGGCTGCCTCACCCCAACGACACCACGCCTCCAACCTCAGTAACTCAAGGATTGGCATGCATCTGGACGGCCACCCGGTCGAAGCGGAGCGCAGCAAGATCCTGGCGGGTGATGGTCCAGTACAGGAACGCCATGGGGAACCCCGCTGTCCACTGTGCGAGCAGAACCCAGTCGTCGGGGGCCGAGAAGCGTTCATCCTCCTCTAGGTACGCGGAGGCGGCCACCGGGTCGCCGTAGTCGTCGAAGTTGGCGGCGTGGCCGCCGAGTTGCCACTCGCCACCGCCGTCGGTCTGGTCGGACCAGACCTCCCGCAGGGTTTCCGCGTAGGGGTGGCGGGCAAGCACCTCCTGGTCGGGCGGTGTGGTCGGCAACGACACTCCAGGCACGAGCCGCAGGTCGCCGACTTCGCGCAACTCTGCGTCAAGATCCTCCGGGGTGTTGTACTCGTAGACTTCATAGTCGGGGGAGTACTCCCGCTCCTCGACCGGCACGCCTGCCGGGACGTACACGGCGCCGCCCGCGGGCCAGGGTTCCAGATCGGCGTTGGCGAAGAGGAGCAGCGAGCCGTCCAGCGGGAGCGGGAGGTCGGTCGCCCCATCCGGGATGGTGGAAAGATCGAGCGTCACGATGAGCTGGTGCTCCAGCTGGTATTCCTCGCCCATCTCCTCGAAGCTGTCGGCGGGGGTCGGGACGTCGGGTGGGAGCATCAGTGGCCCGCCGAGCCTGCCCATCACCGGTCCGTTCCCGTCGGGAGCGGTACGCAGCATCGGGCGTGCGAGCCCGAGCCACCGATTCACGTCCGGCGCCGGAACGCCGCGTTCCAGGGCCTGCTCCCTGAAGCGGTCGAGCCACCAGAGCGTTGCGGCGGGCAAGGCCCGGACGGCTGGGGACAGCACTCCTTCACCGAACTCCCAGCCGGGTATCGGCGGCACGATACCCGGTTCTCCCAGTCCGGCGAGCCACTCCGCCGCCGACGCGCGCGCCAGCGCCTCGGCGCCGTCCAGCGCCACCCGAGCGGCGGCCCGGGCGGCGCGATGGTCGCCGAGCACCCGTCGCGCCGCCAGGCGGTGCCGTGACGTACCGAGCGCGAGCGACGTCAGGCGCGGGAGCAGCGTCTTCGGAGCCTCCGGGAAGCACTCGAGGATCTGCAACATCATGTGGGTCGTGTCGACGGGGACATCGTCGGGGTGTTTCTTGGAGTCGCTGCCGTCCAGGTACTCGTCGGCCAGATCCGGCCGCTCGGCGAACAGCGGCCACCACCGCCTCGCCTCCTCCGCCGTCAGGAAGGCCCCGATCTTCCGGCCCCCCGCACCGGTCGTCCGGGATGTCAGGAGCGCCGCGACCCGGCGGTCGGCGTCGGTCATCCCGGCCTGTCGCAGCGCGTCCCGGACTATGCGGACATCGGATACCCGCATCAGCCACCGCTCGATGCCGGGCCAGAAGTGATCCCCCTCCAGGCGGGCGGCGGCAGATCGGGTGCCCAGCTCCGCCCGGAGGTCGGCGTCAGCCGGCCACTCGGCCGACGGGACGGGGACGACGGCGCCCGGTTCCTTTGCGAGAGACACTCGGTCGGCCGTCCGGCGCAGCAACTCCGCACGCTCCACATCGAGCGGTTGTCCTTCCGGTGCTGTCCGTGCGTACTCGATCGCCGCGGGGCCGCCGTCGAGGTCGGCCAGGCGCCCCAGGACCCCGGCGAGCCGGTCCGGTGGCGCGATCCGCAGATGCGGGCGCAGCAGTTCCACCTGCCGGGACCCGTCCAGCCAGGCCAGCACGGCGAGCGCCTCGGCCCGCACGTGGCAGTCCTCGTCGACGGCCAGTGCGGCGAGGAGTTCGGCATGCCGCTCGACGTTGCGCGCGCACCGGAGCACCGCGAAGCTGCGGTTGCCGGATCGTGCCGAGGTGACGATCTCGGCGAGGACATCGGCGTGCCGGGCAAGGAACGTGTCGGCGGCGTCGGTCTGAAGGAGGAAGTGCTGGAGGCTCCCGTGGGCGCCGGGACCGATGTTCAGCAGCGTCTCCAGCGTCGCGTGCACGGGCGTGCGGCCGGGCGCACCTCCGGCGCGGGCGACTTCGCACACGAGGTGGGGGGTCCATCGCGCGCGCGACTCCTCGGACGTGGTGGCTCTCACCACGTCGTCGGTCAGCGTGGTGAGCCACGTGGTGCGACCCATCCGGTGCGGGGTGCGGATCGCGCCCAGCACATGCCCGAACCGGGCGAGGACGTCGGCCGATGCGTCACCGTAGACGACGAGCCGGGCGGCATCAGCGGCCTTTGGACTCCATCCCGGCTGCAGATCCGCGACGGCGGCGACACGGTCGTCCGGCCAGCTGCCGCCCTTGGACACCATCATGCCGCCCTGCGTGGATGGCAGGGCTTCCAGCGCGGTCAGGACCTCCGGTCCCGTGCCGTGCAGGACATACCCGACCGCGTCGCCGAAAACGTGTTCTAACTTCAGCGGCGCGAGGCACGTGCGCACCGCGGATGCGAGGTCGGTCGGTGTACCTGTCGGGAGCCGACCGTCCCTGATCTCTTCTGTCTCATCCTGTGACATGCGGGGATCTTACGAAGTCGGACACTACGCACTTGCCGTCGGGGGGATAGCGGGCCGACCGGTGACTGGGGAACTCGCGGACGAAGGTGCCTTCGTTCCATCTCTGGCACGCCAGGTGGTCGCGCCGAGAACGGAGTGCCTTCGGTGACGAAGGTAGTAGGGGGTTGGCGGCACGCTCCAGGTGTGTTCGCGTCTTCGACGTTCAGCGCCATGCGTGCATGGGATCAACTCCCGCTCGAGGCCCTGGCAGGACGACTCGGCAAGAGCATCGTCGTAGCTCGATCGAACGTGTCCATGCTGCGGCGGACACCGTGGTGACGACAGACGTCGACGCGGACCTCGGCTGACGTGTTGTGCGGCTTGTATGGCGTCGCCGACGCCTTCGGCCGGCAGTTGAATTCGCGCCACCGCGCAGCACTGGATAAACGTTCAGGAATCTCAGGCCAGTTGAAGGTTAAATTCGAGGTAATGGAAGACCAAACTCGATCGACAAGGCAATAAACTCCGCCATGTTTTATTCATTTCGGAAGTCACCCGATGTGTCCACATTAGGTATTTTACGCCGAGGTGACCTTTTTCTCCGTGTTGGATCGCCCGCGCACAGCGCAAGCACGTAACGCGGACGCTGCCGATCCAGCGCGGCGCCATCATCCAGAGCCTCAGTCGACCCTCGCCTCCTTGCAAGCCAAAGCAGGAAACAAAGCCGTCACCGCCGCAATACAGCGCGCGTCGAACGACCGCCGCCGGCAGTCCTGGGCAGGAGACACCACACCGACCGCCTCCCCACAAACACACACCCCGGCAAACGGCCGCACCCGATCCAACTCCGCCCCACCCCACCTCAGCCAAGGCCCCCTAGCACAACCCAACCAGCAGCAACAGGACGAACAACCTCAGGTCGCAGCCGTAGAGGAGGAACAGCTCGTGATCAAGGCTGAGGTGCTCCGCCTCCCGCCCGGTCGGCAGAACACGCTCGCCGTCTTCCGCGGTCCGGGATGGCGGTTCGAGGGATGCACCGAAGGTCGTCGAGCAACTGTCCACGGTCAAGCGAAAGCTGACACAGCGTGGATTGCCTCCGACAACGCACCGCAACGGGCCGGGCGGTACTGTCCCACCCGCCGCTTCCGGTCGTCGACCGGGTGTTGCACGCCGACGCACACGGCGACCGCTGTCGGGTGACTGATCAGTCGGCCACGGTGAGCCAGGGGACGGGGTCGAGGTACTGCCCGTCCAGGAGGACCTCGAAGTGCAGGTGGGGGCCTGTGGACAGGCCGGTGGAACCGACGTGTCCGATGGGGGAGCCCCTCGACACCGACTGGCCCTGGGTCACCTGGATAGCCGAGAGGTGGCTGTATGTCGTCTGCAACCGTTTGCCCTCGATGGTTCCGTGGTCGATCACGACGCGGTTGCCGTACGCCGCGGTCATTCCGGCGAACTCCACCCGGCCCTCGCGCGCTGCGGACACCTGCGCTCCTTCAGGCGCGCCGAAGTCCACCCCCGTGTGCAGCTTGGTCACTCCGACGAGCGGGTGTTTCCGTGACCCGAAGGGTGAGGTGAGGGTGAGTGTGCCGACCGGAGGGGACAGGATGGCCGACGTGCTCCGGTCACCGCTCGGTTCGGGGTTCTGCCGGACGAGCGATTCGTACTGCGGGAGCCGGGCCTTGACCGCGTCGAGGAAGGGGCGTGCTGTGGCGGGCACCCGGCCCGCCCGGCTCACCGCGTCGGTGCCCGCGGTGTAGGCCGCGAGGGTCAGGTCGACGAGCTCTCCGTCGACCGTGCCGCGGGTCCTGAGAGCTGTCACCTCCCGCAGGAGCGAGCAGTCCTGCCGGCCCAGAGCCATGATCGCGTCCACGGGATCGCGTGGTGAGGAACGCCCGTTGCCGTCGTCGTCCCGGCCCCATGTCTTCCACCGGGCCTGGGTGAAACGGGCGATGCCCTGTTCCGAGAGACTGGAGGTGTCGTCGCTCCATCCGGAGAGCTGATCGATCTGGGCGGCGAGAACCGCGGGCGTGAAGACCGGGCAAGCGCTGGTCGCCCGGCGCAGCCAAGGGACGTAGGAGCCGTCGACCTTGCTCGTCACCGTCCCCGTGGTGCCTGCCCCGTCGGACGGCGCGGGGCCGAGACCGCCGTTCAGGGCCATGAACGCCGACACCGCGGTCACCGCGACCAGACCCGGTGCGACGATGAGTGCGAAGGGGCCGGGGCCACGACGGCGACGCTGATCCGAACGGCCCCGATCCGGAGAAGGCTGACTGAACACACCACCTGCGTCATCCGCTTGTTCGTCCGCGACCGGATCCTCGAGGGTGCGGGGAGCGCCTTCCGTCACGATCCGAGAATAAGCACCCACCGCTACGGCGTCGCCGCTCCCCGAGCCCGACATCCCTGCCCCAAAGGGCAGTGTTCGGGCCGTCCTGTCACGGACACCGCTTCCCTTGGAACCTCGGCGCTCCCGGACGGCACGCCGGCGTCCTCCGGAGAAAGTCGAGACGGCCGCAGATCTGCCGTGGCGGCTGCGGTGAGACGGTGCCGTGCGACCGTCGCTGCGATGGGCGGACATCAGCCTGCGGCGGCGCGTTGGAGGCGGTACGTCGCACAGCACTGCAGGAGACGCCCCTTTGCCGGCGGAAGGCATCAGAACGAGGCCGGATCAGCGGCAACCGACGTGGCCCGGGTGCTCAGTGGCCGGGCACACGCCGAAGCGGGGGGCAAGCGACGCCAAGCACACGAGGCGGTCAACGCGTACACGATCGCGCAGAACACTGTCCGGTTTGCCAGCGGTGATCCGCCGATCAGCGCGGGCCCAGCGTCTGTCCGAGCTGCGTGCGCCGCCGTATCCCCAGCTTCTTGTAGGTGCTGGTGAGATGGGTCTCCACGGTGCGCCGGGCGAGGTGCAGCCGGTCGGCGATCTCCATGTTGGTGCGGCCCTCTGCGGCGAGTCGGGCGACACGCAGCTCGCCTTCGGTGAGGGAGCCGACACCCGTGCGGGCGGCGATACGGCGGGCGCCGCCCTCGCGCAGGGCCTCCTCGGCGAGTGTGCCCCACCGCACGACGCCCAGGCCTTCCGCACGCCCGGCCGCCTCGCGCAGGCACTCCCGGGCCCGGCCGCGATCCCCCGCGGTGATCAGCATCCGGCCCTGCACGACCAGCGCGGCGACCAACTCCGGCTCCGTGACGGGCGGCGCGGAGCGCAGCAGGCGTACGGCCTCCTCGGCCAACTCCAGACCCCTGTGGCCGCCGGTGACCGTACCGAGCACCCGCAGGGCGCGGCCCACGGTGCGGGGCGTGCCCCACACCTGGGCCAGTCGCAGCTCCTCCTCGGCCAGCGCGAGCGCCGCCTCGGGTTCGCCGAGCGCGAGGCGGCACTCGGCGGCGGCCGTGCGCCACGGGGTGACGACCGGGTTGACCACCTCGCGGGCACTCTGCCGGCGGCCGCACTCCAGGAAATCGTGCAACGCTCCCGCCGGGTCGCCCGCGGCGGCGCGCTGCACGCCCCGCGCGTACAGGAACCGGTTGAGTCCCCAGGAGTCGGGTGCGTTGCGAAGGTCGACGCCGTCGGCGAACCGTCGCGCCTCGGCCGCGCGGCCCAGCTCCACCAGGGCGATCAGAGTATGGGCATGCACATTGCTGGGCTCGGCGTCCGTCAGGACGGGTGGCTCGCCCGTCAGCCGCACATACGCGCCGCGTGCCGCCACGATGTCGGCCCGGGTGTTGAGCAGCGCCTCGTGCGTCGGGTGGAGCAGGTCGGGTCGCTGACCGGCCAGGCCACGCTCCACGAGCCGTTCCGCCTCGTCGAGTTCGTCGGCACACTGGGCGACGGCGGCGGCGGCGCCCAACAGGAACGGCTCGGTCAGCGGGTCGGCCGGCTCGGCGAGGAGCTCGCGCACCTGCCGCATCGCCTCCGCGGCCGAGGCGCGCCCGGCGGTGGCCGCGTACCGCACGAGCAGGACGCGGACGGCCGGGCCGCTCTGCTCCGGCGCGTGTTCGGCTGCCTCGCACAGCCACCCGTACACCTCGCGGCGAACCGTCTGGTCCCGGTCGGACAGCAGGGCTGAGGCGCTGTGCAGCGTGGTCAGCAGATCGGGACGGTCGTCGAACTGCCCGCTCAGCGAGCGCAGCATCTCCACGGCGGCACGGGCCTCGCCGCGCCCGGCCAGCGCGGTGCCGAGGGCGACGGCCGCGCGCACCCGGTCCTGCGGGGCGGCCGGCAGCCGCAGCGCCTCGGTGAGCCGGGAAATCCCGGACGAGGAGCCGGGACTCGCGGCGTCCAAGGAGCCCAACTCGGTCAGCAGCCGCTGGCGACGCTCGACGGGCAGGGGCTCCTCGAGCGCCCGGCGCAGGAAGGCGACGGCGTCGTCGACGCGACCGTCGCGCACGGCGAGCGAGGCGGCGGCCTGGAGCACGCCGGGAGTCCAGGCCTCACCCACCGGGCCGCACAGCAGCAACCGCCGGGCCACCGTATCGGCGCAGGCGCCACCGTGCAGCATCACCTCGGCCGCGGTCCGGTGCAGGACGCGGCGCCGGGCCGGGGGTACACCGGCGAGGACGGCGTCCCGCAGCAGCGGATGAGCGTAGCGGAGGCGGCCGCCGGGCTCCCTGCGCAGCAGGCCGAGGCCGGTCGTCGCGGTGAGCCAGCCCGTCACGCGCCCCGGGTCGGCACCCGTCAACCCGGCGAGCAGCACGCCCAACTCCTCGGCGCTGCCCGCCGGCCCGTCCTCCGTGCCTTCCCATCCTTCGTCCAGCACGGCCAGCGTCCGTGCCACCTCCGCCGTTGCCGGCCCGGCGCTGTCCAGCCACCAGGACACTGCGGCCGGGTACGCGCCCGGGTACAGTGCGGCGGTCGTCTCCGGCACCGGCCCGCGGCCGGGATCGCCGAGACTGTCCAGGTCCTCCAGCAGCGCGTTCAGCAGTAGCGGGCTGCCCGCCGAGGCCCGTACACACGCCTCGGTCCAGGGGCGGGGCGCGCCGGGGAACCGGGCACGCACCACGGCGCCCGCCGCCCGCGCGGTGAGCGGGACGAGGGTGTGGGTGTGCACCAAGGCGCGCGAGAGGGTGTGAGTGAAGTGCGGCGACGGCGGGTCCACGTCGTACTGACTGCGTTCGGTGACCGCCAGCAGTACCGGGAGATCTGACCGGCCGATCCGCCGGGCCGACTCCACCAGCCAGCGGTGCGAGGGGGTGTCGACGAGATGGACGTCGTCCACGGCGACCAACAGCGGGGACTCCTCGGCATACGAACACAGGACCTGCCACAGCCGGGCGGCCTGCTCGCGCTCGTCGTCGGCCGGGCCGGACGGCTCGCACCCGGCTTCGAGGCCCAGCAGCCGGAACACGGCGGCAAAGGGCACTTCGGCGTCGCCCGGCGCACAGCGGGCGCGCAGGACCCGCATGCCGCTCGCGGCAGCGCCCTCGGCGGCGGTCTCCAGGACGGTGGTCCGCCCGGTTCCCGTGGCACCACGCACCAGCACCAGACCACCGGCGCCCGCCCGGGCCCGCGCAGCCCCGGCCGTCAGCAATGCGATGGCCTTCTCGTGTTCGCGCAGCGGTACTCCCCGCAGTGCGGACATCCCTGCCTCCTTGATGGGTCCTGATGCCTTCCGAGGACGCATCGCGCTCGGTTGTGCGGCCACGGAAAACGGACGGCCGGGCGACCGTCCGGCTTTCCTACGTCCGAACGGCCTTCGTGGTTCTGTTCCGGCCGATCTCGTGGTCGGGTTCGTGGTGCCTCAAGATTGCGCGGGACCCTTGCGCCACAAGAACATGAGGAGTACCCGCGTGACACTGACCTCTCACGAGTGGCACGCCACGTGAACATGGGGGACACGGCTTGCTCAGCTCATCGCGGACCGTCCGCGCCGGTACGGCAGGGTCTGCGGACCGGACATCCGTGGTGGTGCACACACCGGACCCGATCCTGCGCGAGGGAGTTCTCGGCCAACTGCGCCGGTACCCGGAGGTCGACGTGAGGAAGGAGACCGAGTCGGGTCCCGGCACCGTGGCGCTGTTCGTGGAGGACCTGCTCGACAAGAGCACGATGACGAAGCTGCGCAGAGTGGTGCGCAGCGAGGGCGCGCGGACGGTGCTCGTCGTCCGGTCCCTGGGGGAGACCGAGTTCCTCGAGGTGATCGAGTGCGGAGTGGGCGCGATCGTGTGGCGGCACGAGGCCACCGCGCAGCGACTGGTGCAGGCCGTGCTCGCGGCCGCCCGCGGTGACGGCGACCTGCCCGCCGACCTGCTGGGCCGGCTCCTCAACCAGGTAGGCACGCTGCAACGCAACGCGGCCGGCCGGCACGGCCTGCCCTCCTCGGGCCTGACGCCACGTGAAGTGGACGTGCTGCGGCTGATCTCCGAAGGGCTCGACACCTCGGAGATCGCCGACAAGCTGTCCTACTCCGAGCGAACCATCAAGAACGTGGTGCAAGGACTGACAACCCGGCTGCACCTGCGCAACCGGGCGCATGCCGTGGCGTACGCCATAAGGGAGGGCTACTTCTGACCGGACGGACAAGCCCAACCCGTCCTGGGGACAGGAAGCTCTGCCCCGTCGTACCTGTGGGGACGGCGCGGTGGCGGGCAGGATCGGAGAGGTCGACGGCCGTGAGAGCCGGACAACGAGGACAGCAGGGCGGAGCACGACGTTGATCCACGAGGTGGACGAGGTCCTCAAGACCCTGCTCAGCGATGGCGCGCTGGCCGGTTCCGGTATCGACGTCACCTTCGACGCGCCCACCCGCGACTGGGCGGTACGCCGCAACTCACCCACGATCAACGCCTACCTGTACGACATCCGGGAGGACGTGCACCGCCGGCAGCGCGGCCACCTCGCCGTGCCCGACGAGCGGGACGTGGTCGTCAAACGCCGCCAGCCGCCCCGCTGGTTCCGGCTGTCGTACCTCGTGACGGCCTGGACCAAGCAGCCCCAGGACGAACACCGTCTGCTGTCCGCCGTACTGACCACACTGCTCCCCCGCGAGCTGCTGCTGCCGTCCCAACTCCCGGGCGCACTCGGGGCGCAGGGCTTGACCGTGCCGCTGTCAGTGGCCGGCATCCAGTCCGAGTCCCGTTCCCTCGCGGAGATCTGGTCCGCGCTCGGCGGTGAACTCAAACCGTCCCTCGACGTGGTGGTCACCGCGCCCTTTCCGGCCTCCCCCGAATACGACGCCGGCCCACCCGTCACCGAGGGCGCGACAGTCCGCGCACGCGCCCTGGGCGACGCTTCCGCCGAGGCGGAGGAACGCGCGCACCGGCCCCGGCAGGTGGCGGTGGCCCAGGAGGTCCGGCGGAAGCGCTCCGGGCGCGGTGGTGCGGGGCGGCCGGCATGACAACGGCGTACGAAGAAGCGGAGACGGAGACCGGCCCGGCCGGTGCGCTGCTCGCCGGCCTGGCCGTGCTGCGCAACCGGGTCGCCCTGCTGGTGGAGCAGCGCTCCGCCGATGACCCCACGGCTGCCGACCCGTTGCGCGGCCTGTACCTGTCGGAGGAGGCCGTACAGCATCTGCTGCGCCCGGCGGGGCCACCACGGCGTGTTCTGCCCGAGCCCGACGACCGGCCCGACGACCGCCTGGCCGTGTTGTGCGCCCGCCTCGGGCTGACCGAGCTGGACTCCGCCTTCCTCCTGATCGCCCTCGCACCTGATCTGGACCGTGCCTTCGAGTCGCTCTACGGCTACCTCAATGACGACGTCAGCCGACGGCGGGCCACCGTCGCCGTTGCCCTCGATCTGTGCGGCATCCCCGTCCACTCGGCGGCGGCGCGGGCCCGGCTGCACCCCACGGCACCGCTGTGCGCACTCGGTCTGCTCACCGTGGAAGAACCCGAACGCCCCTTCCTCAGCCGCTCGCTGCGCGTACCCGACCGGCTGGTCGCCCACCTCCTCGGCGACGACACCCTCGACACCGCACTCGCCGGACACCTCCATCCGCTGCCCGAGCCACCCCGGTTGCCGGACCAGGGCGAGGAGTTCACCCGCTTCACTCACCGGCTGGCCGACCGCCTCTCGGCCGGTCCCTCGCTGACCGCCTATCTCCGTGAGGGCCGGGAGGGCGACGGTCTCGCCTGTGCCTGCGCCGCCCTGAACATCGCGGGGGTCCCGGCCCTGCGCTTCTCGGGTCCCCAGGCCTGCGTGCCCGAGCTGCTGCGGGAGGCCCGGCTGAGCAGTCGAGCGGTCGTCGTCACCGGGCTGCCGGAGGACCCCGGGCCGCTGCTCCAGGAACTGGCCGCGGCCGTGGACGTCCCCGTGCTGATCACCGGGCCGCGCCCGTACGACCCCCGGTGGTGCCGCATCGACCCGCTGATCCTCGAGGTGCCCAGGCGCCGTGCCGGTGCGCTGCACGCCTGGTCGGCGGCACTGGACGAGGAGCCCGCCTTCGATCTGCTCGCCACCGTCACGCCGTACCATCTCCCCGACGACCACATCGCGCGGGCCGCACGCGCCGCCCGGGACCTGGCCGCCTTCGAGGGCACCCCGCTCTCCCCCACTCATATGCGCCTCGCCGCCCGCCAGCAGTCCGCCTCGGGCCTTGAACAGCACGCACGGCGGATCCGGCCCGCCGTCGACTGGACAGACCTCGTGCTGCCCGAACGGGCGCTGAGCCAGTTGCGCGAGCTCGCCCTGCGCGCCCGGCACCGCGACCGGGTGCTCGGCGACTGGCGCCTGAGCGCGGGCGGCGGCCGGGGCCGGGGCGTCCTGGGCCTGTTCGCCGGCGAGTCGGGCACCGGCAAGACGCTGTCGGCGGAGGTCGTCGCCGCGGACCTGGGCCTGGACCTCTACGTGGTCCAGCTGTCCTCGGTGGTCGACAAGTACATCGGCGAGACCGAGAAGAACCTGGAGCGCATCTTCACCGAGGCCGACCGCACCGACGCCGTACTTCTCTTCGACGAGGCCGACGCTGTGTTCGGCAAGCGGTCCGAGGTCAAGGACTCCCACGACCGGTACGCCAACCTGGAAAGCGCCTACCTGCTCCAGCGCCTGGAGTCCTTCGACGGCATCGCACTGCTCACCACCAACCTGCGCGCCAACATCGACGAGGCCTTCACCCGGCGTCTGGACCTGGTCGTCGACTTCCCGTTCCCCGACGTTCCTCAGCGCCTCGCCCTGTGGCAGCACAGTCTGTCTCATGTGCCCTGCGCGGACGGAATCGAACTGAGCCCGCTGGGAGCCGGCTTCGAGCTGGCGGGGGGCTCCATCCGCAGTGCCGTCGTGACCGCCGCATACCTCGCCGCGGGCCGCGACGACGTCGTCACCGCGGCCGACCTCACGGAGGGGGCTCGCCGTGAGTACCGCAAGGCGGGCCGCCTGGTGCCGGGCGAAGGCTCCTGGTAATGGCCCGGCCGTCACGTCGGGGTGCGGGCCGGGGCCGCTACCGCACCAGCCGGGTCTGTCGGATCGGCTTCAGCCATGGGAAGGACGGACGATCTCCCACTCCTGGTCGTCGTCGTTGCTGCAGTCGTAGATGGTGAGCTTTTCACCCTCCGCGGTGTCGTCCTTGCCGTCACTGCCGTCGGCGCGGCCGCTCACGTCCAGACACAGGTTGGAGCTGGCGTAGTTGCGGATCCAGTAGGCGCCGCTCGACTGCTTGTCGAGCCACCAGAGCTGATTGTTGGCGGTCGTACCGTCGCAGGTGTAGATCTGGACCGGTGTCGTGTGCGGTTGGGCACCGAGGCCGTCCAAGTCCATACAGAGGTGGGGAGCCTTGGCGTTCTCGACAAGGAAGAGGGGACGCCCGCCGGGACCGCCGTTCCTGTCCTTCACATCGAGGTTCCAGAGCTGGTTGTCCTGATCGGTAGCGTCGCAGGTCCACTGGTCGACGGCATCCTTGGGCTGCCCTCCGTCGTAGTACGGGATGTTGGCGCACTTGTGGCTGTGGGTGTTGCGCAGCAGGATGTTCTTCGCCGGTACGACGGGCGGCGGGGTGGACTCACCGCCCTCACCACCGCCACCGGCGGTGTGAGCCTTCGGTGATTCGGCCGGGGACGGCTCGACCGGGGAATGCCCGGGCGGAGAAGCGGAGCTGAGGGGCGGGGCGGCTGGGAGGGTGGGCGGCCGGGACGGCGCGAGGGTGGTGCCCGCCTCGGCGATCTTCTCGACGGTTTTTGAGCTGATCTGTGGTGCGTAGGCGATCCAGAGCATGACGAAGGTGATGGTCAGGGCGAGGAGCACGCCGAAGAAGGTGGCCAGCCAGCGGGGCAGGAAACCGCGCTGGATGTACATGCCGTCCACGGGCAAGGGCTCGGCTCCGGAGCGGAGCACGGACAGGACGTAGGGCCGCTGCTCCTTCGACCCGAACCAGATGATCTGCCGGGGCCTCAGGGTCGCCTTGACGAAGGCGGCACGGCCGGGCTCGAGCTGCACATTGCTGGGACGGATGTCGAACGACAACTGGTCACCGGTGTCGCTGCCGCTGACCGAGGCGGTGAGCTTGGTGTTGCCCAGGTTGTCGACCGCCAGCCGGGGGCGCCCGCGGAAGCGGCCCTTCACGGCGGGCGGCACCAGTTCGGCCCGCACCTCCGTGAAGGGCGTGATGGTCAGGTTCCCTTCGGGGACGGTCACGGCCTCCGGATGCTCTGTCGGCGTGATCCGTACCGCGTACGGGTTCGGCCCCGCGGTCGCGTCGGGTGTTCTGGGCGGCTCGAAGGTCAGTTCCACCGTCCCCGTCGTCCCGGGATACAGGCGTAGGGTCTGCGGCACCACCCTCGTCCAGGGAGCGATCGGCCCCGTCGGCTCGAAAAGGTACTCGTCCACCACGTCGCCGGTGTTGCGCAACCGCAGTCGCACCGTCGTACTGCCACCGGGGCCCACCGTCGCGGACGCGGGCTCCAGGGAGGTCCAAAGGGTCATGTAGGTGCCAACGCTTCTCTTTGCCGCTTCTCTTACCGTCTGCCGCCGGGTCACTTCACGATGTCCGACGACCGGCTTTGGCCGTACACCGCTTAGCCCATCGACTCGTACACAGTGGCGGTGATCGTCTCCCGGGTCTTCGCAGGACGGCCGGCGTGGATCCGCGCCGTTCGGCGGCCCAGGAGCCGAGCCGCGTCGCGGTGGGGGTGTTCCCGGTCGGCCGTCCCGGCGGACTCACCGTGGGCGACCTGTCAGCTCCCCCGCATGCCGCTCCCTCTCCCTCCGGCACTGACGTCCCAGTGTCGCGCGGGGGTCCTCGTGGTGCGGAGAGACGTGAGGGCATCTGTTCGGACAGGGAAGAGGGGTCGCGACTGCCCTTATGTGCACACGTCTTGCACCCGGGCAGACACCTGAGACCGTTCCCAGCCGATTCCCGCGCGCGTGAGGCTGCGGAGGTACCTGACTCGTACCCCCGAGGAGAGCAGAGCATGCCGTCCTACTTGTCGCCCGGCGTCTACGTCGAGGAGGTGGCCAGTGGCTCGCGCCCCATCGAGGGCGTCGGCACGTCGGTCGCCGCCTTCGTGGGGCTCGCCCCGACCGGCCCGCTGAACGAGCCGACGCTGGTGACCAACTGGACCCAGTACGTGACGGCCTTCGGCGAGTTCACCGACGGGTACCACCTCGCCCACTCCGTCTACGGCTTCTTCCAGAACGGCGGCACGGCGGCCTACGTCGTCCGCGTGGGCGGCTCCGCCGAGGCCGCCACCGTCAACGGCTCGGCGCCGGCCGCCGTGAACGGTTCCGCCGCCAAAGGCGAACTGGCCGCGGCCGAGCCCGCACAGCTCGGCACGTTCACCGTGACGGCCAAGACCCCCGGCAGCAGCGGCCCGCTCAGCATCGAGGTCGCCGACCCGGAGGGCGACGGTCCGGCCGAGCGGTTCAAGCTGGTCGTCAAGGACGGCGACAAGACCGTCGAAAGCTTCGACGTGACCGCCAAGAAGGGCAGCCGCAACTACGTCGTCACCCAGGTGAAGGAGCGCTCGAAGCTCATCACCGTCACCGAGGCCGCACCGGCCGCGCAACTGGTCCGCCCCGACAACCAGACGGTGGTCCTGAAGGCTCCAGCACCCGCGCCCTCCGTACCGGAGAGGACGGGGGAGGACTCACATCCCGGCCCGGCCCAGTACCTTGGAGACTCCGCGGACCGCACCGGCTTCGGCGGCCTGGAGGCCGTGGACGAGGTTTCCATGGTCGCGGTGCCCGACCTGATGGCCGCCTACCAGCGCGGCGCGATCGACCTGGAGTCCGTCAAGGCGGTCCAGCTCGGCCTGATCGCGCACTGCGAGCTCATGGGCGACCGGGTCGCGATCATCGACCCACCACCGGGTATGAACGCCCGACAGATCCGCGTCTGGCGTCAGGAAACGGCGGGCTACGACTCCAAGTACGCGGCTCTTTACTACCCTTGGATCAAGACCTTCGACCCGTCCAGCGGCCAGTCGCGACTGATCCCGCCGAGTGGGCACGTCGCCGGCGTCTGGGCCCGCAACGACTCCGAGCGCGGTGTCCACAAGGCGCCGGCCAACGAGGTCGTCCGTGGAGCGGTGGACCTGGAGATACAGCTCACCCGCGGCGAGCAGGACCTGCTCAACCCGATCGGCATCAACTGCATCCGCGCGTTCCCGGGACGCGGCATTCGGGTCTGGGGTGCGCGCACCCTGTCCTCCGACCCGGCCTGGCGCTACCTGAACATTCGCCGGTACTTCAACTACCTGGAGGAGTCGATCCTCATCGGCACCCAGTGGGTGGTGTTCGAGCCGAACGACCACGCTCTGTGGGCCCGTATCCGGCGGAACATCTCGGCGTTCCTCGTCAACGAGTGGCGCAGCGGAGCCCTGTTCGGCCAGCGTCCCGAGGAGGCCTACTACGTCAAGTGTGACGAGGAGACCAACCCTCCGGAGTCGGTGGACGTCGGGCGGGTCATCTGCGAGATCGGTGTCGCGCCGGTCAAACCCGCGGAGTTCGTGATCTTCCGACTGGCCCAGTTCTCCAGCGGTAGCGGGGAGTTGGAGGAGTAGGCCGCCTTCGTCTCCCATTCCCATTGAAGTGACTTCCAGAAGGACAGCGAGCACATGAGCCTCCAGCCGGGTGATTCACTCACCTCACACAATTTCGGTTTGCAGATCGACGGGGTGATGGTCGAGTACCTCGCCGAGGTCAGCGGTCTCACCATCGAGCAGGACGTCATCTCGTACCAGCAGAACAGCGGGACCAGCGGCCACAACACACCGGTCAACATGCCGGGGGTGAAAAAGAACGGGATCTGCACGGTCGTTCGCGGTATGACCCAGTCGGCCTCGTTCACCCAGTGGATCAACCAGTCCATCACCGGGCAGATGGCAACGGCCCGCAAGAACGCCTCGATCATCGCGATGGACTACCAGAACAACCCGGTGAAGCGCTACCACCTGCGCAACGCCTGGTGCAGCAAGATCGACGCCAGCCCGCTGAAGGCGGGCGAGGCCTCCCCGCTCACCGAAACCGTCACCATCTGCTTCGAAGAACTGGTCATCGAGTAATGCGGCGTACGCCTGCCAGAGCCGGCGCCGCCACCCACTCCGGTGCGGACGCCTTCGCGTCCGCGGAAGCGGTGGCACCGGCGCCGGACACCGCGCCTGCATCCGCGGTGGCGCAACCGCCGCAATCCGAGCGGCTGCGCACGGAGTTCCCTTTCCAGCTGCCCCGGGGCTACGTCGACGAGCAGGGCACTGTCCACCGGGACGGCCTGATGCGTCTGTCCACGGCTCGGGACGAACTCATCCCGCTGCGGGACATGCGGGTCCAGGAGAACCCCGCCTTCCTGTCGGTGGTGCTGCTCGGGCGGGTCATCACGCGCCTCGGCACGCTCCCCATGGTCCACGACGGAATCGTGGAGAACATGTTCGCCTCCGACCTGGCCTTCCTGCAGGACTTCTACCGCCAGATCAACGCGGAGGGCCACACCCGCGCCACCGTCCAGTGCCCGCACTGTGCAGAGCCGTTCGAGGTGGAACTCGGCGGGAGCCGCCTGGGGGAATCGTGACGTACGCGACCGACCGACTGCACGAGGAGATCGCGTACGTCGCCTACCACTTCCACTGGAGCCTGGAGCAGATCCTAGATCTGGAACACCACGACCGCCGCCGCTACACCGAACAGATCGCGTCCCTGGTGACACGGGCCGAGACGGAGGGCTGAGCGGTGTCTTTCCTGGACCGGTTCCGCAGGCGAACGGGCGACGGTGCTGACGGCGCGGCATCGTCGCCGCGGCGGACCACGCCGGCAGACGGGCCCACGGATGCTGGTACTCCGGCGGTGGGCGTCGCCTCCTGGCGGGGGCTGCCGCCCATCCAGCGCGCCGCGGCCACCACCGGTCGTGTCGAAGTGGCCGACTCCGGGTTCGGCGGGCGGCTGCCGACCTGGCAGAACCCATCGTTCATGAGCGCGAAGTCCTACGCGGTCCTGGACGGGCGGTCGAGCACGGTCCTCGGCCGCGCGACACACCCCAGGTCGGGAGACTCCGTAGCGGGTCTCGAACACCCTGCGGGGACTTTGTCGTTGGCGGGCCTGGAAACGCCGGGCACCACGGTGCAGCGGGCTCCGGTGGTCCCGTTGTCCGCGGTCGCGCCGGAGGCGACGAGCGCGGAGGCACTGACGCGCGTGCCGACCACCGGGTTCGCGGCGACGTCGAGGGCGGTGCGGAACGACGCGGACGCGCCAGGAGCCGCCGGCCGGACACCTGCCGCGAATGCGGCGCAGGAGAACGGGCCTTCCTCCGGCCGGACCGCATCGGTCCAGCGGAGGATCCCGGACGATCCGGTTTCCACCGCACCGGTACGGGCGTCCGGCGTGACCAGACCCGAGACGTTCGTCGTGTCGCCACAACTGCCGTCCGCCCCCGCGGCGACCCCACGGCCGTCTGTCTCCGGTCTCCGGGTGACACCAGTCCCGTCCGGCCCGGCGCCCGCGCCGAGGACTCTGACGAAGGCGCGGACCCTTCCGGCGGCGGTGCAGCGGCGGACGCTGCAGGCTGCCCGACCGCATCCCACGCCCGCGGGCGGGTCGGCCTCCGTAGCGAGGTCCGCGCCCAGCGCGGGCGGGCCGGCACAGCAGGCGGGTACGGCGCCGGCGGGCAACGGCCCGGACGGCCGGGCCCGCGGCGCCGAAGCCGTGCCGGACGTACCGCGGGCATCGGCCACGGCCCCCGTCGGCCTGGGGGCGGAGGTGACTGACTCCACCGCCGTCGCCGGGCCACCGGAAGCCGGCACTCCTGCGGTGGACGGCCCGGCAGCGGGCCGCGTTCCTGTCCAGAGGTCCATGACCGGCCGCGCCGACCAGGGCGGCCCTTCCGCCCAGTCCGCCGCGGGTGTTCTCTCCGGCCGGTCCGACGGGCTCAACCCTTCGGGCCGATCCGACGGACGCGCCCCTTCCGGCCGGTCCGTCGGCGGTACGGCGGACGCCGTGTCGACCGGAGACGTGTCCCGCTCCGACCGTCCGGCCCCCACCACCGCCGTGTCGCGTTCCATCGTCCCCGACGGCCCTACGTCCGGCGATCCCACTGCGGCGACGTCCAGCCATCCCGCTCCGGCATCGGAATCGGCCGGTGATCGCCGTCGGGATGGTTCCCTGGGGCAGCCCGTCGTCGAGGTACAGCGGGCCGCGCTTCCCCCGGGGCCACCGGCGAGCGCACCATCATCACTCACGACCGGCTCCGCACGCACGGTGAACACAGCAAACACATCGGCTGCTCGGACAACTCCAGCCACACCGACGGACTCCGGCAGCGGCAGCGGGTCCTCGGCCGGACGTCGTCCGGCCGAGGAGCCGGCCGCCGCTCCGGCCGCCCCGACACGGTCTATTCAACGAAGCGCCACCCGCCGCCCGGTCCCTCGCCTGGGCCTCGGGGCGCCGATCTCCGCAGGGCCCGCCGCCGAAAGCCCGCCGGTTCGCCCGGCCCAGCCCGCTCAGCCGACGGCGTCGCCCCGGCCAAGCCCCTCTTCGAACCGACCGAGTCCTTCGGCCAGAACGAACGCACAGATCCCGTCGCCCCCCGCAACGGGAACGATCCCACCAGCGCAGCCGAGTACCCCGGCCCGACCGGACCCCACGATCCAGCGACTCCACTCCCCTCGCCCGTCCCCCGCGCCCCGGCAGAACCCCCATGGACATCCAACCGGCCACCCGGCTGCGCAGGCTGCTCCGCTGTCCGGTCCCGGCGGGGCGGTCCAGCGGATGACGCCGTCCCGGACAACGCCCACGACCGGATCCACAGCACCGGTCCAGCGCGCCCCCGCGACCCGGACGACCTCACCGGTCCAGCGCGCCCCCGCGACCCGGACGACCTCACCGGTCCAGCCCGCCCCCGCGACCCGGACGACCTCACCGGTCCAGCCCGGCGCTCCGGCCCGGCGGCAGCCGTCCACCCGACTGAACGTTCCGGGGCGGCCGGCCCTCTCGGCCGGCCCCGGTCCGAGGAACCCGTCGACCTCACGGACCCCTTCCTCCGACCCGGGCACGCCCGCCATGCCCGCATCGCAGGCCGGCGCTCCCGTCTCTCCGCCCGCCGGATTTGCTGCCCCCCATCCCGCACACGCGGCTCCCCCCGTCCAGCGCACGCCCACCACGACCACGACCACGACACTCACCACGACCACGGACACGACCAGGCCCACTCGCCCCCGCTCGCGCCTCGGCGCTCCCCTGCTCACGCGGCCCGCCCGAGCCGTGCCCGTGGCCGATCCCTCCCTTCCGGCGGCCCACACTCCCGCCCCGGCACCCCGCACACCGGCTCGGGTCCTTCCGGCAGGAGTGGAACGCGCCCTTCCCCCGACGCCCCAGCCCGCCCTCCTCACGGCCCCCTCGTCTCTCACACCCGCGGCTCCCCCACCTGTCACGCCGCGGCCGGCGTCGTCGGCACCCGGCACTCCTGCCGTTCAGCATGCGACGGCACCCGGCACTCCTGCAGTTCAGCGTGCGACGGCACCCGGCGTGCAGGCGCCCGTGCACCCCCCGCTGCCCTCGCTCCCGGCGCCACTGCCACCCCTCACGCAGAGGTCCGGTCGCACCGGCGCATCACGTCGTCCGGTAGCCCCTCTCTCTCCGCACCCCGCAGCACCCCCCGCCCCGCTCCCGGTCGCCCAGCGCCTCAGCGAAGCCCCCCAAGAGCCCAGGTCCCCGGCACCGCACTCGGCTATCGGAGCCCCCGGCACCGGCGGCCCGACCGGACCGGTCACCGTCGCCCGACGAATCACGCCCTCGCGCGCCTCCCCGTCCCGCCCCCACGTCCCACTCCCGTACTCACCACCGGCGCACGAACCACCCCCGCACTCGCCGTCCGAGGACGGACCACCGGGCTACGCGGAAATCCCGGCGGCCGGATTCGACCCCCGCGAGCTCACCGACTTTCAGCTCGACGAACTCGTGCACCGGATCACCGGCCGCATCACCCGCCTGATGCGCACCGAACTGCGCCTGGACCGGGAGCGGATCGGGCGGCTCCGCGACCCCCGCCGCTGACCAGGATCAAGACAGCATCGACAGAAAGGCCTATCCGCGATGTCCCGCCAGGACCCGGGCTCAACCGTCTGGTTCAGCCTCAGCATCGACGGCGAGAGCCTCGGCTACTTCAACGGATGCGAGGGGCTGGCGTCCCAGGTGGAGGTGGAGCACCGCCAGGAGGGTGGCAACAACGGCTTCGTCTGGGCGCTGCCCACCCGGGTCACGTTCTCCACCATCCGGCTGACCCGCCCGCTCACCCCGGACACCGCCAAGGTCGCCAGGTGGATCTCGTCCGTACAGACCGGGATCAAGCGGCCGACCGCCCAGATCGCGGCGCTACGCGCGGACGGCTCCGAAGTGGCCCGCTGGGGACTGATCGAGGTGCTGCCGGTGAGCTGGACGGGCCCCACCCTCGACCCCGGCTCCCCGGCCGTCGCCAACGAGGTGCTGGAGATCGCCCACCACGGGTTCACGGACTGAGGGAAGAGTCAGCAGACATGGCCAAGGGCAGCAAGGACGGAGCGGGCAAGAGCCTGGTGCGCGCCACGCTCGCGATCCGCCAACCGCCGAAGGGCAAGAGCCGCAAGCCCGGCGGGAGGATCGAGACATTCAGCTTCGACTTCAACCCGGCGCAGTTGTCGATGACCCGCCGCGCCCAGTGGAAGGTCACCCCGGCCCAGATCGAACGGAGCGGTCCGCTACCGGAGTTCATGGGCTCGGATCCACGTGAGATGAGCGTCGAGATCTTCCTCGACTCCTCCGACGATCCGAGCAGCAACACCGTCCTGAAGAGGGTCGAGTCGCTGCTCGCCTGCTGCGAAGTGACGACCGCGAGCGTGGGCGCCAAGCAGCCCTCGCCCCCGTGGGTCGTCTTCCAGTGGGGAGCGTTCTCGACGGCCCGGTTCACGGCGTACGTCAGTTCCGTGGAGGCCAACTACACGCTGTTCTCGACGACCGGTGTCCCGATCCGGGCCACCTGCCGGCTCCAGCTGCACGAGATTCCCAGCCGGACCAAGGGGCAGAACCCGACCTCCGGCGCGCTCACCGCGCAGCGCGTGCACCGGGTCGTGGCGGGCGACTCGCTGCAGTCACTGGCCTGGCGGGAGTACGGCGACGCGGCTGCCTGGCGCGCCATCGCCGAGGCCAACGACATCGACGACCCGACGCACCTGCCGGCCGGCCGGGAACTGGTGCTGCCGGCCGGTGAGGAGGTGCTCCTCTGATGGTGCAGTCCGCTTATTCCAATGTCGTCGAGGTGAGGCTCGGCGGTGCCAAGCTGCCCACGGAGTTCGCCTCGGACCTGGTGGACTGTTACGTCGACCAGGGCGCCGGAGTCCCGGCCGCCTTCCGGCTCACCTTCCGGGACCCCTACCGGCTGCTCCTCGGCAAGCTGAACATCACCTTCGGCACCAAGGTGGTGCTCGCGCCGGTGGCCGACGGAGCGGGGGCCGCCGATCCGCTGCTGACCGGTGAGGTCACCGCCCTCGAGGCCGACTACGACGGCACCGGATCCTTCACCGTCGTCCGCGGCTACGATCTGGGGCACCGCCTGCTGCGCCAGCGCCGGGTGGCCGCCTACCGCAACCAGAAGGCGTCCGACATCGCCCGCAAACTGGCCGCCATGGACGGCGTGCCGATCGGGCGGATCCAGCCGACGAAGACGGTGTACGAGTTCATCAGCCAGTCCAACGTCACCGACTGGGACTTCCTCGCGCGGCTCGCCGACGAGAACGAGATGGTGATGTCCATCGACGCGATGGGCAAGTTCCAGTTCGTCCGTCCCAAGCCGGCCTCCGGCGCGCCCTCGCCCAACACCGACGGTGACAAGAGCCCGTTCGTCCTGGAGGCCGGTCACGACATCCTGCGGCTGCGGGCGTCGGTCACCGCCGCCGACCAGGTGGCCAAGGTCCGGGCCCGCGGGTGGGACGTGACCACGGGGAAGCAGCTCACCGCCACCTCGCCCGCGACCGCCAACCCCGGCATCAGCATCGGCACCACGCCGGGCACGGCAGCCGGCAGGTTCAAGGCGGCCACTCTCGTCGAGACGAGCACGCCCTACGACAAGCAGAGCGAGGTGAACTTCGCCGCCGAGGCCCTTGCCGACGACGTGACCGGTTCCTTCGCCGAACTGGAGGTCGTCGCGCGGGGGAATCCCAAGCTGCGCCCGGGAGTCCCGGTGGCACTGGCACACGTCGGGAAGCCCTTCGAGGGCAAGTACACCGTCACCTCCGTACGGCACGTCTTCGGCGACGGCAAGCACTACGAGGTGTGGGTCACCGTCAGCGGGCGGCAGTGGCGTTCGCTCTACGGACTGGCCTCCGGGGGCGCGGACACCACCCCCCGGTTGCCCAGCGTGGCCAACGCGGTGGTCACCGACGTGAACGACCCTCTCAAGCAGGGGCGGGTCAAGTTGCGGTTTCCGTGGCTGGACGACAACTACATCAGCGACTGGACACGGACCGTGCAGATGGGCAGCTACGGCGGCGGGGTCTTCCCGCTGGACGTCAAGGACGAGGTGCTGGTCGCGTTCGACCGGGGGGCGCTCGATCATCCGTTCGTGATCGGCGGCCTGTACAACGGCGACGCCAAACCGACGGCCGTCAGTGAGCCGCTCCACGACGCCACACGCAAGAAGGCGAGCCGGCACACCATCTCCGACCGGGACGGGAACCGTATGGACCTGCTCAGCCAGAAGACCGGCCTGCGCAAACAGGGGGTCCGGCTGATCTCCGGCGACAAGCAGCTGACCATCAACCTGGACCGGACGAAAACCGAGATCGTCGTGGACAGCAAGGGGACGGTCACGATCAAGGGCAGCCGTTCGGTGTCGGTGGAGGCCGGCACCGACCTGTCACTGACCGCCCGGCGCAGCCTGACCATCAAGAGCGGCGGACCGCTCAGCATCCAGGGCGGCGGCATGGTCAACGTACGCGCCGCGGGCCGGATCGGCGTCAACGCTGCGGGCGTCCTGAACCTGACGGCCGCCGGCATGGCCAGTCTCACCGGCGGCGGCACGGTCCAGATCACCTCGGCCGCCAACACGACGATCAAGGCGCCGACCACCCTTGTCGGGTCCCCCGTCTTCGGCGTCACCACCATCCCCGTGCCGATGGTGATCCCGTGAACCGTGGTGAGAGAAGGCAGGTGCGGTTCTGATGGCCGAGCAGTTCGTGGGATCCGGTTGGTCGTTCCCGCTGCGCATCGGGCCCACCGGGGGGATCGCCCTGGTCAGCGGAGAGAAGGAGGTCGAGGAGGCGATCCGGCTGGTGTTGTCCACCGCGCCGGGCGAACGGCCGATGCGGCCGGACTTCGGCTGCGCGATCCACGACCTGGTGTTCGCTCCGGTCAACGAGC
The DNA here is from genome assembly GCF_053589015.1 of Streptomyces sp. NPDC003393. Lineage (NCBI taxonomy): Bacteria > Bacillati > Actinomycetota > Actinomycetes > Kitasatosporales > Streptomycetaceae > Streptomyces > Streptomyces sp. NPDC003393. The sequence goes on along the minus strand of NZ_JBSFRB010000035.1, from coordinate 65,838 downwards.
AGACCGCGGGCCGCATCCAGCACGAGGTGTACGAGAGCCTGGACCGCTGGGAGCCGCGTATCGAGGTCGACGACGTCGAGGTCACGGCGGGCTCCGACCAGAGCGTTCTCTACATCGATGTCCACTACTCGATCCGCGGCACCAACAACCCGCGCTCCCTCGTCTTCCCGTTCTACGTCATTCCGTCCCACGAGGATCCCGACGCCCCCGGCGCGGGCGACTCCCCTGAAAGCGACCGCTGATGGCCCTGCCCTCCCCCAATCTCGACGACCGCCGCTTCCAGCAGTTCGTCGACGACGCCAAGCGCTACATCCAGCAGCGTGCCCCCGAGTGGACCGACCACAACGTATCCGACCCCGGGGTCACCCTGGTCGAGACGGTCGCCCACATGGCCGACCAGATCGTCTACCGGCTCAACCGGGTGCCGGAGAAGAACCATCTGGCGTTCCTGGACCTGGTGGGGATCACCCTGTTCCCGCCGAGCGCCGCCCGCACGGAGGTGACGTTCTGGCTGTCGGCGCCTCAGGAGGAGCCCGTGGCCGTGCCGGTCGCCACCGAGGTCGCCACCGTGCGGACCGAAAGTGACGACGCGGTCGTCTTCGCCACCGAGCGGCACCTGACCATCGTGCCCTGCGAGTTGGGCCATCTGCTGGTGCAGCACAAGGGCGAGTCGCCGGTCCAGCGGACCCACGACCTGGGCGAGCAGGACAAGGACGTGCTGTGCTTCGCCGAGTCGCCCGACCCCGGCGACTGCATGCTGCTGGGCCTGTCCGCCGCCGTACCGCACTGTGCTGTCGTGCTGGACCTGGACAGCCGGGTGGACGGTGTCGGTGTGGACCCGCGTCAGCCGCCGCTGGTGTGGGAGGCATGGACGGCGGACGGCTGGCGGCCCTGCGAGGTCGACCGGGACGGCACAGGCGGCCTCAACCGCCCGGGTGAGGTGGTCCTGCACGTGCCCGGCGGGCACATGCTGTCACGCAACGCCGGTCAGGAGGCAGGCTGGCTGCGCTGCCGGGTCACCGAGCCGCTGCCGGGCCAGCCCTTCTACACCACCTCCCCGACGATCCGCTCGGCGGAAGCCTTCACCATCGGCGGCACCACCGGTGTCATACACGCCGAGACGGTGTACGACGAGGCGCTGGGTGAGTCCACCGGGCTGCCCGGGCAGCGGCTGCGCCTGGCGCACGCGCCCGTGGTGGGTGACGATCCACCGGTGCTGCTGCAGACCGCCGAACACGACGGCTGGACCGACTGGGAGGTCGTTCCGCACTTCGCGGCCTCGGGACCGCACGACCGGCACATCACCCTGGACGCCACGACCGGAGAGATCGCCTTCGGTCCGGCCGTGCGCGAACCGGACGGCTCCCTGCGGCAGTACGGGATGGTCGCCCCGAAGGGTTCGCCGATCCGCGCCCGCCGCTACCGCATCGGCGGCGGCCGCGCCGGCAACGTGGCCCGGGGCGCCGTACAGATCATGCGCAGCTCCATTCCGTACATCTCCGAGGTCGTCAACCGCGAGGCGGCGCGTGGCGGGGTGGACGGGGAGACCGTGGCCGAGGCGAAGGTCCGTGCGCCGATCACGCTGCGCGCCCAGGAGCGCGCGGTGACCCTGCGCGATTACGAGGAACTGGCGCGCCGTGCGGCACCGGAGACCGCCCGTATCACCTGTCTGGAGGGCGAGGAAGAGGAGCACGGGGCGTACGCCGTACGGGTGCTGGTGGTGCCGCAGGCAGTCCCGGACCCGGGCGGCCGGCTCCGCTTCGAGCAACTGGTCCCCGGCGATGGCTTGTTGAGCCGGATCACTCGGTACCTGGACGAACGGCGGCTGATCGGTACGCGGCTGGCGGTGGGGCCGCCGTACTACCAGGGCGTCACGGTGGTGGCCACGGTGCACGCTTTCCGCGGCGTGGAGAGCGAACGGGTGCGGCGGGAGGCGCACGACGCCCTCTACCGCCACCTCGACCCCCTCACCGGCGGTGCGGACGGCACCGGGTGGCCGTTCGGCCGCCCGGTTCAGTCCGGCGAGGTGTTCGCTGTGCTGCAGCGCGTACCGGGGGTGGAGCTGGTCGACCAGGTGGTGCTGCACCCTGCCGATCCGCTGACCGGCAAACGCGGCGAGGCGACCGACCGGATCGATCTGTCACCGCCGTCGCTGGTGTTCTCCTTCGACCACCGGGTACGCGTGATCGGGGACGACTCCTGATGCGCGGCTCCATCGACGGTCTGGGCTCGTCCATGCCGATCGGGGCAATGCTGCCCAGCGTGTTCGCCGACGACGGCCTCGCACAGCGGTTCGTCGCCGGCCTCGACGACGTGATCGCGCCGCTGCTGAACGTGCTCGACTGTCTCGACACCTACTTCCGGCCGTCCCTGGCCCCGCTCGACTTCGTGCAGTGGCTGGGCGGTTGGGTCGGGGCCGAGACGGACGGCACGGAACCGGATCCGCGGCTGCGGGCCGCCGTGGCCGCCGCCGCGTATCTGCACCGGGTCCGCGGTACCCGGCACGGGCTGGCTGAGGCGATACGGCTCGCCTTCGGCGTGGAACCGGAGATCATCGAGAGCGGGGGCGCCGCCTGGAGCGCCCGCCCGCTCGGCCCGGTACCGGGCGAACCCCGTCCCCGGCTCCACGTGCGCCTCCAAACGTCCGACCCGACTCCCGCGGATCTGCACCGCCTGAACGTCCTGGTGGCCGCCGCCCGGCCCGCCCACATGCCGTACACGGTCCAGGTGACCGCCGGCGAACCTGCCCCACCGGCCCCGCGCGCCGGATCTGCCGAAAGGACACCGGAGAGATGACGACCACCCAGAGCTGCGCCGAATGCGGCAGCCGCGCGGAACCGGGCCAGTCGTTCTGCGAGGCCTGCGGGGCAGTGCTGAGCTGGGGAGAACAGGAACGCGCCGCGGCAGCGGCCGGCCGGGGCGGGGCCGCTCCTACGCACGCCACGGCCCACGCGTCCGTGGCGGCTTCGGACGTGCGCGCCGTGGATGCCGTGGGCGGTTCCGGCTCGGTCGGCGGTGACCCCGGCGAGACGTCTCCCGTGGCGTCACCGACCGAGCCTGCCGCCCCCGCCTCGCCGGACTCGTCCGACTCGTCACCGGCCCGAGGCGGCGTTTCCCCGCGCAGCGGTACGGACCCGTCTCCCCCCTCCCGCGACCCGCTGAGCCCGGACACGGCACCCCCGCATCCCGGCGGCGGTTCGGTGTCACCGGCCCCCTCCGGTCCCGACAGCCCCGGTGACACCTTCCCCGACCCCACCGGCACCCTGACCTCGGACGACACCTCCCCCACCGTGCCCGTCGCACCCGCGCGCCCGGCATCGCACACCGGCGAACCGGAAGGCATGACCACCCGTGCCCGCCGCCTGCTCGTCCCCGTCGCCGACCCCGAGCCCCGTCCCGATGAACCCGTCTCCGTCACCCCGGTACTGCCCGGCCGCCCGGTCCCCCGGCGCCCGCAGGTCGTACAGGGGCCGGGCGAGGAACCGGGCGCGCTGGGCGGGATCCCGTGCCCCTGGTGTGCCACACCCAACCGGCCCGATCGGCACTTCTGTGTCCGGTGTGCGCTGCCCATGGCCGGGGACGGGCAGGTCGCGGGGCGGCTGCCCTGGTGGCGGCGGATCCTGGCCCGCGGCGATCGTGACGCCCCGTGGGCGGGAGAGCGTCCCCCGCTGCGCCGCGCTTTCGACCGCATCCTCGGGTGGTTGGGTGCGGCGGTCGTGCTGACCCTGCTGATCGTGCTGGCCGTCAACATCCCCAAGGGGGTCCAAGCGACCCGCGACCACTTCGCCAGGCGTGCGCCGGTCGCACCGGACCGCTGGGCCGCGTCCCGCTCCTTCCCGGGCCACAAGCCCGCGTCGGCGTTCGACAATATCAACAACACGTGGTGGGGCCCCGGGGTGTCCCAGTCCGGGCAGGGCCAGTGGATCGAAGCGCGGTTCGACCAGCCCACCCGGCTGCTCGACCTGATCATCACGCCGGGAGAGTCGCCCCGGGCCGACAAGATCTCCCACTCGGCTCTCCCGCACCGCATCGAGGCCCGGATCACGCACCCCAGCGGAAAGACCGAGACGCGTGGCATCACCCTCGACCAGGGTGCGGGTCCTCAGCGGCGCGCCTTCCGGGTCGGCGAGGTCATCGCGGTCCGCTTCACCATCGAGTCCTCTTACGGGATCTCCGCACAGAAGCAGGTGGCCATCGCCGAAATCGAGTTCTTCGGTCCGTCGCACAGCGGCAGGACTTGATCCGAGGCCGCCACCGACCGGACCGGACCAACTCCCTGTTCCTGCTCCAAACCCGGGGGGATCCGTCCTTGCCGGAGAATGACGGCGAGGGCGGCTTCCGGTCGGTGACGAGGAGGACTTCGTGCCGCACGCCAACGGCTCCGTGGGCGTGCGGCACGAGGTATCCGCGGATGGCCTCGGATACCTGGGCCACCTGGTTGGTCCGGCGCGGGTCTGTGCTGGTGGATGTGGGTGATCGCTGGGTGCCCGTCCCGGCGGCGGCTCCCAGGTCCTTGATTGTGGGGCGGGACCCGGACGGACCGGGTTCGCAGACGAGAGCCGGACGACGGTCGGCAGCGCCTCGAATCATCATGCGAGGGCCGGCGTTTGGACAGATGGAAAGTCACATTACGCAGGGACCGGCCGCAGCACCAGGACGATCTGCCATTCGGCCTCCTCCCTTATGCCCCGACCACCGAGAGATCGCCCGGACAGGAGGACCCGTGTGCGACCGATCAGGTCTACCCGGAGGTGAGAGGATGGCGTCTCAGACCTCGCCGTCGTGGGCACTCTTGCCCTTGTATACGTACGCGGAACTGGGAAACGTGGAACGGTTTCCCCCCTGGTGCGCCCCCTCTTCCCGATTGAAGTAGCTACGCACCTCCACCGAGCGACCGTTGTTCTGCGTTGTAAATTTCGAACCGACTGTGGGTTCCGTCATGAACTGTGCCGGAATTTCGGTGATGCCCGCATTTCGTGCTGCGATCACCCGCCGGTGATCAGAAGAGAAGAGGCGCTTCCTGCGTTCCGGCTTGACACCAAGCCCAGGATCCTTGGTCCCTGTGGCAGGGAGTCGGGCAGGGGAACTTTCCCGGGAACTGTGTTCGCTGTCGCTGTCCCATTTATGCCGTCGCATGTCGGTCGCGACGAGCCCGATCGGGGGCAAGTGCCTCGCTCGCTTCGGGTCCTCCTTCAACCATTCCGTTGTGGAATCCATGCTTCTACCGTCGGCGAACCTGTCGGCGATTCCCGCATGCATGGTACGGATACGCTGAGGATCGACCACAAACGGGGCGCTACCCGGAGCATGCTGCTCTTGCAACCGCGTGATCGCGTCGGTGTTGTACGGCTTATTCACCGCCGATATCTGGCGAATCACATACGGTTTCTCCTCGTCCTCCGGCCGGCCTCGATACGGATCGTTCATCTTGCGCCAGTGCTCGTTCCTCCTGTCACCAGACGGCCTCCTTTGCACCGTGGAGGCGACAGCAGGTTCAACTTCTTTCCACGCGGCGCCTTCGCTGCTGCCGCCCTGCGCGGCCAGGCCGGCCTCCAAGGCATTCCGCACTGGCACGGGGCCGGCCATCACTCGCCTGGCGTTGTCTTCAGCCGCTCGCTCGAAGCGGTCCCCGGGGTCGCTGACGCGCAGTCCGCTTCCGTTGTCAGTGCCCGAGACCGGACCCTTGCGCTGCTGGATGACATGCGTCAACTCGTGCGCGAGGGTGTGCTTGTCCGTGCCCCCCGCACCGATGACGACATGGCTGCCCGAGGTATAGGCGCGCGCGCCGATTTCCTCCGCGGAGCGCTGCGCGGTGAGGCCGGAGTGGATCCTCACATCGGAGAAGTCCGCTCCGAGCCGTGCCTCCATCTCTGCGCGGAGAGGCCCGCCCAGAGGCGTTCCGCCTGAGCGCAGCACCTCGTGCACGGCCGAACGCTGTACGGCTGGTGCATGCCCGCAGCCCTCGTCGTGACGGTGACGCTCTCCCTCCAGTGACCTGGCCACCGCCGCATTTCCTGCGAACCGTTGCAGAGCAAGCACGTTGTCAGGGGTGATCGTCCGGTCTGGATGAATGTTCATCGTGGCACCAGCGCGGGACCCGGGCAGCGGCCGGGCGCGGGGTGCCGCTCTCGCGGCATCGCGGGAAAGCTCGTGGGAATGCATGGGGTTCCCTCTGTCCTCGTGCTTCGGTCAAGCGGTGATCGAAGCACGGGAAGCGGCGGGCTGGAAGGGCTATCAGGGCAGCGGAATAGGCCATTCATGGGTGCCCGTGCACACCGGCGGCTGGTGCTGCCTGGGACGCCGCCGCCTCGAGGTCGCTCCGCCACGGCACCGCACGGGCCGCCGAGAGTGCGGCGTCGGCCACGTTCAGTTGCTGCTTCGTGGCCTTCGGCTGCAGTTCTCCGGATTCACCACTGGTGTCGTCATCGCTGTCGACCCCTCGGGGTCGCTGCCCGGGTCCTGCGCTGCGAGGAGGGTCTGCTGAGCGGCGCTCATGAGAGGACCATCCCTTCTGCAGCCCTCTTCGGTAGGGTTGTGACCTCTCGGTCCCGGCGGGTGCATGGCTTGTGGCGCGAGCCATTCGATGGCCACTGTGAGTTGTGCCAGCCCCGCCGGGCCGAGGCCGTCTGACCGGCATCAGGGACACGCCCCGCAGAGGGCCGATCAATGAGCTCCCGGCAGACGTCCTCACCACCGGGCAGGTGCTCCGCGCACGACACAGGAGTACTCCTTTCGTGTACATCGGATGGGACCGGGCCGGACAGTGACGTCAAGCCCATGGGACACACACGAGCGGGCCCCGACACGGTGGTCGGTCTGCTCGGAGCAACCACGGCCTCAGGGCCGAGCAGCCGCTCCGACCGGGTGGGACACATCGGCGCCCGCGTCCTGCACGCGCTGCTTCCCGGGTGCCGCAGGCGACTGTCCGCCCGCATCGTCAGGTGCGGAACCTCCCGCCACAACATCTGGAACCGCGACGGGCGCCCACGCGACAGCACCCCGATCACCGCCATCGAAATCACCGTGTACCCACCAGCCCTGCCCAGCGCGCAGGACCCGGGCCGGGTCCTCCCCGGCCGCTGTGGCCAGGTCTGCCAGCTCTTGGCCGCGAACTCCAACCAGGCCATGCACACCCGGAACATCTCGCGGCATCTCGACTCGAGCTCCCCCTTCGGAACGCCCCCTCAGCAGCCTCACCGCGCGAACTCTGCTACTGGGCCCACAACGACCGGCTCATCCGCACCGACCGAACACCGACAAGATCATCTCCTGACACCTGGACACCGCCGCCGAGCGCTTGTGGTAACGCCGTCCGCGTTCCAGGCGGTTACGGCTGGTCGACCGAGGCCGATGTCGAAATGCCACTTCGGTGAGACCCCGTTGATGACGTAGGTGAGAGCACCAACGAGCTCCAGCGCAACGTCATCGAGCCAGCTCAAACGGGGAAGTCTGAAGGCATGAACCTCGGGTCGGCGAAGAGTGGGGTGTTCCTGCCTTGTGCGCGAACGGTCGCCCTCGCCCGGCTGGAGACGCGAGAGGGAGCCGTCGGACATGTCACCGGTCCCGAACCTCGACCTGGATCTCTATCTCCACCGGGGCGTCAAGGGGCAGCACAGCCACACCGACCGCGGAGCGGGCATGGACGCCATTCTCGCCCAGCACCTTCCCGAGCAACTCACTGGCGCCGTTGACAACGCCGGGCTGCTCGGTGAAGCCCGGAGCTGAGGCAACGAAACCGACGACCTTCACCACACGCACGATTCTGTCGAGGTCACCCAGGACGGACTTCACCGCGGCGAGCGCGTTGAGCACGCTCACCGTCGCGAGCTCCTTGGCCTGCTCCGCGCTGACCTCGGCTCCGACCTTGCCGGTGATGGACAGTGCGCCATCTACCATGGGCAATTGGCCGGAAGTGAAGACATACGCACCCGAGCGCACGGCGGGTTGGTACGCGGCCAGCGCCGGCACAACATCCGGCAGCTTCATGCCGAGTGCCGCGATCCTCTCCTCCACCGCGCTGACACCGTTGTAAGTACTGAGTTCCACAAGGTTGCCGTCCGGGTCACGAATGTAGACGCTGGTGATGGGTCCGCCAGCACCTGTCCTCCGTACAGGCCCTTCCTCGACTTCCACGCCCAGCTGCCCCAGCTCCGTCACGACGTCGTCGATCGGTTGACGCACGATCAGGCAGACATCAGCGCTGCCAGGTACGGGGCGGTGCGCCTTGGGCTCGAATTCCTTCCCCGCTTGGTGCAGGTTGATCTTGCTGGACCCGAAGACGAGGGCGCGCCGCCCGCCGCCGAAGGTCACGGACTCCATGCCAAGGACGCGGGTGTAGAAGTCCGTTGTGACGTCAAGGTCGCGGACAACCAGAACTATGTGGTCAAAGTGATCCACCTGCATGACGTGCCACCTTCTATGGACTGACCGGCCAGATTCGAACTTGATATTAGCGTAATACGGTAATCTGACCAAGGGTCGCCGCTGACCTGGAGGGCACTCTCATGGAATGCCCGACGGTCCCGGCTCGGCGACATCATGGTGGGGAAGACGGCCACGAACAGAGCGCCGATCACCAGCCCTACCATCGCCGGGACGAGGACCATCCGTCGGATTCCTGGGCCGCTTCCCGGCGAGGCGCCGTCCCCCATCGACTGCTGCACACCTGCGGCAGCCTTGGCCTGGCAGCCATCACAGTGGATCAGGCGGTCGACCGGGTGATCCCGGCCCCGGTCCGGCCGGCGAAGCAGGCCTGCCGGGGGGCGTCGTCTGTCCTCTCAGCGGGAACGGACCGAGGACGACTTGGCCGTAGAGGCCGGCAGCCTCGGCCATCTTGACGGGATCCGGTTTGAAGTCTTCGGGCCGGGGCGTCCGATGTCACGTCCGGCGTGGCGGAACATGCCCTCGATGCCCCCGGGCGTGGCGATCATGAGCAGATCGGCGGTGCCGAACGTGATGCGACAGCTGTGCGGGATGTTGCGTGGGAGGTAGACGATGCCGCGCTCGGTCATCTCCATCTGCTCCTCCCTGCCCACAGCAGGGCACGTGCCGCTGATGAGCATGAAGACCTCGTCCTCACACGTGTGCATGTGGAAGGGCGGAGCCTCCCCCTTACCCACCCGGAAGCGGCCGACGGTCAGATTCCCCTGGTTCGCCCGGCTGTCGAGCAGAACGGAAAAGTGCCTTCGTCGAGCCGTTCGAGCGTCCGCCGCTCGTCCGCCGGCACCAGGAACGGCATGCTCACGCGAAGCAAACGTACATTATATGTTCAAGCAAGTAAATGAGGTGGGGGTGAGCTGCCTGTACGCAAAGGCACGGAGACGCAGATACCACAGGCCACAGAGCTGCACGTGCGCGACGTCGGGACGCTGGGCTCCTTGACGGCAGGGCGTGCCTCCCGTGGCGGCGGTGACAGGGGGTGGCGCATCCATGAGAGACTGAGGTAAATTACCTGTCCGGACATTTTTATCCGGTAGCGCGGAACGGTGGACGTCATCGTCCTGAGGGAGATGTGGTCATGGCCGATGCACCTGATCAGGAAATTGATCAGCCAAGCAGTGCAGTGAGTGGCCCAATCAGTCATGCGATCTTTCGTGTCGCGCGCCTTCACCGCATGCTCGCCGGCGCCCTGCTGCGGAATGTGGGCCTGTATCCCGGCCAAGAGCTGGTCATGATGCATCTGTGGGAGACAGGGCCGCAGCGCCAGACGGCTCTTGCCAAGGTGCTCGACTCCGACGCCGCCACGATGACGCGAACGATCCAGCGCCTTGAGAAGTCCGGGTTCGTGCGACGCAGCCCGGATCCCACCGACAAGCGCGCTTCCCTCATCGAACCCACAGCGGCCAGCCAGGTGCTCCGCAGGCAGGTGGAGGAGGTGTGGGGTCGTCTGGAGCAGTTGACGGTCGGCGATGCCGCCCCCGATCAGCAGGCCCAGATCCTGGACCACTTGCTCGTTGTGGAGCGCAACCTCCTGATCGCCGCGGACGGCCTGCGCTCACACGAGTGATACGCGCCGAAGGGAACGACACCTCATCACAGGCCGCGGCCGAGAAGTCGTCGTGCGGCGAAAGGAACCACAATGGCACACGTAGCAACCGGCGCTGTACACGGCGATCTCACCGGCTTCTCACACCAACAGGTCGAGGTCAATGGAACGCGTTTGCATGTCGTCGTGGGCGGAGAGGGCGAGCCCCTGCTCCTGCTGCACGGCTGGCCGCAGACTTGGCGGGCCTGGAGGGAGGTGATGGCCCCGTTCGCCGAGCGGGGGTACCGGGTGATCGTTCCCGATCTGCGCGGACTGGGCCGGTCGGGGCCTGCCGCGGACGGTTACGACAAGGACAATCAGGCGCAGGACATGCGCGAATTGGTCCACCAGGTCAGCGATGGCGCGGGCAAGCTCCGCCTGGTGGGTCACGACATAGGGGGCATGATCGCCTTCGCCTACGCCCGCCGCCATCCGGACGAAGTGGAGCGCCTGGCGCTGGTCGAACTGGCCCTGCCGGGACTGGGACTGGAGCGCGCGATGGACCCGGCCAGGGGTGGCTCCTTCCACTTCGGGCTTTTCATGACCCCTGAGGTGCCGGAATTGCTGCTCGCCGGGCGTGAACGCGCCTTCTTCCAGTGGTGGTTCGCGCGGCTGTCCGCCCAGCCGCACGCCTTCCCGCCGGCCGAGCTCGATGCCATCACCGCCGCCTACAGCGGGACGGAGGCCCTACGCCGGGGTTTCGAGCACTACCGGACGCTGATCGAAGACGGCAGGACCAATCAAGCCTGGATTCAGGCCGGCGGCTCCCTGAACATGCCGGTCCTGGCCATCGGCGGCGAGCACAACGCGGGTGACCGGCTGGCACGAGCCCTGCAGCCCGTTGCCACCGATCTCCGGTCAGCTGTGATCACAGCCAGCGGCCACTTCGTACCGGAAGAACAACCGCAGGCCCTGCTGGCCGAACTGCTGCCATTCCTCGCCGCCAGTACGACAGCCGCGGATAGACCGGCTGGATGATCTGAACCGACCCGCCCTGCTGCCTCGTCGCGGTGGGGCTCGGCGTCTTCCTCTCGCGCCTTCCTGGACGACACGCCCGCGCCACGACCCGGAGCCGGGCCCGTATCGCGCCCCCGGCGTCGCAGTGCCATGCGGCCGGGCCGAAGACACGGTCGGTCCGGGTCATCCCCAGGTTGTTGTCCGTGTCGTCCGGATGTTGTCCGGCGCCCGTCGCCACGACGTGCCGAGGCACCATCCTGACCGAACTCGCCGCAACTGGACCGCCCCCACCGGCCAGGTGCTACTGCCCATCATCGTCGAACTCATCCCCCAGTAAAATGTCGTCGATCGACTGACTCGCCATCAGGCAGATCATCGCTGAGGAGTCACAAGCACATCCAAGACGCCCGCCCGGCTCGACCAGCCAGGAGCGACGCCACCGAAGTGCGTCCGCGGTAGACCTCTCAGTCGAAGCGAGACGGCCCGCCGCCACCGCGGCCGAGCGCGGCTGACGACCGGCCGGCCAACCACAGCGTGCGCGGATGCGACGCAATGGCCGCGACCGCACTGGATACGGCCTGGGTCCGGCACAGCGCGCTGCCTGGTGAGGACGTCGTGGCGGAGACGCCGAACTCGCCGCCCGGGTCCTCGTTGTGGATGGCCGGCTCAAGCGGGTCGACAACCAGATCCGCGGCACGTTCCGGCCCCATCCGCAGGCCGAGATCATCGAGTCCCTGCCCGGCATGGACCCGATACTCGGCGCCCAGTGCGTCGTCGCGCGCCCACGCGGGCGGCGTAGGAGTGTGGCTCGCACGTGCCGACCCGCCCCGGCCGGTGGCCCCAGCACCTCGACGGTGCCGCTGGTGGGGTGTGCGAGCGCTTCGAGCAGACTGAGCACGATGCTCTTGCCTGCCCCGGTGTGCACCGAGCAGCGCCCAGTGCACAGCGAGCGCCCTCACCGCGCACAGCACTTCTACCAGCTCGCAAACGAGCAGGACGTTGACGTGTCCCGGCCGCCGACGTACGCACTGGCCTCAGCACTCGCACTCGCATGCCCAGACCGACAACGCAGGTCGCGGCCGCGTCCCGCGGTCGCGGACGAACGGGGAGGTCTCCGCGACCGACAGCCTCGGAGGTCAGACCCGTGGCGGCGGGGTCATGTTCTCGGTGCCGAGGACGGTCAGCAGGCGCAGCTTGTCGGCCGCTTCGCTGTCCGGTGCCGCTGTGTAGACGACAACACGCAGGTCGGCGCCGTGCACCGACAGCACATCGCAGTCCAGTTCGACGTCGCCGACGTGCGGATGGTCGACGATCTTCCTTTCGCTCCTGTGGTGCGCGACGGTGGAGCCTTCCCACAGGTACGCGAATTCGGGGCTCGATCTCCGTAGCGCGCCGATCATGTCCACCAGCTCGCGGTCGGCCGGGTAGCGCGCTATCACGTCGTGCAGGTCGGCAACGAGCGATGCCTTGTGCCCCTCCGGGTCCGGGTGCCGCACGCGTCCCATGTCGTCGTGAAAGGTTCGCCACACGATGTTCGCCGACCGGCCGCCGCAGCTGCGCCAGTCGTATCCGGTCAGGGCAGCCCACGGATCATTGTGCTGGACAAGGGTCCAGGCTGCGTCGAACACGGCGATCGGGGTGTCGGTGAAACGGTCGAGCAGGCGCTGCACGCTCGGGCCGACGTGCTGAGGCACCAGCCCGCTGCCGTCGGTGGCGTGTCCTGCCAGGCGGCACGCCAGTCCGTACTCGGTCTGCGACAGGCGCAGCACTCGGGCGAGCGCGCGCAGGATGGCGACGCTGGGGTGCGCGCGGCCCTGCTCGAGGCGCCGAACGCGGTCCGGCCTTCGTACCGATGATCTTGGGAGTCGCGGACGGTGCGTCGGGCGAGCGGTGACGCGGGCGCAGACAGGGGCGGAGAATCCGGATCCTTGGACTTGACGGGTGCGTGGTGACGGCCCGGGGTCAGTCGCGGTGTGCGACCGACCCCGGCGGCGGTCAGACGGCCGTGGTGTCGTCTTCGGCGAGAATCCGGTCGCGGACGGCGGCGAGTGCTGTCGCCAGGGTGCCGTGCGGTCGGTCGAAGCTGGTGCTCGGCACCGGAGCGGGACCGGTTTTGTCGGTGAAGGCGTGCGGGTGGGCGAATTCACGCAGTCCGTCGTCGCCGTGTTTGCGTCCATGTCCGCTGTGGCCTCGGCCCCCGAAGGGGAGCCCGGGATTCTGGGAGAACATCAGGGCGTCGTTGATGCTCGTCATTCCGACGTGGAGGCGGCGGGCGATGGTCTGGCCGTGGTGGCGGCTGAAGACGGCGCTGCCCAGTCCGTACTGGCTGTTGTTGATGTGGGTGATGGCTTCTTCGGTGTCGGCGACCTTGACGATGGCGAGGGTGGGCCCGAAGGTCTCCTCGGTGGCCGCGAGTGCGTCGGGAGCCACGTCGAGGAGGATGGTGGGCTGGACGTAGCGGCCCGCGTGAGTGGTGTGAGGCCCGCCCACACAGGCTGTGGCGCCGCGGGCGAGGGCGTCTTCGATGTGGTGCCGGATGACGGGGATCTGACTGGCCAGCGGAACGGGGCCTATCTGGGCGCCGTCATGGCTCCCGGCCCTTACCTGCCCGGCGAGTTCGCTGATCTTCCTGACGAAGGCGTCGTGGACGGATTCGACGACGTAGGCCACTTCGAGGCTGATGCATCCGCATCCGCTGTTCTGCAGAGCACCCCAGGTGATGTGAGCGGCCGCCTCGTCGAGGTCCGCGTCCTCGGCCACGATGGCGCCGTCCTTGCCGCCGAGTTCCAGCAGAGTCGGGGTGAGGGTCTTGGCGCACTGGGCGGCTACCGCCTGGCCTGAACGGACGCTGCCGGTGAACGCCACTTTGTCCACTCCGGCTTCGATGAGGGCCTGGCCGGTGGCCGCGTATCCGATGAGGTGCTGAAGGAGTGCGGGGCAGTCGGGAACCGCGCGTTGCCAGGACTCCGCCAGCCACTGCCCGACGCCTGGGGTGATCTGGCTGGGCTTGAGGATGACGGCGTTGCCTGCGGCAAGGGCGTGGATGACGATGGCTCCGGGAGTGGCCAGCGGGAAGTTCCACGGAGCGATGACCGCGACGACGCCGTAGGGCTGGTATTCGACCCACGACCGCTGGTGGGGCGCGGCAGCCGTGGCCGCCACTTCCTGGGGCCCGAGGACCCGTTCGGCATTATCGATCACGAACTGCAGGTGCTGCAGGACGGCGAGGACCTCGGCACGGGCGTCCTCGATCGGTTTGCCGTTCTCGGCGCGGATGAGCGCGGCCGCCTCCTCCCCGCGACGGGCGATCTCTCTCCGCCACGCCCGCAGGCGCCGTGCGCGGCCGTCGAATCCGAGGTTCCGCCAGGGTTCGTGAGCAGCGCGGGCGGCGGCGACGGCCGCGACTGCCGCCGCTTCTCCTGCTACGGGGTACCGGGCGAGTTCGTTGCCGGTGGTCTGATCAATGGTGATCACGTCGGTGCCGTCGGCTCCGAGGACGCCGTCACGGGTGACGACAGGGGCCGCAGTGGTTTCCTGACTCATGGTCTTCTTTCCTTCGGGGTGGTCCGGGAGCAGAAGTCTCCCGAGGCCGGTTCGTCGCCCGTGGCCTGCTCGTGGGGTGCGGGAAGGCGGCCGGCGTCTTCCGGCCGGTGTCTGCGCCGACCAGCAACAACTGCTGTCGCCGGCGGCCGGTGACGAACGTGTTCGAACAGGCCCTGACTGCGTGCGGCGGCCGTGGCCTGCGCGCGGCCGCCCGGGAAGATTCCAACAAGCGTGTTGCTCTTTCCGCGGCCGACCTTAGCCCGTTCCATCTCCAACGGCAACGTTGCTGTTGGTCTATGCTCGTTGCATGGCTTGGGATGTCGAAGGAACTAAGCGCCGCATCTTCGAGGCGGCGGTGGCCGAGTTCGCCGAGTACGGACCGGACGGGACGACCGTCGACCGGATCGCGAAGCGCGCTCAGGTCAACCGTGAGCGCGTCTACAACTACTTCGGCGACAAGTCGAAGCTGTTCTCGGCGGTGATCCGGAGTGAGCTGGACAAGATCGCCGACGCTGTGCCGTTGGTGATCACCTGCACCGAGGACGTCGGCGAGTTCGCGGGCCGGACGTTCGACTACCAGTGCGCCCATCCCGACCTGGCCCGGTTGGTGCTGTGGGAGGGGCTGTCGGGCGCAGGCAGCGTCTCGGACGAGACCGTGCGCTCCGAGTTGTACGCCGGCAAGACCCGCACGCTGGCAGCAGCACAACAAGCCGGCCTGATCAATGACACCATCGAGCCGTCGCACCTGATGTTCCTGGTGATGGCGCTGTCGAGCTACTGGTCGGCAGCACCCCAGATCGCCCGGCTGCTGTCCGGCCAGGACACGCAGGACGGCGCCGAAGCAGCCCGTCGCCGCGCCGCCGTGGTGCACGCCGCACAGCAGATCGCCGCGCCGAGAACGACACCCGCCACCTGACATGACCGGCACCCGGGTGAACCGCATAGGCGCGGATCCTCGGCGGCCCAGCGCCGGTCGAACTCGACGGTCATCAATCAGTACGTTGGCGAGTTTGGCCTGCGTGTAGGCGCCCCGCGACGAAGTACGGGCCGTCCCAGCGGATCACGCCGAATCGATGCGCTCCGGACGACACGGTCACCACGCGGGCGCCTGCGCTGCGCGCAGGGCGGGCAGCGCAGCGCGCCCGCGTGGTGAGCCGGGAGTGGCCGAGGTGGTCGGTCGCGGACTACACGTCCTGCACGAGCAGCGTGAGACCGGCATCCCCGCACAGTTGATCAGGATGTGGACGCGGACGCCCGGAGCCGACGCACCGGGCGGCGAACCCGTCGATGGATCCCGGGCTTCGGCGCGAGGCACTCGTCGGGGCACTGGAGCATCGGCACGGCCAGGACGGCGGTGACGCGGCCGACGTGAGTGCCGGGCCGCAGTCGCCGGCCGCGGAACTCGCGCCGCTGGGCATCAAGGTGACGATCGCGGAACCCGGTGGGCTGCGCACCCGGTGGGCCGGGACGTCGATGCGGCAGTCCCCCACCCGCCTGGACAACTACGAGCAGACCGCGGGCAAGCACCGCGCGGCCACACGGAGCGTCTCCGGCCGCCGGCCCGGCGACCCGGTACGGGCCGCCGCGGCCATCGCCGCGGCCGTGGACGCCGGCACACCGCCCCTGCGGCTGCTGCTCGGCTTCGACGCGCTCGGCGGAGCACGCGCCCGCCTGGAACGGCTGCGGGACGAGATCGACACCCACGAGGCAGTGACCGAGAGCGTCGACCTGGAACGGGTGTGAGCAGCGTGGACGCATTCGTCGTGATCGGCGCCGGGCCCGGTCTGGGCACCGCGGCCGCCCGCCGGTTCGGCCGCCGGGGACACCCGGTCGGGCTGATCGCCCGCGACGCCGGCCGCCTGGCGACGATGGCCGCCGACCTGACCTCCGAGGGCGTGACGACAGCGGCCGAAACCGCGGACATCACCGACGGGCAGGCCCTCACCGCGGCGCTCGGTCACACCGCGGACGGCCACCGGTGCCGATCAGCTCCGGAGAGGATTGCCACGGTCCAGTGCGATCCGCGCGATGACCGGGAGATGGTCGCTGGCGGTAGGAGGCAGGGTACGAATGTGACCGACGGTCGCCGCGCGGGCCATGATCTGGTCGATCCGGGCCAGCGGGAAGGCCGCGGGGAAGCTGAAGGCGAAGCCCCGCGCGGGGACGTTCAGCTGTGAGGTCAGCGGGGTCAGTGCACGGTCATCTGCTGTGCTGTTGAGGTCGCCGAGGAGTATCACCGTGCGCAATGTGTCGGCGGCGACGGCCTTGCCCAACAGGCCGGCGCTTTCGTCGCGCCAGGACGAGGCGAGGCCGGACACGTGAACTCGGACAGAGGGCAGGTGCGCGACGTACACCGCGATTTCACGGTGTGGCGTGTGGGCCACGGTGCGTAGCCCGCGGCTCCAGGGCTCCGTGACCCCAGATGGCTTGATGTCCAACTCACGGACGTCGGTGAGGGGGTGCTTCGACCAGAGTCCGACGGTGCCCACCACCGCGTGGTACCGGTAACGCGGAGCAAGGGTTCTTTCGTAGACCGGCAGCGTCGTAGGCACCAGTTCCTCCAGGCCGATGATGTCCGGCTCGGCGTCGGCCAGGGCGCGGGCTGTGCCCGCGGGATCGGTGTTCTCGTCGCTGACGTTGTGCTGTACCACGACGAGGTCTTGCGCACCATGCTTCACCCCGGGCATGAGCAGCCCGCCGAAAAGGTACGTCCAGGCCGCCACCGGCAGGAGCAGGGCCACCAGCGCGAGCGCCGAACGGCGCAGCAGCGCCAGGCCGAGCAGCACCACGATCACCAGGCCGCACCAGGGCAGGAACGATTCCAGCAGACTGCCCAGGTGCCCTGGGACATTCGGAACCAGCCGATGGAACGCCAGCAACACTGCTGTCAGCACCGCCGGCACGGCGAGCACCCGCCCCCGCGTCCAGCACGACCAGTCCTTTGCGTTCCCGCCCACGGACCTCCACCTTGTCCTGCGCAATGTTGCCGTCTTCACCGCTGTCGATGCACCGCTGTCCCGCTCACCCACGGCTTCCTGTCCGCATGTTCCTTGCCCACATTCTTGCCCTCCAGGACGAGCCACCTGGTGAATCGGGTTCTACCCCGCACGGTGCGACGGCACCGCTGAGGCCCAGGAGACGCGAACGACGTCACAGTTGATGGAATTGTGGTGCTGATGGAGCCCATGGTGTGAGGAAGACAGGTGCGGCCATCGTTGATCATCAGTTGGTGTGCGGACAAACGAGGATGAGGCGTTGGTCGCGGGCCACAGCGCAGACCGCGCCGGCCGGCTGGAAATGCTTGAGGGTCTGATGAGCTGGACCGCGGGCGACCGGCGCGAGCCGAACCCCGATGCCAGGCACGCTCGCTCGTCCTGGGACTGCTGTCCGGCCTGCCAGGCAAGAACCGCTGGTCCATCGCCGCACCTGCCGGACACGCCACCCCCGACGGCCTGCAGCACCTGCCGGCACGGGCCAACTGGGACGCCGGCTTTGTATCTCCGCCACGATGGGTGATTCAGCGGCCAACCTGACACCACGGGGACTGTCGTGGATGCAACCCCGCATCACCACACCACCCGGAGATCTCGAAATGGGACTACGGAGAACGACGACCCGCTCTCGATATGGAAGGACAGACACTGAAATGGAAAGACAGGCCGCTTCGCCTCTGACGGCCGGCTGCTTGGCGCTGATCGCAGGGGGACTCGCGGGCTACGGCGCCTCCCGGCTGTCCCACGCGGCGCGCCGGACCTGTGCCGTCATCCTGCGGGAACACCCGAGTCTGTTCGATCTCTGGACCTGGGAAGCGCCGCTGACAGTCCTCGCGGCAGGATTCACGGGCTTGGTCGCGTGGGCCCTGCCCGCGGCCATGCTGCGGCAGCAGAAGCGCCGGTACCTGAACTTGCTGATACCGCCTGCGGTCTTCCTGGCCGCACTGATCGCACTGACCTTGGTGCACTTCGCCTGGCTGGGAACCCCCCTCTCGGTAGGGAACGACACAAATGGCAGCTGTCCCCCGGACAATGTCCCACCGTGGTGGCCCGGGTGGCTGCCCTCGTGACGCTGGGAGGGGCCCCACGGGAACATGCTGACCACCAAGGTGACCCTGCCGATGGACGACGGCCCCCACCGGCGGGGCAGTTCTTCACTCAAGCCGACGTGGGCCGCTCCAACGAGGAGGATCTCCCAAGACGCCGTGTTCCTGGGTGTGTGCCTGCTCATCACCGAGACCGGAGCCGAGGGCTTCGGCGCGCTGGCAAGGCAGGCGCACGTCGACGACGTGTGACGCGCCGGACGGTACACCTCGACAGGGAGCCGGCCCGTAGGGCATGGGCGGTACCCCACTCGCCGCACCGGCCGAAAGGCCCTGGTACGCCGCGGTGGGCCACCTGTGTGACGGCCTGCGGACGGAAGGCGCGAATGGAGGAACCTCAGCCCTGCGACCCCTGGGGAGCGTCCGTCGGCCGGCTCAGTTCCTGTGCCCTGCGCGCAGCCACGCGAGGTAGTCGGCGGCGGCCCGCTCGGTGTCGTACTCGGCCTGGTAGCCGGTGTCTTCCTTGAGCCTGCTGATGTCGAGGGCCATGTGCGGTGCCTCGCCTCCGGCGGGGAGGTCGATCTGAGCCTCGGGGATCACCTTCTTGATCGCCTCGGCGATCTGGGCGTTCGTCGTGGCGCGGCCGGAGCCGATGTTGTAGGTGCGGTGGTTCAGCTTGTCCGCGAGCTGAAGAAGGGCGATCGCCCGCCCCGTGTCCTTGACATAGGCGAGGTCGATGCCGTCCCCGGCGAAGGCCGGCACCAGGAGGTGGGAGAAGTCCGGGGTGGTACCGCGTACGGCGGCGTGGAAGAGGGCGGGCAGGGCGAAGAACGGATCGGAGTGGCCGAGCGGTCCCCAGGTACCGGAGATGCGGTAATTGACGATGTCCATGCCCGCGGCCTCGGCGAGGAAACCGCCCAGCAGTTCGCCGACCTTCTTGAAGGTCGGGATCGAGACGGGCGCGCTCATCATCGTCAGCGGAGCATCCTCGTGGAACGGTGCGCCGTTCTGGACACCCCAGTAGACCCCGATGGTGCTGGCGAGGCCCAGGCGCCGCACACCCCATTCCTGCGCCGCCTGCGCGACGTTCAGCAACCCGCCGAGCGCGTTTCGGGTCGCCCCGACCGCGTCATCGATGGGAGGCCAGGGGTAGGACCCCGCCAGGTGCACGATGCCCGTGATGTCGTGGCGGCGGCCGATCGCGAGCAGGGCGTCGCGATCGGCGACGTCCGCCTGCTCCACCACCACCCGCTCTGCGTCGAGGAAGACCGGCAGTTCACGGGCGGAGCGCTGGACCACGACGCAGTCCTCACCCAGGTCGAGCAGTGCTCGAACGGTGTGGGACCCGATGAAGCCGAGACCTCCGGTGACCAGGATCATGGCATGCCCTTCTGAGTTGCGACGCTTGCCGTGCTGACATGGAATGCGGTTCCGTGCTCATGGTCCGGGGCAGGCGGAGCGTGGCGGCGGCAGCGGCCGGGGCATTGGCCCTCCGACCGCCGAGCAAAGCGGAACGCTGCTCCGAACGATACGGAGCTGTGCTCCGCTTTGCAAGCCCGTACACGGCGGCGTCCCCTTCCCCGGCGCCTTCCCTCCCGCCGGATCGCAGCCACCGGGTGCCCGGCTCAAGAGAGCCGAGGATGCAGGGCCTGGGCCGGTCGCGTGGCGAGGCCGGTGTCAGTTCGGTCAACGGGCACGGTGGCGAGGTCGGGAGACGTGGTGGTGGACCATCAGCCACTCACCGTCGACGAGGCGGAAGCTGTTCGTCTGACGGACCCACGTGTCGACGGGGCCGCCATGCATCGTGCCCAAGAGCGGACCAGGGCGCGGACGAAGGAGAGCCTCCCCCCTCACGTGGACTTCGAGGCCGCACATCTTCCAGCCCCGGAACACCCTCGAGCGGTTGGAGGAAGCTGGTCCCGTTCTTGCGCCGCATCTCACCGCGGTGGAACTCGAGCGGCGGCATGAGGTCGAACGCCGTGAATCCCTCCGGCGCGTAGAACGCCATGATCCTCTCGACGCCTTCGACCCGAAGGCCTCCCTCCAGTCGAGCATGCGCCGGCGGACCTGCTCTTCCCGGAGCGTGGAACCGTTCCTGGACGTCAGGGTGTGACCTTCTCACCGGCCGGGTGACGGGACGGCCGGGACCTCAGCGTCATGCCGTGCCGTGACCGGTGACGGCCCAACTCGTACAGGGCATGACCCGTACCCCCTCGCGCCGGCCGTTCCCGGCGGTCGTGACCCGGCACGAAGGGTGGCCGGGAGGGGGTACTGCCGGTCCACCGTTCGATCGTCACTGGTTACGGATCGGCGGAGGACCGATGCTCTTGC
Source organism: Streptomyces sp. NPDC003393 (assembly GCF_053589015.1). NCBI lineage: Bacteria > Bacillati > Actinomycetota > Actinomycetes > Kitasatosporales > Streptomycetaceae > Streptomyces > Streptomyces sp. NPDC003393. The sequence continues at coordinate 44,947 of NZ_JBSFRB010000035.1, read as the reverse complement.
ACATGAACACAGCTCTCTCACCATGATCGTGTCAGCATCGGCGTGACGCCCGGCTCTCGACGCCACCGTCGAGCAGCGGTTCGAGTCGCATGCCACGACGTTCGTCGTCCTCGTCGAAAGGACCGTGAGGATCGAACCCCTCACGGGTACGTCGAATCACCGGACACTGAGCGACAACATGTTCGCGAGCGTGGACCCGGAACGTCCGCACCATTTCTGCATCACCGTCAGTGATCCCGACGCCTGGTCTCGCAACTGCGCGACCGTGGTCCTCCCTTGATCGGAGAGCCCATGGACGTGCCCCGTGATCGGCCGCCGCCGGATCGCCTTCGTCATCGACAACACCGGAAACGTCACCGAGAGTTCACGCCTCCGGCAACGCCTGCTGAGCGCAGCGGAAGCAGCCGAACTCTCACACCGCGGCGGGACCCCGACCGGAACGGCATCCGGCACCGCGGGACTTCGCCGATTGATCCACCGCTATGTGAAAGGCATGACCCACACCGTGACAGCTCACAGTGGTCCGCGGTCGGCGCCCGCGGCGCCCAGCCGGTCCGGGAACGCTGCCCCCGCCAAGCGCGGGCCAAGTACCCGGAAGGCGATCCTCACCCCCACCATGGTGGGGTTCGTGATCGGCACTCTCTTCGTGGCGGTCTTCCTCGCCGCCTTCCACTCCCCCCAGCCGAAGAACCTGCCGGTGGGAATCGTCGGGCCGGCCGAGCAGACCGAGACAGTCCAGCGGGCGTTCGAGGAGGACATGCCCGGGGCCGTCGCGTTCACCGACTACCCCACCGTCGGAGCCGCCCGCCACGCCGTCGAATCCCGCGACGTCTACGGCGCCTACGTCATCGCCGCGGACGGCACGAGCGCCCGGCTGCTGTACGCCGGGGCGAACGGCCCCGCCGTCACCAGCACCCTCCACGACCTGTTCGCCACCGTCGGGCCATCCGGGCGAACAGTGACGGGCAGTCAGGACATCGCCCCCACCGCCGACGGCGACACCCGCGGGCTGTCCACTTTCTACGCAGCCTTCGGCCTCGTCCTGGCCGGCTACCTCTTCGGCCTGGTCTCCCATCAGATGACTCCCGGCCTGCCCCTGCGCCTGCGCCTGGCCGCCCTGACCGTCTTCTCCTCCATCGGCGGCATCACCGCGGCCGTCATCGCCGGCACCACCGGCTTCAACGCCCTGCCCGTACACCCCGTCGCCCTCGTGCCCGTCACCGTGCTGCTCGCCATGGCCGTCGGATCAGCCACCCTGCTGATCATGCGCACCACCGGCCCTGCCGCACCCCTCCTGGCCCCCAGCCTCCTCCTCATCCTCGGCAACGCCACCAGCGGCGGCACCCTCCCGCCCCCATACCTGCCCGACTGGCTGCGCCCGCTCTCCGACATCCTGCCCGTCGGACTCGGCGTCCGTGCCCTGCAAGGCATCTCCTACTTCCACGGTGACGGCTACCTCCACGGCATCACCCTGCTCGCCGTATGGGCGCTCACCGCCATCAGCATCATCCACCTGCTCGACCGCACCACCCGCCGGCGGCACACCACCCCACCCACCGCAGCAGCACCGGCGACATCGCGCTGACGACGCAGTACGCAGGACAACGGGCCCCATCACGCAGGCTCCCGGCGCCGGGCTCGGCGCGATGATCCGTGTGTGACAGGACCGGCCGCCCACGTCGGCCGCAGGGCCTTCAGCTTCTTCGTGCCGACCGCCGCAGGTGCCCGGCGGGTACGGTTGCCCCCGGGCGGGCGCGCCGCACGGGCAATGAGGCTGACCGTCCTGACAGGGCCCCGGCTCACGGCGGCGTGCAGGTCTCACCGGTCGCGTGAGCGGTAGCAGGAGCCGTTGTGGGTCAGCACCCGCTCGACCGTGATCCCGTACCCGGTGCGGAGGCGTGAGCCCGCTGCCAGAAGCCCGTGGCGTTCCCCTTCTCCTCACCGGCGAGGGTCTCGAGTGCTGCTGGTGGAGGTCTACTACCGCACGAACCTCACGATGCGGCGGGCGACCTTCTGGCACGGTGTGACGTCGGGAGTGTGTGACTCCGGACGAGGTCGCTGCGGTGCGTGGTGAGTGGAAGGCGTTCGCGCGGAGGCGTTCGAGCCGTTCGGGCGTCATGACCAGCCCCGATGGGGCAGGTACCATCGCGGACGCCGGATGCGGCGGCGCTGCGCACGAGTTCGCCGGGCTTGTCACGTCCGTAGCGGCGTAGGACGCGGTCGGTGGCCCGGTCGAGGTGGGCGAGGCGGGCCAGGCCATAGCGGGTGAGCACGCGGTGCACGGTGGAGGGAGCAAGTCGCAGCAAGCCGGGCACAGACGGCCGGTCTCGGTCAGGAGTGCATGACGGTGAGGCGAGAGCCCTTCTGTCGTACGGCGTAGACGTCACGATCCCCACCAGGTCAGAAGGCCCTCACCCATCTCCAGCTCGATCAGCCGTGAGCCCTGTCACCGTCCACAACCTCCCGGGACAGAACGCCTAACGGGACTGCTCGGTGCGCTCCGTGGCGGGAGAGCGGGTTGCCGCCCAACTGGCGAGGAGCCTGAGCCGCTCCTCGGAGGTGGTGCCCGGCTCGGCGGTGTAGACGATCACCTCGTGCACCACCCGGTGGGACACGGGCAGGCTCAGGGAGCGGTAGGTGAACTCCAGGTCACCGACCTCGGGGTGCCTCAGCCGTTTGATGCCTTCGTGGCGGACACGCACGTCGTGCTGGGCCCACAGGGTGCGGAACTGGGGGCTGAGCGTGGACAGTTCACCGACAAGCTCACGCAGGGCCCGGTCGTGAGGTTGCCGTCCGGCTTCGGCACGGAGCATTGCGACCGTGGCCCTCGCACCGTCCTCCCAGTCGACGAAGAAGTGCGGGGCATCGGGGTCGAGGAAGAAGTAGCGGGGGAAACTGGGCCGGCCGCGCTCATGGGTGGTGCGACTGTCGAACATCGGTGCGCACACGACCCGGCACAGTGCGTTGCTCGCGATGATCTCCGATCGGCCGTTGCGCACGAAGGCGACGGACATCGTCATGGAGTCGAGCATCCACTGAACGGAGGCAGGGACCTCGGCGTCCCTGCGCCGGGGCGGGTTGCGGCGGGCGGGACGGGCCGCTCGGGCGAGATCGAACAGGTAGGTGCGTTCGTCCTCGTTCAGGGCCAGTGCCTGGGCGACCGCTTCCAGCACGTCCTCGGAGACCCCGCCGATATGACCCTTCTCCAGCCGCGTGTACCAGTCGGTGCTCACTCCGGCGAGGACGGCGACCTCCTCGCGCCGTAGCCCCGGAACCCGGCGCCGCCCGCCGGCCGGCAGTCCGACCTGCTCCGGCATGAGCTTGGCACGTCGGCTGACCAGGAAGTCCCGGATGTCGGAGCGGTTGTCGGCGCGGTCGCCGGAGCGGGAGGTCATGTCACCCATGCTAGTGAGCGGCCGCCGGGTAGGGAGGTCGAGCTTATGCCCCCCACAAACGCGGCCTTCCCCACCTGCGGCGCCGCCGTGTTTGGTGGAGTCGACCGCCCGGTGCGCGTACTTCCGCGACGTCACCGCGACGTGCGCCGAGCACGATCCGGATTCCGGCTGCTCCGCCCGTCAGGACTTCAACCGGGCCCACGATCCTGAGCACCTCGGAGCAGTGCGCGACCACACATCCGTCGGCGGCCGGCGGAGAGAAGCCCCGCCGGCCGCCGAAACCACCCCCGCCCCACCATCACCTGAGAATCTGGACACAACCATGACCAGCAAGACCGTACTGATCACCGGCGCGACCAGCGGCATCGGCGCCCACACCGCACGGCTGCTCCTCGACCGCGGCCACCGCGTGGCGGTCACCGGCCGCAATGAGACCAAACTGAAGGTCTTCCTCGACGAGGCCGGCCACTCCGACCGGCTGCTCGGGCTGGTCGCGGACGCGGCGGACTGGCAGGCCACCCAGTCGGCCGTGGCCCGCACCGTGGAGCACTTCGGCGCTCTCGACGCCGCGGTGGCCAACGCCGGATTCACCTCCGGCGACCTCATCGGGGCGGGCGACCCGGCACTGTGGTCACCCATGGTCCTCACCAACGTTCTGGGCCCCGCCCTGCTGGCCCACGCCGCCCTGCCCCACCTCGAGGCCACGGGCGGACGGCTGGTGCTCATCGGCAGCGTCGCCGGGCTGAAGAACCCTCCCGCCAGCCTCTACTCGGCCACCAAGTGGGCCGTCACCGGACTCGCCGAGAACCTGCGGGCGCATGCCACGACCCGTGGTATCGGCGTCACCCTCGTCAGCCCCGGCATGATCGACACCGCCTTCTGGCAGGGCAACGTGCCCCCCATCGCCATGCCTCCCCAGCCCATCGCCGAGGCCATCTGCTTCGCCCTCGACCAGCCGGCGGGCGTCGACCTCAACACCCTGACCATCCGCCCCATCGGTCAGCCCGTCTGACCAGCGGTACGGGGACATCACAGCCGAGCCGGGACCTGCCCGGCTCGGCCCCGCCAGCACATGATCCCGGAGTGTGTTCCATGCATGTCTTTGTCACCGGTGGGTCCGGCCTGATCGGCCCCGCCGTCGTCACCGAGCTGATCGCGGCCGGTCACACCGTGACCGGTCTGGCGCGCTCGGACGCCTCGGCCGCCCGGCTCCGGTCGCTGGGCGCCACCCCGCACCGCGGCTCCCTGGACGACCTCGGCAGTCTGCGCGCCGGAGCCGAAGCTGCCGACGGCGTCGTCCACATGGCCTTTCAGCACGACTTCGCCCGTCACGACGCCGTGATGAGGCTCGACCGGACCGCCATCGAGACGCTCGGCCAGGCACTGGAAAACTCGGGCAAGCCGTTCGTCAGCACGTCCGCCACGCTCGTCATGCCGGTGGGGCGGGAAAGCACCGAGAAGGACAAGCCCGACCCGAACGCCGTCGGCCGCTTCCGGATACCGGGCGAACAGGCCTGCCTGGACTTCGCCGGGCAGGGAGTACGCGCGAGCGTGGTCCGGCTCGCACCCACCGTCCACGGCCCCGGCGATCACCAGTTCATCCCCACGCTCATCGCCACCGCAAGGACGTCGGGCGTGTCGGCCTACGTCGGCGACGGTGGCAACCGATGGCCCGCGGTGCACCGGCTCGACGCGGCCGTACTGTTCCGTCTGGCACTGGAGGCCGCTCCCGCGGGCAGCGTGCTGCACGCGGCGGCCGAGACCGTCACCTTCAGGAACATCGCCGAGACCATCGCCCGGGGCCTCGGCCTGCCCACGGTCTCGCTGCCCCCGGAAGAAGCGGCAGCGCATTTCCCCAGCCCGTTCCTGGCCGCCGCCTACGGCGCCGACGCGCCCGTCTCCAGCGCCCACACCCGACAACTGCTCGGCTGGAAGCCCAGCCGGCCTGCACTGCTCGACGACATCGAGCGCGGCGACTACCTGCACACACCCGCCGCCTCCTGACCTGGGGCCCGAGATCGCTGCCCCGAAGGGCAGGGCTGGACCGTCGTTCCGGTGTCCATGGGCCGCCGCGCGCAGCGTGCGCGCGCCGTGGCACTACCTCGACCCCACCCCCGACGCCGGATGACGACGGTCGGCCCGCCGACCGTGCGGAAGGAGCAGCGGTCGATCACCCTCGCCTGCCCCGGGGCGTCCTCACGTCGAGCCACGACCCCTCGCCGCGCCGACTGTCGTCGTACACGCCGGGCCACGCGTGCGTGGGGTAGGCGACGGTGATCGACCCCCGGAGCGTCGGTCAGCAGCGCGTCGGCGTGCGCCTTCACCATCGAGGCGTTGTCGAGGTACGCGACGCGCACGAATCACAGCTCGTCACATAAACTCACCTGCGACCGGGAGGAGTTGACGGTGCGGGCGGCCGCCCCAAAGCCTCATCCCCCGGGTGTCAACCTCCGTCGCGGGTCGAACGTCCACTTCAGTGACACTGTCCGCTGTCCGGAGGTGCGTATGAGGGAAGCCCAAGTCCGCCTCGGCCTGGCCCTCTTCGGCCTGGCAGGTGTCTGCGCCCTGCCCGCCTGGTTCTGGGAGCCGCTGGGTATCAGCCTGTTCGGCTCACTCGTGTTGTGGGGCGGCGCGGCATCCTTCGCCTGGAAGGGACTGCGGGCCCTTGCAGGAAGGACCGACGTCCCCGGGGGGCAGGCACCGGCGGAGCCGCCCTCGTCCGCCGGCCCCTCCCCCACCACGGCGCGGACGCTGCGGCACGCCACCGAGAGCACCCTTCTGACCATGCGGCGGGCCCAGGTGGTACTCGCGCTGGCCCTTCTGGTTCCCTCCGCGCTGTTCCTGGCCGCCTGGGGTGTCGTCACCTTGTACCGGGGAGACCTGCTGAAGGCCGGATTGATGCTCGGACCAGCCGGTTTCCTGGGGTGGTACTGCTCGATCCCACTGCGGAGGGCCTGGAGGGCCGGCGGGACATCTCTTCTGTGAACGGGCCGGATGAAGCGTGCTGCGAAGGACTCGTGGTCCGGTGTCCCGGATTCTCCAAGCATTCGCTGAAGGTCGCACCGACGTCATGCGCTCGTGCCGCGCCGGACAACGTTCGCTCCGTCATGGCACCCTGCACGCTCCCCACTGCCTCAGGGGCAGGGGCGCCACCGCCTGTCGCAGCACCGGCCGAAAGCCGGGCACGTCCAGTACGAGGGCTTCCGGCCGGCACACCCAGAGCACGCACCGGACACCGCTCCTCGACGGACAGACGTTGCCTGCCGCGGCACCAGGCCACGCGAGGCTTCGTCATCGGCGAGTCGCTTCTCGCCCATCACAGGTTCGTGCACGTCATGGAAGTCCACCAGGGCACGGAACGCCTCGCTGCACTCGCGCAGAGCCGCCACGAAGGTGTCGAGTTCTGCGTGGCGCGTGACCCCGGTGGCACGCAGACGATGCCGAGCAGTCCTCCCTCCGAGGTGGCGTTCACGTCCGGGACGACCCCGACCGTCCGCGCCCAGCCCGTCGTGCGCAGCGGCCGCCGGGAGTGCCCGGTGCGCCTGCACGACCTTCGCTCACCGCTTCACCTCCAGCGTCTCGGCGAATCCGAGCCGTCGCACGAAGGCCTCGCGTGTCAGATCGCTGAACGCCATGACATGATCCACGCCGGCCGCGGCCGCATCCACCACCGAGCGGAAGGGCTTGTCGCCGGCCGGAAGGGAGAGGATGCGCTCGATCTCGTCGGCGACGCCCTGCGGGTGGGCTTCCTTCCCCGGCGCAAAGAGCTTCTCGTGCGCGTCGTGAGTGCGTGCGACGAGCGGGTCCAGTTCGGTGTACTGGGCCGTCACCTGCTCGTCGCTCGCCCGGCCGGCTCCCGGGAAGTGGTTCGTCCCCCGGGTGATGGCTCCAGGCATCACGATCGATGTCTCGATGCCAAACTGCGACACCTCATATGAGGTGACCACGGCGAGCGCGTCGAACGCAGCCTTCGACGCCACGTAGGGGCCGAGGAACGGCGGAGTGGTCACCGGGATCGTGCTGCCGACGTAGAGCAGGGTGCCGGACCGGCGCTCCCGCATATGGGGCAGCACCGCACGGTTCACCCGGTGTGCGCCGACGGTGTTGACGTCGAGCAGACGGTTCACATCGTCGTCGGTGAACGCCTCGACATAACCGATGTACAGGTGTCCCGCGTTGTGTACGACGACGTCGAGCACCTCCGTCTCGTCGAGTACGCGGCGCACCGCGGCGTTCGCCGACGCCTGTGACGTCACGTCGAGCTCGGCGACCCGCAGCGTCCAGCCGCGGGAGCGGGCGAGGGACTCCAGTTCGGACGCGGCGCCGGCATCTCCGCCACCGAGATCGCGCATCGTCGCGTACACGGTGTGTCCGGCGGCGGCGAGCGTCTCAGCGGTCCGGCGCCCGATGCCGGTGGAGGATCCGGTGATCAGTACGGTCGACATGCTCGCTCCCTTCCTCCCGCGGTCGTTCGCTCAGGCCATTCCGCCGTTGGTGTAGAGCACCTGGCCGTTCACCCAGCGGGCGGGGCCGGCGAGGAAGGCCACCGTCTCGGCGATGTCCTCGGGGGTGCCCAGCCGCTGCATCGGGTTCGCGTTGGCGATCTGGTTGACGACCTCGTCGCTCTTGCCCTCGAAGAACAGGGGCGTCGCCGTCGGGCCGGGGGCGACGGCGTTGACCGTGATGTCCCGGCCCCTCAGCTCCCGGGCGAGGATGAGCGTCAGGGCCTCGACCGCACCCTTGGAGGCGGCGTAGGCACCGTAGCCGGGGATCTGCAGCCGGGTCACGGATGTGGAGAAGTTGATGATCGCCCCGCCTTCGCGGAGGCGCCGGGCGGCAAGCTGGTTGACGACGAACGTTCCGCGCACGTTGGTGCGCTGGACGCGGTCGAAGGTCTCCAGGTCCAGCTGCGACAGGGGGGCGAGGGGCATGATGCCCGCCGTGTGGACGACGACGTCGACTCCGCCGAACTCACGTTCCGCTATGTCGAAGAGCTCGGCCATCGCCTCCTCGTCCGCGACGTCGCCGCCTGCGGCGACGGCTCGCACCTCGGCGCGGGTCAGTGCGTTCACGGTCTCCTCGGCACGCTCCTTGGAGCCCGCGTAGTGCACCAGGATGGAGTACCCGTCGGCGGCCAGGCGCTCGACACTCGCCCTGCCGATGCCGCCGGATCCGCCGGTGACGATCGCGACGCGGCCCGTGCTGTTCGGCATGATACGAACCTCCATAAGATATGGACTGTCTGTCCACTAATAACGCTACCCAGAAATGTACAAGAAGTCCACAAAGGAGTTGACCCATGCCCGAGAAACCGACCGCACGCCGGGGACGAGGCCGTCGGCCCGCGGCGGAGGTGCGCGCCGGAGTGCTGGAGGCGGCCGGGCGCATTCTGCTGAACGACGGCCTGCGGGCCGTCACCTTCGACCGCGTCGCAGCGGAGGCCGGATCGAGCAAGATGACCCTCTACAAATGGTGGCCCTCACCGGGCGCCCTTGCCGCTGAGGCCTACTTCGCGCAGAGCATGCCGGTACTGAGCTTCCCCGACACCGGCGATCTGCGCGCGGATCTGATCACCCAGATCGGTTCGTTCATCCGCTGGCTGACGGACGAGGGGGCGGTAAAGCCCGTACTCGAACTCATCGGCGCCGCCCAGATGGACCCCGACGTCGCCCGCGCATGGTCGGAGAGCTATGCCCTGCCGCGCCGCGAGCTCGCCCGGGTACGCATGCGCGCCGCTCAGCAGCAGGGCCAGTTGCGCGAGGATGCCGACCTCGACATCCTCGTCGACCACCTGTGGGGCGCCTGCTACCACCGGCTGCTCGTGCTGAAGGTCCCCCTCGACGCATCGCTCACCGAGCGACTGGTCGACCAGGCACTCCGCGGTGTTTCGGCGTGAGGCTCCCGCGGGGTCCGGTCACCGGATTCCCATCGTCCAAAAGGCAGACCCGGCCGCCGGCGACGGGACAGCCCTCCGGAGAACCTCGGGTCTGCCCGGTGACGAGCCGGGAGCGGACGACAGGCGCGATCACCGGTGCTGCTCGACGACGTCACCCGAACGCCGGCGCGGGCCTGCCCTGCCGCACAGTGGAATCCGTTGTCCCGGTCGACGGCGAGGCCACGGTCCGCAGCTGCCCTTCACCCGAGTCACAGACTTTTCGGTACGGGACGTCAGGCACATGGGCCTCCCACTCCTTCCGGGTGATGTCCCTGCCCACCCGTGAGCAGATCGTCCGGACCAACTGACGTGGGGCGAGGTCGAGGGAGTAGCTGGTGAAGCCCAGCGCGGTGCGCAGCCGCGAGCCGTCGAAGCCGAGGAGGTCGATACTGCTGCCGGTGAGGGTCAGAGGATCCCCCAGGGGCACCTGGCTGCCGGTGTCCCACAGTTGGACCTCGCGCCCGCCCGCCACGTCCCGCTCGGTGCCCTCGCCGACCACGGCGGCCAGGAGGGAGCCGTCCCCGGAGAAGGTGAGGTGGGCGAGCTTCTCGCCGTGGTGCGAGCCGCTCTCCGTCGTGCTGCCGTTCATCCGGGCGAGCTTCGACGTGGACTGGCCGTCCCAGAGTTCCACCCATCCGGAGCTGAGCAGGAGCGCGATCCGCCTACCGTCGCGGGAGAAGGTGATCTCCTTGACGTCGGCCCCCTTGAAGACGTTCTTCCGGACCTTCCCGGTGCGCAGATCGACGGCTTGGCCGCTCGTGGTGAACAGCGTGTCGCCGTCGGGGGCGAAGGCTCCGTCGCCGGCGTCGTCGAGACGGCGCAGTGGCTTGCTGAGATGCGCCGTCTCCCAGACGTACCCCGTGCTGCCGGACTTTGCGAACAGATCGGCCACACGGGCATAGAGATATCGTCCGTCGGCGGAGAGCCTGAGCTGGTCGACGCCCCCTCCGTTAGGAAGGGGGGTGCGGCGCAGTCTCTTTCGCCGTTTGGTGTCCCACACGGCGACATACACCTGCCTGTCCTCATCGACTTCGGGCAGAGCGAGCAATGCGCCGTCGTCGCTGAGCGCACCGAGTGGATTTTCTCTGTTGACCCCGTACGAATACCCCCCCGGTTGCGGGAAGGGCTCTCCGATGGCTTTGTGTGTCGCCATGCGCACGAGCTGGACGGATTCCTTCTTGGGCATGGCCACGCCCAGGACGCTCCCGTCGGGCGAGACGGCCACCGCACGGGAGAACTCGTCGGAGAGCGGTCCACCGCCGTTGTCGCCAGGATGGTCCAGGACGGTTGTGAGGTCGAACTGCCGCACTTTGTTCTCGTTGCGGAGCAGGACCCGCAGTCTCTTGGAGGACTCGTCGAGGAACGCGTTCTCGACGGATCCGTGCACCGGGACGGTGACCGGTCCCCCGAAAGGATGGTCGAGCGACCAGAGGCTCACTGTCCGGTTGTCCGAGACGCCCACCAGGTAATGACCGTCCGAGCTGAAGTTGGTCCAGTTCACCGATGCGGGGACGTTCCAGTAGTAACTTCCTGTGCTCAGGTCCCAGAAGTTGAGGAAGTTGTCCATGTCCAGGATCGCGGACGAGCCGTCAGGGCTGAAGGAGACATGGTGGAGGTCCCCGCAGCTGCGGCCCTCTTCGACCTTTTCCACCGCATAGGCGTCGTCCCATGAGACGTCGCCGATCGTTCCGGACCCCAGCTCCAGGAAGCGGATCTCCCGGTTTTTGGTGCATGCGATCAGCTGGCTGCCGTCGGGGGACAGGAAGGTGGGGTTCGCGCCGGAGTGCGGCCAGGTCGCTCTGGTCTCTCCGGAGGGTGAGACCAGGCGGCGCCGTCCGTCGTCGGAGGAGAGCAGAATCTCGCCATGGTCGGTGACGTCCTCGAACCTGAAGGGAGACGGGTCGGGGAAGGGTTCGGCCACCGCGCTGCCGTCCGCGGCTTTGAGGGCGTAGGAGCCGTCCTTGCGGACGACCAGGACGAACTTCCCGTTCGGGCTGGGAATCGCGTAGCCGGGCGGCATCCAGTCGCCTTCGGTGTCCCGCAGGTCGACCTTCGGCGTCTTCGCCAGGCCCGGCCGGCCGGACCTGAAGTCCCACAGCCGCAGCGAGTGCGCGGTCAGAGTGACCACATGGTCGGCCGCCAGAGCACGGATACCGCCGTCCGGGACCGGTACGGTGACTGCCGGCATGTCCCACTGAGTGGCCGACGCGAGCAGGGCCGACCGGGCCTCGGCCACCGGCGCGATCCGCCAGGCGGCCACGCTGAGGAGCTGGGCGGTCTCCGGTGAGGTGCTGCGCAGGTCATGGGAGGCCTTGGCAACGGCTTTGGCCGTGGTCTCGCTCCGCTGGAGCTCGGCGTCCTCGTACTGCTGCCAGGCGACGACGCCGACGAGCAGTGCGACCACCGACACCGTGGCCACGGCAACCCGCAGGCGACGGCGACGGCGAACAGCACGGGCCCTTCTGCGCTGTGCTTCCTGGAGGAAAAGGTGTTCCAGCGGACTCGGTCGTATCGCGGGAGGGGCGGTGTCCAGCCAGCCGAGGGCGGCCTGCAGGGCAGTACCTTGCAACAGGTCTTCCGGGTGACGTCCGTGCTGGTCCCACAAGTGTGCCGCCTCGGAGACACTCAGCCGTAGGGCCAGGGCGGCACGGTGGGCGTCGACCCACCCTCGCAGTCGCGGCCAGGCAGGCAGCAGTGCCGCACTGACCGGTTGCAGGGTCCTCGCCCGAACCACCAGGACCCCGGCGGCGACGAGGGCGTTGATCGCTTGGGTCAGGTCCTCCTCCCCCGCGGTGCATTCCTCGTGCCTTGCCGTACGCACCGAGTCCAGCGATCCGTCCGGGGCGTCGCCGGGGACGACGAGCCGGAGCATCAGTTCCTCCGCGGCCGACCGGGCGGCGGCGGCGTCCAGCGCGGCGAAGGCCGCCTCCGCACGGTCGCCGAGCGGGGGTTGAGCCGGCGCCGGCGTCCCCCCGACCGGTTCCGCCTGGCGGGCACCCGCCTCCATCAGCGCCCGTCGCGGGTCACTCGACCGAGGGGTATCGCCGACCAAGCCGTGCAGCAGTTCCAGTGCGGAAGGCCGTAGTCGCGGATCCTTCGCCAGCGCCGCGGCGACCAGCGGGCGCATCGCGGGCGGGAGCACGGACAGGTCGGGGTGGAGGGTTGTCGTACGGTGCGCGACCTCGCCGATGGTCGTGCCGCGGAAGGGTTCCGTGCCGCTGGCGGCGTAGACGACCAACGCGCCCCACGCGAAGACGTCGGCGGCCTCGGTGGCCCGGCCCCCGGACAGTACCTCGGGTGCCATGTAACCGAAGGTGCCCATCATGGCGCCGGTCTTGGTGAGCGACATGTCATGGGTGCGGGCGATGCCGAAGTCGATGACTTTCGGGCCCTCGTTGCTGAGCAGCACATTGTCGGGCTTGAGATCCCGGTGCAGCACCCCGCTGAGGTGGATGGCGGCCAGGGCGGTCGCGACACCGACAGCGATCGCGGTCAGAGAAGCCTCGGGGAGAGGACCGCCGCCGTGGATCCTGTCCCTGAGCGTCAGCCCTTCGACATATTCGCTCACGATGTACGGAGTGTCGCCGTCGGCGCTCACCTCGATGACGCGGGCCGTGCAGAACGGGGCGACCCGGCGTGCCGCTTTCGCCTCCTTGAGAAAGCGCGACCGGGCGAGTTCCTGGGCGTCGCCGTGCAGAGCCTTGAGCGCCACCCGGACTCCCTGGGGGTTGTACGCCTCGTACACGACGCCCTGGCCGCCCGAGCCGAGCCGGGCGGCCAACCAGTACTCCCCCAGCTTCTCCGGATCCTCCGGAAGCAATTCCTTCGCCAACTCGGCCCCTCCGAGTACTGTCGGTCACGGCTTGACTCAAGGACGCCGGAACCCGATCAACAGTTGCTGCCGTCCCCGCGGGCGTCCGTCGAGACACCGCACCAAGGAGATGTATCAACTCCTCGGCCGTGTAAGCGAATGAGGCTGCTTCCGCGACGAAATCGTAGAGCAGGACCCCGGCGCATGCGCTCGCTGGGACCTGCCGCCGGGCCGGGGAAGGAACCGCCGTCATGAGGACATGCCGGGACCGGATCCTGCCGAGGCCGCCCCGATGGCCGACATGGGCCTTCCCGACGACGGGATCACCACGTGGGTCGACACCACCGCATTCAGCGGTCACAAGTTCGACGCGCTGGCCGCGCACGCCAGTCCGGGCGAGAACCTCTTCTTCCTCAGGACGGGCAAGAAGAGGTTCGGCGAGTTCATAGCCTCCCTGTCGGCCCGGTCCAACGCCCGCCGCTTGGCCGCGGCAGCGTGGGGAGCGGTGCCCGTCTCACACACCAGTCGCCTTCACATCTCCCGCCGAGGGCCAGGGACTTCTCCCGTGAGTGTCGAAAAAGGCCCTCTGCGCGCCGGTCCCGGCACTGGCGGCGGATGCCGTGGGCGCGGGCGCGGACCATGGCGGTGCAGGCCGGTGTGACGTCCAGTTGCCCAGAATGCGGCAGAGGACAGTGAACCGACTGGCTTGTCGGGCCGTTACGACTTGAGACGAGGGGGAAAAGGGAAGGGGCGCGGACATGTACTGGCAGCAGGAGGCCGCCTGCCGCACCGCCGACTCGGAGATGTTGTTCGCTGACACCGCGGCGCTCGGACGCGCCAAGGCCTTGTGCGCGAGGTGCCCGGTGAGGACCGAGTGCTTGGCCGAAGCGCTGGACAAACGGATCGAGTTCGGAGTGTGGGGCGGCATGACAGCACGTGAACGCGGAGCCCTGCTCCGTCGCCGACCTGGTGTCGCCTCCTGGCAGGAGGTGCTGACGCAGGCCGACCGCGGTCATCCGCTGCAGCACACGAACTGACCCATCTACCACTGGATGCTTCGGTGCACGACTGCGTAGGTGGACCTTGCCCCAAGGCCGGGTGGCCGTCACCATCACCGCGTCACGGCCGCCCGGCAGGTCCTCAGCGGCCGGCACCGACAACGGGTCGGTCTGAACATGTGTGGTCCGCCGGCCACGAGCGGCGAGGCCGGCGCTGAGGGTAGCGCCGATCTCGTCCATCGGGGCGGGGTTCTCGGTGGCTACGTCGAGGTCACGGCTGATGCGTTCGACCAGGCCATGGGCTGCACGGCGTATCCGCCGGTGAGGACCAGAGCATAGGGAGAGCCAAGATCGAGGATGTCCGCGAGGAGACGCACATGGCGGCGGTTCGCTCAGCAGAACCCAGGAGATCCCAGCCGGCGTCGGGGTACGCGCGTTCTTGCCCGAGCGCCGCTCGGCCGTCGTCAATGCGTTCTTCGACGTCGCGGACACGATCATCACCGTCCGCAGCCTCATCCGCAGAGCCTGGACCGCCCCTGCCGCGGCACCCGCCCTGGGTCAACCCCTGTAGGGATGCGGCCGTGCGTCCGGCATACGGCGATCGAGGTCGTGCAGCTCCTGCCGTGTCTTCGCCGCATGCGGATCCTCGAACTCCGTGAGGATCGCCAGCGCCTGTCGCCGGCTTGTGCGGGCGACCTCAGGTTCACCCACGCTCAGCTGAACATCACCGAGGTTGCCCAGGGTGTGGCCCTCCCCCCACCGGTTGCCCACATCCCGGTGCGCTTCGAGGGCCTGGTGATAGCGCTCGATCGCGTCCTCCCAGCGGTGGAGCCGGTAGGCGATCAGGCCGAGCAGGTGGAGCACATTGCCTTCGAACCAGCGGTTGCCCATGGCACCCAGGAGGAGCAACGCCTCCTCCAGGTGGTCTGAGGCCTCTTCGAACCGGCCCAGTCGCTGGCAGGCGTCGCCGAGACTGGTCAGGGCAATGGCTTCCCCCCAGGCGCAGCCGTGGATCCGGGACATCGCGAGCCCGCGACGACTGTATTCGACGGCCTTGTCGAGTTGGTCACCCTGCAGGTAGGCGTTACCCAGGCTGACCAGGCACCGTCCCTCGCCATCGATGTCCGCAAGCTCGCGGTACACGCACATCTGCTGTTGATAGTGCTCTATGGCCTCGTCGAGCCGGTTCATCTGTGTCAGGGCGTCGGCCACCCCCCCAAGGCTCCAGGCCTCTCCCCCACGGTCATGAGCGGCGCGAGCGGCCGCAAGAGCCGTCCGGGACGTCTCGAGCCAGTCGTGCAGGTACCTGCCCAGGTAGAAGAAGCCCCACATCATGGCGGCCAGTCGCCAGGCCACACCCGGCCGACCGGACGTGGCTGCCCAGTGGACGGCCGCGACGAGGTTGCCCCTCTCCGTCTCGCACCACTGCACTGCCTGTTCCTGGGTCGTGAAGGCAAGGGGGTGACACTCGGGAGCGACCGGTGGCGAGGGGACCCGTGCGCGGTCGGGGGTGAGGAGAGGGTAGGCGGCGTCGACGGTGTGCAGGTACCAGGACAGGAGTCGCTCCAGGGCCTGTTCCCGTTCGGCCGGCGGCTCGTCGGCGAGGACTTGTTCGCGGGCGTAGGTGCGCAGCAGATCGTGCATGGTGTGGCGGCCGGGGAGGCTTTCGATGAGCAGATGGGCCCGGGTGAGCTCGGCGAGCAGACCGCGGGTCTCCCGCAGCGGCAATCCGGCGAGGGCCGCCACCCCGGGCACGGAGAAGGCGTCGGTGCCCGGGTGGAGGCCGAGCAGGCGGAACAGCCGCGCGGCCGGTACGGAGAGCGCCTCGTAGGACCACGAGAAGACAGCACGTACGTCGGTGTTGAGTTCGCCGCTGGAAAAGGCGTCAAGGCTGCCATGACCCTCCCGAAGATCCTCGGCGATCACGCTGAGCGGGAAATGGGGCTGGATCGCCGCACGCGCCGCCACGATGGCCAGCGCCAAAGGCAGCCTGCCGCAGCGCGCGATGATCTCGTCCACCGCTTGCGGCTGCGTCGCCACCCGCTCGGCGCCCAGGCGACGTATCAGCAGGGCACGCGCGTCTGCGGGTGTCAGTTGGTGAAGGGTGACCGGGTGTGCGCCGTGGCGGGCGATGAGACCAGTGAGCTGGTTCCGGCTGGTGACGATGACCAGGCAGCCGGTCGAACCGGGTGACAGGCGACGAATCTGTTCGACATCGCGTGCGTTGTCGAGAACGATCAGCATCCGCCGGTCGGCGAGCAGACTGCGGTACAGGGCCTCCTGGGCGTCCGGGCGGGCGGGAATCCTTTGCGGGGGGACGCCGAGCGCGTCGAGGAAGACGCGGACCGCTTCCCCCGGCGGCATCACCGGGTTGGCGGGGTCGAAGCCACGCAGATTGATGAAGAGTTGTCCGTCGGGGAACTGGTCGGCGATCTCGTGGGCCCAGTGCACAGCCAGGGTGGTCTTACCGATGCCGGCCATGCCGCCGATCAGCACCGTGGGCGGGGGCTGGCCGTGTGCGGGCAGCAGGGCACGAGTCTGGCCGAGTTCGCTAATCCGGCCGGTGAACGTGGGAAGGTCCGCCGGTAGTTGAGCGGGTCGAACAGGTGTCGTGGGAAATCGCGGCACGAGGGTGTGCGCGGGAGGATCTTGCTGCCTACCTACCATCGAAGGGTTCAGCGACGCGTCCGCAGCCAGAATGCCCTCGTGCAGTTCACGCAGCGGCGTTGAGGGTTCGATGCCGAGTTCGGCCACCAGGACACGC
Organism: Streptomyces sp. NPDC003393; assembly: GCF_053589015.1. Classification (NCBI taxonomy): domain Bacteria; kingdom Bacillati; phylum Actinomycetota; class Actinomycetes; order Kitasatosporales; family Streptomycetaceae; genus Streptomyces; species Streptomyces sp. NPDC003393. Next base: position 28,044 of record NZ_JBSFRB010000035.1, on the reverse strand, counting down.
CGTGCCCTGCGGTAGCACGCCAGCGCCTCGGCCTGCCGCCCCGACCGGTAGAGGGCCAGCATGAGCAGCTGGCACAGCCGTTCCCGCAAGGGATTCTCCTCCACCAGCGCGCGTAGTTCGGCGATCACCTCGTTGTGTCTGCCGAGTTGGACATCGCTGTCCAAGCGGACCTCGAGTACCGACAGCCGCTTCTCCTCCAGGCGGGTGCGTTCCGCATGGGCGAGCGGGCCCGGAAGGCCGGCCAGCGGTGTTTCGTGCCATTCCTCGAGGGCGGCGTGCAGCAGATCGGCAGCGGCGGATACCTCGCCCATGGCGTGCAGTTTCTTCGCCCGCGCGACTTGCTGCTCGAACATTCCCAGGTCAAGAGCCTCGTCGGGCACCTGCGCCAGGTATCCGTTGGCAGCCGAGACGATCAGCTTGGGTGACTCACCGCGTCCGCGGCAGGGTTCCAGCACTTTCCGCAGGCGTGACACATATGTCCGCAGCACTGACACGGCCGCCGTAGGAGGCTGCGCCCCCCACACCGCATCAATGAACTCGTCGACGGTAACCAAGTGCCCCCGCCGCAGCAACAGGACCGCCAGCACCAAACGCTGCTGACGCGGCCCCAGGTCGACTTCTCGCCCGCCGTGCCATGCCCGGACCGGCCCGAGCACGGCGAAACGCCAGGCGCCGCAGTCAGGGGCAGCCTTCGCGCGTTCGCCGCGCCGAGGAGGTTCTCCATGCTGGTGGACGGCCTGCACTGCCGACTGCGGCGCACGCCGTGCCGGTCCCGATTCCTCCTTGCCGACATGCGGGTGCGACGGCGATCTCGCGGCGGAGCGGGACACAGACACCCGGCCACCGTGGACGGCGCCGGAGGGCACAGGCCTGTCAGCGGCAGGTGCACCTGCGTCACGATTCCGCCCCGTACTCATGGCAATCTCCTGGCTGACGTGTCACTCGTCGGAGACAGGATGGTCTGCATGCCGCGGTCGGGCGGCAGACGCATCGCAGCAGCCCTTCACCAGTGGGGACATCGTGTTCGGTTCGCCTTCGCACGCCGACGAGTTGAGACTCTAGAGCTAGTTTTGAGCACGTTCAACCCATACAGGATCATCTGGTCACAACAGGGACACACCGGGTCGCCTGGGCCGGAGACACTGCAGGCCGCTGTGAAGTTCGATCCTGACACGGCCCTTGGCTTCAGTACTCCTTGTCTCGTTGCGGCCGGTGACCGCCACGAGGTGCCGACACCGCGCGGTCGAGGAGCAGCCGCGCGGTGTGGGCGCCGATACCCCTGGTCGCACCGGTGGTCAGTGCGGACTTGCTGGCCATCGTCATGCTCCTGAGGTGCCGATGCAGGACGGCGGACGGCGGCTCGCGACGAAGGATCCCTGTTGAGTCCGCCGGCTCCAGGAAACCGACGCCGTCGGAGGTGGGCAAGGTCGCGCTTATGAAGGGTATAAACACAACCTCCCTGTCGGCCGGGCAATGGGTAGCCTTGACCACAGCGCGAGGAGGTCGCGTCCTCGCCGGCGTGAGCACGCAGTGGTACGCACGGTTAGAGAAGGGCCACATCGGCGGAGTCTTCGCGGAGTGCTGGAAGTGGTCGCGCAGGCATTGCTCCTTGAGGAGGACTGGCGCACCTACCCGGTCGCTTCCAGACGCACGTCGAGGACCTGCGCCCCGGCACGCCCGCGGAGAGGCGGAGTGAACATCCCGGAATGTCCTCCTCAGCGACTCGGGCAGCCACCGATTTCCCCTGGGTCGCTGCCCGAGTCGCTGGACAAAAAAGCAGGTCAGAGGGCATAGGCACACTAAGACAGCGACTGAAGCGACTGAAGGATCCCGTCGGGGGGACGAATTCGCGCGCATGAGCGAATGTCCGAGCTCAACCCGGATACTCGGTCGCTTCGGTCGCTGACCTTCCTGAGTGGCGCGCCCGACCTGGCCTTATCTCCAGCGACCCAAGCCGACGGCGGTGGTTTGGCTCAGTCGCCGAGGTCGCGTTTTCCCTCACTTGGACATGTCTCACACACAAGGACCGTCAATGTCGGAGTCATGAATGTATGGCCTTGTTTGCGCGACACCGGCGAAATGCGCCGGATCGGCGAGCCTCGTACCGTCTTTCACAGCGCTCTGCTCAATGCGAACGGCAACCGTCTTCTCGGCAAGGCTGGGCCGCGCGATCGACATCACGCTGCCCGTGAAGGCGTGCCGAGAGCTTGCTGCTGGCCGCCCGACCGGCGGACGACAGGACGACCTCATCCACACGCCCGACAACGGCACCCACGACAAAACGGTTCACTTTCCGAGCACATCGACAAGACGGAGTCGTCATTGCCCGGGTTCACCTGGCAAGGCACCCGAGCGGGCCACCTCGGCGTACCAGCGAGCGCTGGCCTGGGGATGCGGGCACCGGTCGGGTACTCCACGTGACGATGCCGAAGCGCTTGCGGTAACCGTGTCCCCACTTGAAGTTGTCCAGTAACGACCGCACGAAGTAGCCGGAACCGTTCTTCGCCGCGCTGATCCGCGGGGTCAGTGCGGCCCTCGCCGAGAGCCGCACCCAGCTGCAACTGACGCTTGTCCGCGACCAGACCGAGCGGGACCAGCTGACCGAGTCGGTGACTGCGCGTCGCGTGGACGGCGTCCTCTTGGTCTCCATTCGCTCCGGCGACCGGTTGCCCGCCGAACTGGAGGAAACGGGCCTGCCCACCGTCCTGGCCGGCCGCCGCGACTCAGACGAGCGCTTGAGCTACGTGACCTGTGACAACACCGGGGGAGCCACCGAGGCGGTCCGGCACCTGGTGCGCGGCGGCAGGACCAGGATCGCCACGATCACGGGACCGCTGGACATGGACGTCGGCCGCAGCCGACTGGCCGGCTGGCGTGACGCACATCACGAAGCAGGGATTCCCGCAAGGACACAACTGATCGAAGTGGGCGACTTCACCGAGGAGAGCGGCTGCCGCGCGATGCGTACGCTTCTCGATCGCGCCCCGGATCTGGACGCCGTCTTCGTCGCCTCCGACCTCATGGCGGTCGGCGCCCTGCGCGAACTGCGCCGCCAGAAACGGAAGATACCTGATGATGTCGCCATTGTCGGGTTCGAGGACTCCCCCCTTGCTCGTCTCACCGATCCACCCCTGACGACGGTGCGTCAGCCGGTGGAGCAACTGGGCCGCACCATGGTCCGGATCCTCACGGACATCACCCAGCGCGGGGCCGCACGGCAACAACTGACACTGCCCACAGAACTGGTGGTACGCAAGTCGTCCCCGTGAGCGGTTCCCGAGAGCCGCTGCCCTTCAGCCGGGCGTATCGGAACCGCCGATGCCGCAGAGCGCGCCCCTCCGCGGGGTGCGCCGGTCTCGTCCCGGGCACGGTCAGGCACGGCGGCCCCGTGGAATCTTGTCGGCAGGCGCCCGAAACCTCACAGAGGCAGTGTTATGCCGAGTTGTTGCATGGCGGTCGACGGCGGGCCACCCTCGGAGCGCTCGGTCTTGTAACCCTTCACACGGGGCGCGAGGGTGCGCGGGTCGACGGCTTCCGCGGGGGCACTCTTCGCGTACAGGCCGCCCGGCTGACTATCCCTGTCGTGAGGCAGCAGCCAGAAGACTCGACGGCGGAAGGTGCCGGAAGCCCGGGAGGCCTTGGCGGTGGAGCCGAGGAGGGCATAACCGACCATACGACCGTCTCGGTGGTAGGCGGGCCTTCCCTTACGGGTGGGCAGCCGGTCCAGACTCTGACGGACGTAGTCGAGCTGTTCGATGTCCTCCAACCACACAAGCTCCGTTTCGTGGCTGATCTCGTCCTCGGTGATCAGGGAGCTCATCGGCCGGCTTCCCCCTCGTAGTCGGTGAGCAGTCCGATGCCCGGATAGTGCTTGCGCTGATTGGACAGGATCATCTCCTTGGGCGAGGCCAGTCCTACGAGTTCCCGGGTGCGCGCGGCAAACGCCCGTGAGGACATGACCGGTGCCCCTTCATTCTGGCACCAGGCCTTGTAAGCGGAGTAGAGCGCCGTCTGCTCGGCTCGCAGCTCCTGGCCGAGCATGCAGCACTCCTCGTAGAAGCGCCCTGTGTGGTCCTCGGTCTCGGCGTAGGCGGTGGTGGCGATCCGGACCCGCTCGGGACCGGTGAGATCGCGGTCACCGGAAAGGTAGCGACGTGCGCCAGCGATGAGCCAGCCCAGGATGCCGGGGCCTTCCTCGGTCACCAGGATGTCCGCCAGGTTGTCGATCTTGCGGTGGTCGGGGACCACCCGCTCGAACGGGATCAGCCGCATACGCCGCCAGAACGCGAAGCCTCCAGTCCCGACTTCGGGCCTGTGGTTGCCGAGCAGCCAGAGCTTGTGGGTGGGCTCGAAGCTGAAGAAGTCCTGCCGCATACGGCGAGCCTTGATCCGGTCCCCTCCGGTGAGCAGCTTCACGCGGGCCTCGTCGAACTTGTCACCCGGTTTGACCTCGGAGCAGACGATGACGCGCCGACCGTGAAGCTCGGCCAGGTCCGTGGGATGGCCCTCATAGGGACGGGCCATCAGGAAGCCCGGCGGCGCCGCATCGGCGTAGTCGCCCAGAAGTTTCATCAGCACGTCAAGCAGGACGGACTTGCCGTTTTTGCCGGAGCCGAACAGGAAGGGCAGGACCTGACCGCCGACATCGCCGGTGATGGAGTAGCCCAACAGCAGCTGCAGGTAGGAGATCATCTCCCGGTCCTCGGCCTCACTGCCGAAGGCGTCGGTCAGGAAACGCTCCCATCGAGGGGTGGGCATGAGCTGCGGAGGAACGGTCGTGGAACGCGAGTGGAAGTCCTTGTTGGGATCAGGGGTCTTCATCAGGCCGGTGCGAAGGTCGACGACTCCATCGGGAGTGCACAGCGCGTAGGGATCGGCGTCCAGGAGCGCGGCGTTCAAGACCATGCCCGGAGCCGATTTGGCCTGGGTGAGCATGGCGTTGATACCCGTCGTCGACAGAGCGCGGCGGCGGTGCTGCTGCAGAGCCACGGTGGTGAACACACCGCGCGGATCGTGGGTGGCGATCGCCTCGGCGAGGTCACCGGCTGCCCACAGCACGGTGTCGTCCTCGTCGATCTGCCAGCGGGTGGTGTCCCACCGGTACCAGCCGATTCCGGGGACGTGCCGGTAGTCGTTGGCGTAGAGCTTGACGAACAACTTGGCGTTGCCGCGGTCGGTGAGAGTGTCGGGAAGCAGTCCGGCGGCGGTCGCTTGTCCGGCGGGGACACGGGAGGCGTCCGCCTGTGCCGGCAGCGGCACGGTGGCCGACGTGGCGGTGGGACGCGCCTGGGCGCGGATCTGCGCGGCAACCGACTCCGGGTCGAAGTCGAAGAGGGTCTCGGTCTCGTTGCGGGGTGAAGTCACGGGCACCCCTCCTGCGGGTGGAGGGGACGCTTGCGGCCCGCTGTCAGGCCACTGCGGATGATCTGCGCGGCGCGGCGTTCCTGACCAGGGCGGGCGGCAGCCGCTGCCTGGGTCAGGGCCTGCAGGGCCTCTTCCTCGGTGAGGCGGTTGGCGGCGACAAGGCCTCCAAGGGTGTAGGCAGCGCGGTTCAGGGCGTCGGAGAACCCGGCACCCTCCGTCACCTTCCCGCAGGCCTCGACCGGGGTCAGCACGGACGAGAGCATGCGCTGGGTACGGTCGCGACCGCCGCCCGCGGCCAGAACGGCCTGCAGGGCTCGCGGAGGGACTGGGCGCGGCGCGGGAATGGTGGCGGGCAGGTGACCGGTGCGCTCCAGCTCCTGAGCGAGCCAGGCGGGCAGAGCAGCCGGCTCACGGACCGTGCCGACGGGAGTGTACGTGCCGGCGTGGGTCGTCGTGCCCGGAGCGATGATGTAGCCGCCGTGCGCGCGCACATCTACCTGCCAGGCCAGCGCGGTTCCCTGGCTCGAGCCGGAGGAGCAGCGCCAGCGCCGGTTGTCCGTGGTCCGGTACCAGACGTGCAGGCCGCCCGAAGGCGTACGGACCCGCAAAGTGGTGTGATCGTCGGCGGGGCTGGGCCGACCCCGCAGAGCGGCCAGTACGGCAAGGGTGTGGAAGCCGTTGGCAAGCCCGGTGAGGTCGATGTGGTCGGCGATGGGGATGCCGGGCAGGATGCGATCCCTGCTGGGGGGCTGGGTGGGGTGGGCGTCGATGTCGATGACGACCAGACCGGCGGAGCCACAAGCGATGCCGACGCCGAACTCTGGGTGGGCACCCCACCACTGGGAGATACGGCGTTGGTCGAGAGTGGCGGCGTGGAACCCGTGGCACCAGCGTCCTGCGGGAAGGCAGGGACATTCGGCGGGAGCGTGCCGAGCGGCCCGGCAGTGCGTGCAGTTCGCCGCCGGGGTCTTGCGGCCCGCCGCGAGAGGGTGCACGGGCCAGCCGCGGCGTGCGCACCATCTGGCGGTGGCGAGCATGGGTGAGGCTGAAGACTCCGAGGCAGGATGCTGTGAGTCGCCAGGGGAGAAATGCAGCTCAGCAGGCATCGCACCCCCTATCAGCGACCGAAGCGACTCAATGACAGACACAGCGTAGCGAATGAGCCCCGTGAGGTCGGGAACACATGCCGACAAGCCAGTGGCCGCGCCGGTGGCGAGAGCCTCAGCGACTGAAGAGGACGGGCAGCGACTCAGCGCCCTTCAGTCGCTGCCCCGGCGGTATCAGAAAACCGCAGGTCAGCCAGTACCCAGAATCCAGAACAGCGACTGAAGCGACTGAAGGCTCCTATATATACACACGCGCGCACGCGCGAATGTCTTCATATACTCCAATCTTGAGTCGCTTCAGTCGCTGCTAGCCTGACAACACCACTCTGACCTGCGGTTTTGTTCTGCGTAGAGAAGCGACCAAAGGCTCGCTCAGTAGCTGAGTCTTCAGTCGCTGTGCCAGCAGTCCCCTCCCTGCGCAGCGACTGAGCGACTGAACCCAGCGACCGAGCGACTGCCCCGAAGGGCCGAGCCACTGCCCGAAGAGGCCGAACGACCGGGCATCCCGCGCCATGGTGCCGGATGCCCGTGGTGCTGGTGCTTCCTCCCCCATCGGGTCGCTGCAGTCGCTTCTTCTCCTCAGGTCCGGGAGAGCTCAGACGTACTGGTGCGATGCCGTTGCCGCAGGAGGATCCTGAGCCGATAACGGCCGATCCTCCGCATACGGAGGATCGCCCCCTGTTCACCCAGTCCTGGTTCGATCTGACTTTTCTCCACTGGGCCGTCGAGCCCGGCGTGGTCGCGCCGCTGCTGCCCGCCGGTACACGACCGGACACGTTGAACGGCGTGACGTACGTCCAACTCGTCGCGTTCCGGAGGCATCAGGTGAGAGGTTCCGCCTCCCCGGCATCCCGTACCTCGGTTCCTTTCCCGAGACCAACGTCTGCCTGTACTCGGCCGACATGAAGGGCCGGCGTGGCGTGGTCTTCCGTTCCCTGGACGCCTCCCGCCGCCGCCTGTAATGGTCGGCCGCACTGGATTCGGCCTGCCCTATGCCTGGTCGAAGATGGAAGTCCACCGGGAGAGCGACAACGTCAGCTACACCAGCCAACAGCGTCGGCCGGGCCTCCGTGGTGCCCTCAGCAGGCTCGTGGTACGGGCCGACGAGCTAATTGAGAACCTTCGGAGCTGGAGCACTTGCTGACGACCTGCTGGGGCGTGCACAGCACGTTCTTCGGACGCTCTCTGTACTTGCCGAACACCCCCGTCATCTTCTTCGCGGTCCTGCAGGAGGGCCGCTGGCCTCCGGACCCGGCATGGCTGTTCCCCCTGTCGAAGGCATGACCTGGGGGGTGGTGTCACCGGGCCCGAGGGTGCCGCTGGAGACGCTGATGAGAGGCCCGACTACCGCCCGGCCTGGCACAATGCCCGGCCGCTTGCGGGCCGCAGGTCTGCATAACGTGGATGCGCGCGCACGGCACCATCGCCCTGGCCAGCACCGCACGAACCTCGCTTCGGAGGACGGGTTGTACGACATCGACGACGTGGGCGTCTTCCTCGGCCTGGACGTCGGCAAGAGCGCCCATCACGGGCACGGGCTCACCCCGGCCGGCAAGAAGGTCTTCGACAAGCAGCTGCCCAACAACGAGCCGAAGCTGCGGGCCGTGTTCGACAAACTCGCGGCCAAGTTCGGCACCGTGCTGGTCATCGTGGACCAGCACGCCTCGATCGGAGCCCTCCCGCTCACAGTCGCCCGGGACGCGGGCTGCAAGGTCGCCTACCTGCCGGGCCTGGCCATGCGGCGGATCGCCGATCTGTATCCGGGCGAGGCGAAAACCGACGCCAAGGACGCCGCGGTGATCGCGGACGCCGCTCGGACGATGCCCCCCACCCTGCGCTCGCTTCAGCTGACCGACGAGATCACCGCCGAGCTGACCGTGTTGGTGGGCTTCGATCAGGACCTCGCGGCCGAGGCCACCCGCACCTCCAACCGGAAGTAGCTTACTTGTCCGAAAATCTCTCCGGCCGTGCCGTATCCGGGCGTGACGTCTGCGCGCCCTGCGGTTCCTGCCGGTCGACGGTAGCCAGTGGCGAAGTCAGGTCGTGTGCCGTACGCGAGACAGGTCATGAAGCCCGCGTGGTCGCGGGTAGTACCTGACTTTGTGGGCCGGGACGATCGGCAGAGCGGTCCGGAGCCGCACGAGCAGGCCGTGGTCGGGAAAGCACGGCCGCGGCGGATGAGGTCGGTCTCCGTCCGGCTCGCCTGGCCGCAGCCTGCAACCTGCTGTCCGACCCGGGCCGCTCGATCACTTCAATCGCGAAGCTGCTGGACGTCGCCCCGGCGCTCCCTACAACGACGCTCCGGACGTGCGTGACTATGGTGTCGGTGCCGTTCCTTGTCAGCTCGAAGCGCCCGCGCGGCAAGCGGACCTGAGCAAGATCAATCTCACCGGCACTTTCTGTGCCTCGACTACTCACACCCGTTGGCGCCCGTGGGTTCAGGGAAACCGAAGCCTGTTCAACGGGAACTTGCGGGTCGGTCCGTTTGCATCAGCTGGGCGAATCCGGGGGTTCGGCGAGAACCATGGAATGGCTGCATGGCGGCGGGCTTCGGCCGTGACCTCGGCATCGACCTGGTGCGCGGTTCTGTCGCCGCATTTGAGGATGTCGTACTGGTCGTCGAGTTCAGCAAGGCGTTCGGTCAGGGACACTGGTGTCCGTGCCGCTGCTGAATTTGGTGCCGGACGGCGGCGAGCGTCTCCCGCACGTCTGTTTTTTCGTCAGCCGGCCGTCGTCTGTCTTCACGCCGAGGTGGGCCTGGCACCAGCACACATGGCAGTAGTCCCACTTCAACGGCTGGACGCGACGGTAACCGGCGTATTCCGCCCCGCCGTGTCCTCGGTCGAACCTGTAGCAGGTGTGGCAGAGCCGTCCACGGGAGTCGCCCCAGGCCAGGCAGCTCGAGCAGGAGCTGGTCGGGCTGACGTAGTCCTTCGGGAAGCGTGTCACCAGCTCACTTTGGCGGCAGCGGCCGGTCGTCCCGGCGCTCGATGAGCTTCGGTGTGGAGGTCCCCGAATCAACAGCGGCCCGGATCGTCTCCTCCTGGCCGGGGCGGTGCACCTTCTCCGGCCCGCGAAATGAGGAGGTCGCCGATCTCGCAACCGAGGGCGAGGCAGATGACGCCCAGGTCATCCAGCTTGAGGGAGACCGGCTGGCCGGACCACAGCCCGGGCATCTTCCCTGCCGAGATGACCAGGCCGTGCTCGGCCAGCCTCTGCTGGAGTGCGGAGGCTTTTCGGGCCCCCTTGTTCGCGGCGGGCAGCCGCAGGTTCCACTTCATCGCAGAAGTCCTTCCAGCCACTTCGCGGCCCGCTGCTGCCCGGCTGCCCAGGCGTCCTCGACGCGGGGCTGCCGGACATGGACGTATCGCATGGTCTGGTGATCCAGGAATGTCCGAAAACTTCCTGGATCACGATCAGATCGAGTCCACCGAGGTAGAGCTCGGACGCGCAGAAGGGCCGCGGGACGTGCGGCGTGAGCTTGTCGCCCCCGCCCGGCGGGTGTGCCGTGCAGCCTTGAGGCTGCTGCGCAAAGCATCGTCGCCGACCCGGCTCGAGGAGCCGTTGGAGCACTTGCACGCCTCGCTGACTTCCAGCCCGACCTGGAACCAAGGGATGTGGGATACCGGGCCGGCGGCCGGAATGAACCGCTGACGGCGTTCTCCGTGCTGTGAGCGAACGCTACGACGCGCCCCGCGCCCGCTACGAGGATCCAGCAGCCATCCGGCCGGGTGGCTGCCTGCCGTGGCGCAGATGTACGACGAGACCGCCATCACCCGGACTCGTGGACGGTGAAGTGGCCTTCGCGGAAGAACGTTGGCCAGCCCGTCCGAGACGGCGACGCTATGTCGAGGGCGCTTCCGGACCCCTGCCCGCTCGAACGAATGACTCTGATGCGAGCAGATGGTTCACGGAGGGTCCGAATGCCATGAACACATCATTCCCAAGGAAGAGTAAAATACGCGTTTGACCTGCGGCTTCACACAATCACATACGTTACTCACCTACTCACTCACTCATAATCGGCCTCGAACCTACAGGCCTCAACGCCTGTCTCGTCGGTCCGGAGGTGCGGACGGTCGCCGAGAAGTCGCGCTATTCAAGTCAAGGACACGCTGGTCCGACCCTTTGTGCGTGACACCTTCAGTCATCGGTGTGTACTGTCTTGGCTGCTCTGGCGTTGCGAGTGACGTAGCTTCAGTTACTCAGCCCCGACACTGCCGTTGCTAGCGTCGCGTTACCCTCTTCTGGGTGGAGGTTTCATGGAATTTGTTGCAATTGACGGGCTCTCAAGCCGTCTCAACGTGATCAGGTCGTTCTCGGACATGTCCGACCCCGATGAGCTCAACGCGCTGGTCCGTCAGCTGCGTCCTCGCCTGAGGAACGTCATCGGGACCACGATCGGTAAAGGCGGGGAAGGTAAGACGACGGTCACGGCGAACCTTGCCTACGTGCTTGCTCAGGCAGAGAAGGAGAGGGCCGATCAGGGGCTCCCCGCGAAGCCTGTGCTTCACATCGAGCTCGACAGCAACGGGAACGGTCGGCTTAACTTCGGGGTCCGAGGCCTCCCCTTCGACGACAACGGGCTCTCGTTCGTTGACGCGCTGACAGACGATAAAGAGTTCCAGGTAGTCAAAGGCGTACGTCCGTACCTCGACATGGTGATGTCCGGGAGCCACAACGCCGACATCCCCACTGCCGTAACCAAGCTGCATGACAAACATGGCGTCGCTTCGTACCTGCTGCTGGCCATTCTGCTGGCTCAGATCTCACACAAGTACCGCTGGATCCTGCTGGACTTCTCCCCGGGCGACAAGATGATCCAGCGACTCGGTCTTGCTGCCTGCACCCATCTCCTCGCCCCGATGAAGGGGTCGGACAACGCGGTGATCGAGGGTCTGGGAACCCTCGCTTCCCTGGTACGGCAGATCAGACGACTCAACTCCGAAGTGTCCATCGCCTCCCTCGTCTTCCTCGGATACCAGCGACGCAACGACGAGCCCACCAGCCAGTTGATCAACCTGCGTGAGAAGATCGGCTTGTTGCTGGATCAGGCAGGTATCACTCGTGAGGTACTCGTTGACGCCTACATCCGAGACGGGGAGACCACAGCCAACCTGGCGCGAAACCACGGCATGCCGGCGGGTGAGTTCGCACAAGCCGCTGCAGGTCTGCTCGTCGACGCCGAGACGGGCGAACCTGTGGAGCGGCCCAGGGACGAGAACGGCCGCCTGGTAGATCCTCAGCGCGCAGTCGACATCGCAACCGACTACACCCACGTCGCCAAGCAGGTCATTCAGCGCATTCGGCACCGTAACCAAGAACTTCAGGAAGCTGACGCCGCATGACAAACCGCACGCCGAAGTCCAAGGCTCCCGCCCCCGCGAAGAAGACAGCCAAGAAGGCCCCTGCCGCCAAGCGCTATCTGATGCCTCAGGTCGATCTTGGTGGTCTGGGGGGAGCCGACACCGACGACGACCTTCCTCCGCTGGACCTGGGGCGCTTCGATCAGGAGGAGAAGCCCAGGGAGCCCGCCGTGCAGCAGGAAGCGGACCAGCCCCGTCAGGAGACGGCGACTTCACCCGCAGTGCGGTCGGTTGATGCACACACGCGGCCCGTGGAGGCGCACCCCGTCCCCGCAGACGCGCCTTCGACCGTCCAGCCGGTCGCAGCCGCGCCGGCGCGAACGCAAGAGACCGGCACCACATGGCCCTCCAGCGAATCCGTTAGGCCGGCCGCCTCCGCTTCGAGCGTTGAGGGGACGGCCCCGCCCCGCTCTTCCGTGCCCTCTCCTGCACCGGCCCCGGATGTCGTGACCGAAGCAGTCGCGCAGCCCGCTCCTGTGGCCTTTGCGCCTACGGATGGCCACGGGAAAGCTGAAGTCGGGGCCGAGCGTCCCCCCGGCCGGCCGCAGACGACGTCCGTCGGCCCGTCCGAGCCGGTCCGGTCCGAGTCCAAAGAAGCTGCCGGCCCGGCCGCCCCGGCGACACGCGATTCCGATGCGACCGCTCCGGCCGTGTGGAATGCCGCAGCGAACCGCTCGACCACGCCATGGCGGCCGGCCTCGGCCCATCCTGCCGTGCCCGCGCGCCGCCCACGGCGGATCCCAAGCCGACCGTTCACGTCTCAGGAGTCACACCAGCGGCGCGACGGCCGGCTGCGTGAACTCGTGGACAGGGCCCCCCGCTATGCCGCCCTGCTGCAGTCGTACGCGGTGGCCCAGTCGGGCAAGGAGTCCTACCAGAGCCGTAACGTTCAGCTCTACGGGCTGACCGCGCAGGAACTGGCCGATCGGATCACCATCGACAAGGCCGTCGTCACGGCGGGGAACCTGCCGACGCCGCGCTTCACCCCAGCCCACTACATCGACGCGACCCTCGAGCACGCGCTGAGTGGACTTGACCCGCAGGGCACGGACATCCAGCGCATGGAAGCCGAGCGTGATGTGGTCTGGGAACTCGCTCAGGACGGCTTGGCCTACCGTGACTACATCTCCGCCGATCCGGAGATCGCGGCGTTGAAGAAGTCCCGCTCGCAATGCCCGCTGCGTACGAGGGTCAACCAGCGTTACAGCCGTATGATGGACATCCTGCGGACGATGCCCGACCTGAAGGCGCAACCGTTCGAGATCGCCAGCGCCTGTGTCGCCAAGTACCTGGAAGGACTGCAGGCCGAGCAGGCGGCGTTCGAGGAGTTCTGGACCAGCAACCTGGAGGCCACCTACGAATGAGCCGGGCGGCCTGGCTCTTTCGGACGTGCCGGAACGCGGCGTCGTGCCTTCGCGGACGACGCCGCGGAGGTGAGGCAGAGAACACGGAAGGAATGCGGTCGAGGTTCTGCCTGCAGTCATGAACGGGCGCTCGTCGCGAGGCGGTGCCAGACGCCGTCCCGCTGCCAGCGCCGGAAGAGGCCGTAGACCGTCTCCCACGGGCCCTACCGCTGCGTGGCGCCGTAGCCGAAGCGGGTGACGGTCAGATCGTCCAGGATCCAGGTGCCGTCGCGCAGTGATGCGGAGGGTGTGTTCATGGTGTCGCTCATGCCAACGCAACCGCCGCGGTGTCTCCCTGACCGGTACCGGAGAGATGCTGTTGCACGAAGGCCGCGCAGCCCTCGACGCGACCACCGCTGCCGCTCGTCGTCCCCGTCGCACCGGTTGTGCCGGCAGTCCGGGCGGCCCCGCAACCGCCCGGTGCTGGCGGTGAGGGCCGGCGGGTCTCACGAGTTGCTCTACAAGCTCCTCGACGCCTACGCGGCCGAGATCGTGGTGCTACCGAGCTGCACGTGTGAGCAGGAAGGGATGCTGCGCGACGGCCGCGCTGATGTGGCGCTCATGCACGCGTTGTTCAACTCCCTCGCCGGGTTCGACAGCGAGGAACTGTTGACCGAGGGGCAGATCGCATCTTGCCCGCCTCGCACCCCCTCGCCGCATAGAGGACTCTGTCCCTGGCCGAGGTCAGCGACATCCCCGATCTTCCGCTCGCCCGCTGGCCCCGCAACGGCACGCACCCCCCGGCCAGGGCCCTGAGATCCATGACCAGACGCAGCTGGCCCAGCTGATCGCCCTCGGACGCACCGTGGCCGTCTTCGCTGACTCAGCTCGCGCCTGGCTATGGGCCGAGCGCACTGCTGTGCCCCTGACCGACGCACCCCGTCGTCACCCACATCGCCTGGCCCGCGCACAGCCGCTCCCTCGCTCTCGTTGGGCTGATCCGCACGGCCACACGGCTATGACCCGCCCTCGCCTCTCATCGCCGCGACACACCGCCTGACCGCCGACCTCCACCCCCACCGCCGTGACCTCGTTACTGTTGTCGGCCTTCGCGCGGCAGAGAGGGCGTGGCGTCCCTCGGTCAGTGGCGCAGGCCACCGGGCAGGTCGGGGAGCTTGGACGAGCACCGGCCGTGCACGTTGATGTGCTGCCGCACGAACGGGCAGAGGTGGGCGACCTCCTCGTCGCGGACGTCGAATCCGTCCGTCGGCAGCCGGTCCGGACTTGGCGATCCGCCTGTAGCGAGCGATCGTGCCGCCGGGCGGGGTCGGACGTCCGACCCGCGACAGCATCTCGGATCACGTCGTACGAGGCACGGCGCCGGCGTGGAGGGAGCCGCTGATCCGCGGGATGTCCTCCCACCGCCGCTCGATCCGGGCGAGGCCAACCCTGGCCGCGGGCGGCCACCTGGAATGCCTCAGTCGTCAATCGGTCGTCAACGTGACATCGAGCGTCGCTCGTCAGACTCTTCCCGCTTATCGGGGTCGTTGAACTTGGCCTCGAGGACAGGCCTCCTGCGTGAGGCCGGAGATCGAGGGGGATACGGACGTGAGCTGGAATGTAATGGGTTCCTCGGGTGCGGTAAATGCCCGTGAGCGTGCGCTGCGAGCGCTTTACGACGAACAGGTGAGTGCCCTGTACGCCTATGTGATACGGCTGTTGGGAGGTGATCTGTACAAGGCTGAGGACGTGGTCCAGGAGACGCTGCTGCGCTGCTGGCGCACGCAGGACTTGGACGAGGGGCAGCCCCTGCGCGCGTGGCTGTTCAAGGTGGCCCGCAACATCGTCGTCGACGAGTATCGGCTGCGCATGACTCGACCTCAGGAAGTCGGAGTCAACGCATGGTCGGACGATGTACTGACGAAGGAGGCCGAAGTGGACTCGTTGCTTTCAGCGATGCTCCTCAAGGAGGCTTTCCAACAGTTGTCGCCCAAGCACCGGGAGGTCCTGTACGAGACCTACTACACTGGCAGGTCGATGCGTGAGGCGGGGTTGGTGCTCGGTATCCCGTCGGGCACCGTCAAGTCGCGCGTGCACCATGCCGTACGGGCCCTGCGCATGGCCATGGGGCTGGCGGAACGCGCCGAAAACCAGTCTGACGAGAAGCCGGCGTGGTGGTACACGGCTGCGGCGTGACGCAGGGTCGTTGCCGGAGCCGGAGGAACCAGTGGTGCGCAGGACGTCCGCATGACTGATCTGGGTGTGCTTCCGACGGCGGGTGACAATCTTCTGGAGATACCAACGCGGGCAGCGGTGAGCGGCTGTTTAGGCTGCGTGCCGTCGCTGTGGATCCTGAGCATGATCCGGGTTTCCGGGGCGCCGGCGGTTCGTGGTCCGAGTACCGTGGCACGCTCGCGGAGCGCCGGGCTTACCCCGAAGGCGCTGTCGGCGCTCCGTACCATCGCTTCTCTACTGAGGAGGAGCAGGACGACAATGGTCTCCTTGAGGAGGACAGCGCGTGCTGCTCGACGCGGGCCGGGCGCCCGTCGACCGCGTGACACGGACCGACGCGCCGGGCAACACTACGTCCCTCGCGTTGAGTTCCGCTGCGTCCAGAGCCGCAGCGCCGGTTTTCGGAGAGTTGCGGGGTATTACCGGCACGGTCACTCGCGTCCGGGCGAGTGACGAGTTCGACGCGGTCGGGGAAGCGGCCGACAACCTGCTCGGGGCTGTTCGAGGCACGGTGACGTCACGCCCCGCACCGGTGGGGGCACAGCCGCCGGCCTGCGCACGAGGCCCCGTCACAGGACGAGTGGACAAGGGCCGCGGCCGGCTGCCGAGTCCGGACGAGGTCCAAGTGAACCGTTGTGCCGCACGCCCCGTTCACACGGTGAGATCTCATCCCCCGATGATCTCTCAGTCGGAGGTGCCCGGCAGTCGTCTCCCCGTGCTGCCGGGCGCCTCCGTGCGCGTGTGAGCTGTGCCGAGCGCTTTTCCGGTTGCTTTCGGGACAAGCAGGGCATCAGCATCGGCTCGGGTGAGACGGTACACGAGAGCCCTGTCCTCCGATTGGCGAAGTACGGGGCCGGACGTGGGTTGTGCAAGGCTCGGGCGAGTGCTGGGCAGGTCGACCTTGAACCGCTCCGGGATCCCCCGACAGAGTCGGGCTAGGGTTCCAGAGGTGAGCGAAGTTTACGAAAGCTCCTTGTGTTTCGCTGTGCTGGGTTCGGTTCGGGCCTGGCGTGGGGGTATGGAACTGGATCTTGGTTCTCCGCAGCAGCGGGTGGTGCTGGCGGCGCTGTTGTTGCGCCGCGGCCGTCTGGTCACGGTCGGCGAGTTGGTCGATGCCGTATGGGGCGAGGCACCGCCGCCGGCTGCCGTTTCTGTGTTGCGCACGTATGTGTCGCGGCTGCGCAAGGTGCTGAAGCCGGAGCGGGGTGCGGGCCGGTCCCCGAGTGTGATCGTCTCGGTTGCGGACGGATACGTGGCACAGGTCGCGGATGACGCATTGGATCTGGGATTGTTCGAGCAGCGGGTTGCGGAGGCGAGGCAGCGCCACGTTGCCGGTGAGACGTCTGCCGCCGCGGAAATTCTGCGGGCTGCGCTCGATGGCTGGGAGGGGACTCCGCTGGCCGGACTTCCGGGTCCGCTGGCGGAGGTCGAGCGGGCCCGGCTCAGCGAGAAGTGGTTGAGCGCGTTGGAGTGGCGGTTGGATATCGATATTCGGCTCGGGCGCCACGGCGAGGTGATCGGTGAACTGACCGCGCTGACTGGTGAGTATCCGTTGCGGGAGCGGCTGTGTCTGCTGTTGATGCTGGCTCTGTCGCGGTCCGGGCGGCGGGCCGAGGCACTGGCGTTCTATCGCAGGACTCGGCGGGTTCTGGTCGACGAACTCGGCATTGAACCGGGAGCGGATCTCCAGCAGTTGCACGACCACATACTGGCCGGCGATGCGTTGCTGGATCTTTCTGCGTCGTCGGAGGATTCCCAACAGTGGCCGGACCTGGCTCTGCCACCTTCAGGGCACGTGATACGTCCCGCTCAGCTGCCCGCCAGACTGCCCGCGTTCACTGGCAGGGAAGCCGAGCTGAAACAGGTGCGTGCCCTGGTGTCCCAGTCCGGCAGCAGCCCCGACGCGGTGGCGATCTCCGTGATCGCCGGTATGGCGGGCACCGGAAAGACCGCATTGGCGGTGCACTGGGCTCACGAGGTCGCCGATCGCTTTCCCGACGGGCAGCTCTTCATCAATCTGCGGGGGTTCGATCCGGCCGGTTCTGCCATGCCGCCCGGGGAAGCGATCCGTATCTTCCTCGACGCGCTGGGTGTACCCGCGCAACAGATGCCCGCGCAGCTCGATGCCCGGGCAGCGCTGTACCGCAGCCTGCTCGCGCACCGACGGGTGCTGATCCTGCTCGACAACGCCCGCGACGCCGATCAGGTCCGCCCGCTGCTGCCCGGCTCTGCGGGCTGCCTGGTTCTTGTCACCAGCCGAAACCAGCTCACGGGGCTCATCGTCGGCCAGGGGGCACAGTCGCTGACCCTGCGCGAACTGATGCCGTTCGAGGCGCATGAGTTCCTCGTCCGCCGTCTGGGTGCCGAGCGCCTGGCCGCGCAGTCGCGCGCCGTCGACGACATCATCGCGCGCTGCGGCCGCCTGCCGCTGGCACTGGCCATCGTCGCCGCCCGGGCAGTGACCCGTCCCGACTTCCCCCTCAACGCCATCGCCGAGGAACTGAGCGACAGCCGCGACAGCCTTGACGCTTTCGACAGCGGCGAGCTCGGCACGGACGTACGGGCGGTCTTCTCCTGGTCCTACGAGGCCCTGTCCGCGCCGGCGGCGCGGCTGTTCCGCCTCCTGGGTCTGTACCCCGGCCCCGACGGCTTCTCCGCGCCCGCGGCGGCAGCTCTGGCCGGGTTGCCCCTGCGCGAGACCCACGGTCTGCTGGGCGAACTCACCCACGCTCATCTGCTCGACGAGCCCAGGCCCGGCCGCTATGCGCTGCATGACCTGCTGCGCATCTACGCCGCCGAACAGGTTCTCTCCGAGGAGCCGCCGGGTGAGCGGGACCGGGCTCTGGCACGGCTGCTGTCCTGGTTCCTGCACACCGCGGATGCCACCTGCCCGTTTCTCACCCCGGGCCGCAAGAGGGTCCCTCTCGAACCGCTGCCTCCGGATTGTCGTCCCCTGGAGTTCACGGGCTACGACCAGGCCCTGGAGTGGTGTGAGACCGAACGGGCCAACCTCGTCTCCGCGGTCCACCGGGCCGCCGCGTCCGGCCACCCGGGTATCGCATGGCGACTGCCCGCGGCACTGTGGGGGTTCTTCTACCTCCGCAGTCACTTGTACGACTGGCTCCACACGGCCGAGACGGGAGTCACAGCCGCCCGCAGCATCAACGACCGGCAAGGCCTGGCCCGTCTGATCCAGGAACGGGCCAACGTCCTGGGTGAGCTGGGCAGGTACGACGAAGCCGTCGCCGACTACCAGCAGGTCCTGATCCTCTACCGCGAACTCGGGGACGCTGTCGGCACCTCGCAGACAGTGGGCAACCTGGGCAATGTCCATCTGCAATCCGGACGGCTCGACAAGGCGATCGAGTGGCTTCGCCGGGCGCTGGCGATGGACCGCCATCTCGGTCGTACCTGGGGGGTGGGCATCGCTCTGGCCAACCTGGGTGACGCATACCAGCGACTCGGGCGGTTCGACGAGGCCACCAGCTGCCTGGAGGAGGCGCTGAGCGTGCTTCGCATCAGTGACAATCGCTGGGTCGAAGGCGTGACGCTCGACATCCTGGGGAAGGTCGCACACCGGCTTCACGCCCTCGACGACGCGATGGAGCACTACCAACAGGCCCTGGCGGTGCACCGGGACATCGGCAACCGGTGGGGAGAAGGCCACACCCTGGCCCACCTCGGCGATGCGTACTTGGATGCCGGTGAACGGGAGGCGGCCCGCACCAACTGGCGAAGAGCACTGATCATCTTCGAGGAGTTCGACCATCAGGACGCCGAGGAGATCAGGGAGCGGCTCCGCCGCTTCGACACACAGCCGCGATCCTCCTGAACCGCCCCGGTTCGGGTGGAGCCGGGGCTGCGGAAATCTTGGCCCAGTCGCGCCATACGGCGAGGGAGAGGCGGGAGGAGTCGTTGCCGGTAGGGCGGTGTGGCACCTATGCGTTGCCGGCCGCTGCCACTATCAGTGGCGGCGGCACACGATCGGCGGGCGGTCGGGGTAAGAGAACACGAGCCGGCAAGCGGCCCACTGCACGCATCCACACCCCTTGAACAGTGAAGACGTCAAAGTGGGGACATGTATTTCATCCGAGTGCCGGGACGCTCACGGCGCTCCTGACCCCTCAGTCGAAGGTGAATCCGTACTTCTGGGCGACGTTGCCCATGGCTTCGACGTCAGCGAAGTCCACGGGAGGCGCCAATTGACCACGAATGCCAGGTTTTCCTATCTCCCGGAACATCTGCTCCATCCCGGCGGGTGTGAACAGGGCGATCATCTTGGCGGGCTCGGTGTCGCTGAGGTTTCGGTATTTGTGGCTCGTTCCCCTGGGGATGTACACGACCCCGCCTTGCGACACCTCGTACTCGTCATGACCCGCCGTCACCTGAAGGTTCCCCTCCACAAGGATGAAGCATTCGTCTTCATTGAGGTGAGTGTGCGGCGGCGGTCCCGCTTCCGCCGGGACGAGCACCTCGACCATGCCGAGTTTCCCGGACGTCTCCTCGGACGAAAGGAGCACCGAATAAGTGTCTCCAACAAGGAAGATGCCCTCGCCGCTCTCCAGCGACATGTGCTTGGGCACGCCGAATGACATGAACTCGATCCCTTCTGAAGGTGCTGCCGGTCCCGACCGGACCTGTCTCACCACTACGACGCGGCACTGCCCACAATGGTTCAAAGCCAGAAGCGCGTCGGCGGATCGGGCAGCCCGCACGGCGCCGCCAGCTCCTGACGCGTAGCCAGCGGTGCGTGTCCGAAGAAATCACCGCGGCCTGGACTCCTGCCGAACGCACCCAGTTTGCCCAGTTCCTGATCCGCTACAGCACGGACAGCGTCGCCTGGGCCGCCCGCCGGCACTCCTGACCAATTGAGAGGGCCGCCCGTATTCCAGTGACTTCTCTGACGCCCACTGGGAACTCCTGGAACCACGCATACAGCATGGCGGGCGCGACGAAGAGAGAGAGGGCTGGACACCGGCCGCGAGCGGCGTTGCCCCATCGCCACCGCCTGCCTGCAATGGGCAAGGACTGAGCCGGCATGATTTCTGGACTTGCAGGTCCATTTTTCCTGCCGCACAGTGGCACTGCCCTGGTCCGCCAGGGCCCCGACGGTCGCGGTGGCACCCGCGGTCCGGCCACTCGGGTCCACACGAAACGACCTGCTGAGGGAGTGACCATGCCGAATCGGCTGGCAGGCAAGACCGCCCTGGTGACCGGGGCGACCAGCAACATCGGGCGGGCGATTGCGGAGGAGATCGCGGCCGAGGGGGCGCATGTCGTCGTCTCGGGCCGCAACCCCGAGCGCGGCGCGGAGGTGGTCGACGGGATCCGCGCACGCGGCGGTCGTGCCGACTTCGTCCGCGCCGACCTGGACGGCAGCGCGGCCGCCTCGCGGGCACTCGCCGAGGAGGCGGGCCGGGTCCTCGGCGGCCGGATCGACGTCCTCGTCAACAACGCCGGCATCTACCCCGCCGACAGCACGGTGGAGACCGACGAGAAGACCTTCGACGAGGTCTACGCGGTCAATGTGAAGGCGCCCTTCTTCCTCACCGCAGCCGTCGCTCCGGCCATGGCGGAGGCCGGCGGCGGGGCGATCGTCAATCTGGGGTCGTGGATCGCGCGGCTGGGCATTCCGATCGGTGCCCTCTACAGCTCCACCAAGGGCGCCGTCGAGACCCTCACCCGAGCCTGGGGGGCCGAGTTCGGGCCGCAGGGCGTCCGGGTAAACGCCATCTCTCCAGGCGTCGTGCTGCCGTCCGTCCCCGGCGAGGTCCACCCTGCCGAGACCATGATGAAAGGCACCCCCGCGGGCCGTATGGGCACGCCCGACGCCATCGCCAAGGCGGCTGTGTACCTGGCCGCCGACGAGTCCTCCTTCGTCCACGGCATCGTGCTCGACGTCGACGGCGGCCGAACCACCGCCGCCGTGATTGCCGCCTGATGCCCGGTGCCGACCGTCGGCGCCTGCCCCGCCGAGGCCGGGACAGGGGGTCAGTCCCTGGCGCGTCCGGTCCGGCGCAGGTCGGCGATCCCCTGGTCGAGCGCGGCGCGCAGGTGGGCCGACCGGCCCGTGGACAGCAGGATCGACACACCGCCCTGGATCGCGGCCAGCAGGGCCGCGGCCCTCGCGTCGACGTCGACGTCCGAGGGCAGCCGGCCGGCGGCCTGCAGTGCCCGGATACCCGCCGCCAGGCTCTCCTGCCAGCGCCGCATCAGCTCGATTACGATCGCCCGCGCGCCGGGGGTGGAACGCCCGATCTGAAAGAACAGCGACCCGAGCGGGCAATGGTCGCCCTGCGCCTCGTAACGCTCGACGACCACGTCCCGCCACCGCTCCCAGGCCTCCCAGGAGTCCAGGCGGCCGAGATGGGGCTGCTGGTCCTCGATCACCTGATCGGCCTCGAACCGGGCGACCGCCAGCAGCAGTTCGTCCTTGCCAGCCGGGAAGTAGTGGAACAGTTGGCTCTTGCTGGTGCGGGTGCGCGCCATGATGTCGTCCAGCGTCGCCCCGGTGACACCGCGCTCCCGCAGGACCTCGGCGGCTCCCTCGACAATCCGGCCGCGCGTGGCCCTGCCCTTGGCCGTCAGCTTCCCGGTCATGCCGACCTCCACAGAATGGACTGGCCGGTCCACTGTAATCGGCCGGCCTCGTCATCCCACGTAAAGGGCATCAAACGTTCTACTCACTGTCGTGCTGGCCGCAGTTGCTCTGGCCGCGACCGCTGCTCCGGTCCACGCGGACGCCACCGTCGTCACCGGCGCGTGAGCACACGGAACTCGTTGCCGTCGGGGTCGGCCAGCAACACCGCGCCGTTTTCACCGTTGGCGGAGTCGACACGCTTTGCCCCGAGGGAGAGTAGGCGCTCGACCTCCGGTTGCTGATCGTCGTCCGGCACGAGGGTGAAATGCAGGTCCTTGCCGGGGTCGGGCATGAGTGGCGGACCACCCCACGTGATCTTCGTACCGCCGTTCGGTGACTGGATGGCGGTCTCCTCGTCCTGATCCCAGACCAGCGACCAGCCCAGCGCCTTGCTCCAGAAGTAGCCCACGGCCTGCGAACCATCGCAGGCGAGCGCTCCGATGAGGCCGCAGCCGGCGAGGAACTTGTTGCCCGGCTCGATGACACAGAACTCGTTGCCCTCAGGGTCGGCGAGCACCACATGGGACGCGTCCGGCCCCTGGCCGACGTCGCAGTGTTGCGCGCCGAGGCCGAGCGCCCTGGCTATCATCTCCTGCTGGTGCTCCAGGGAGGAGCTGGCAAGGCCGAAGTGCAGCCGGTTTTGGCCGGTCTTCCTCACTTGGGAGGAACGGAAGCTGAGGCGGTAGCCGGCGTCATTTCCGGACAGCAGAGCGACGCCGTCGTCACCATCGTCGGTTCTCTCCAGGCCCAGAACGCCCGCCCAGAAATGCGACAGGCGCTCAGGCTGGTGTGCGTCGAAGGAGATTGCGGAGAGTCGGCTGCTCATTGTTTCGTCACGCATCCTGGGTCCATTGAGTGCCCGCTGTCGGCAGAGCGCCATGCCAGTGCCTCGAACGAGGACCCTATGGGCGGGCCGGCCACAGTCGCAGCCGAGTATTCCGCAGCCGCAGAACCGGAGCCCCATCCTTCGGGGGTTTGGGCTGCGATTGAGCCGCGGAGACGGCATGGGCCCGGGCTGAACGTTCGACGAGCCGTTCCGAACAGACGGACGATGCCGTGCACCGAAGGGCGATCGATGTGGGGGTGAGATGCCATGGAGGGCCCGGTGCTGCCGAGGGGGAGTGCCGGGCCCTCAGGGTTGATCAGCAGTGGTGATGCCACCCGTACGGCGCGAACGGTGCGCTTCCCGTCGACGCTGGCTTTCATACCCGCGCGCATTAACGGGGCGGTCGCGGATTGGCTATTCGCAGGCCACGCCATCGCCATCGCGGTCGAGTCGGCGGCTGTATCCGGGATCGCCTGCGCGAAGGGGTGTGACGCCGGCGGCGCGGGCTGCGGAGCAGTTGGCGTAGTAGGCCGGGTGATGAAGGCGCGCCGGGCAAGCCGCCGTACTCGCCGACCCAGCGGCAAAACTATGCGCGACCTCCTCACGGTGCCATCAGCCATGCTGCACCGCCCTTCCACCGGAGACGAGCAGCAGGTGGTAGTGGCCGGCGCCGGTCACGCGAGCCGGATTCCTCGTGACCGCCCCGGCTCGCGGACGATCGCGCGCTTCGCCTCCAGCTCGCCCAGCTGGTAGTGCACAGAGGCCCGGCTGCGCATGCCGACAGCCGCGCCGATCTGCTGCATCGTCGGCGCCTCGCCATGGTCGGCGATGTGCTGGCGGATGCAGCGCAGGATGCGCTCCTGGGTGTCGGTGAGGTAGTCGACGCGGTGCATACCCCGGCTCCGTGCACCACCTGATCGTCGACCGCCACGGAACCCCCCTCGCCGTGACGCTCACCGGCGGCAACCGACACGACGTCAGCCAGCTCCTGCCTCTGCTCGACGCGGTCCCGCCGATTCGGGGAGCCCGGGGACGCCCCCGCCGCAAGCCCCGACGTCTGTATGCGGACCGGGGCTACGACTTCGACAAGTACCGCCGCCTGCTGTGGAAGCGGGGCATCAAGCCGTTGATCGCCCGACGCGGCATCGCCCACGGTTCCGGACTGGGCAAGGTGCGCTGGGTCGTCGAGCGCGCCTTCGCCTGGCTACACCAGTTCAAACGGCTCCGCACCCGCTACGAGCGACGCGCCGATCTCCATCAAGGGCCTGCTCGAACTGGCCTGCAGCCTCATATGCCTCCGCCGTCTGCGGACCTCATCCTGAAACGATGAGCAATTGTCAAGACCTGTGAATTGGTGACCACGTGGTGTGGCGAGAGACGCCTTGTCGGGGTGTATCGGGCGGGGCGCTCGTCCGACCGGTGGAGCGGTGCCGAGCCCCTGCCGGTTCATCGTGCGGCCGTGGCGGGGCGGGTCGCGGGAGGGCCTGTCGGCGGCGGGTGAGATCACGTTCTTGCAAGATCTTCGTGCAGGGGTGAGCGGGGGTCCGGAAGCCTCTCAGCTGGCCCGGCCCAAGGTCACGGTGCGGGATCCGGGTGTGAAGTCGCCGAAGGACTGTTGCCAGGACTCACCGGGCCAGTAGTACGTCACACGGCCCTCGACGGGCCGGTAGCGGGCTGTGTAGAGCGTTCTCGACCCCTGCTCGTCGACGGATCGATACAGCGGCGGCTTCAGCATCGCCGCCACGTCCGCACCCGCGGCGCGAATGGCGCGCAGCCGCTCCTGCGTCCGCAAGGCCCGCTCCTGCTCGTCGGTCACCGGCAGGTGCTGGTGATTGGCGGCGCAGGCATCCGGCGCCACCATCGGTGACATATCCGGCCTCACGAACATCGTCACCGCCTTCACGGGATCGACAAGGGTGAGGTTCTGTGGGACGGCGACCGGCAGGGACCGCAGCCTGCCGACTGCCTCATCGACGGTGTCGCACGTCTCCAGCAGGTAGCGCACCACGATGAGAATGGCAAAGCCACGTCCGTAGACGGAACGTCCGCCCCAGGTGAGCGAGACCGCGAGACCGGCGTCGTTCATCCCGTCCAGCAAGCCCCACAGCACGTCCTGCATCCCGATCACGGGGCGCAGGAAGCAGGAGGAGACGATGGTCCCCTCACACTGATCGGGCGGCAAGTCATAGTTGCGCAGCAGAGTGCTGTTCTGGCCGATCTGGGTGCAGGCCGGGGAGAACGGCCGCAGTGCCGCGTGGGTGAGGAAGACTTCCGCCTCGGGTCGGTCGAGTTGGCCGGCCAGGCGGTCCAGAACCGGGACCAGTTCCGGCATGTGTGCACGGAACAGCGCCCGAACACGATCCGCGCCCTCCGGAGTCCGGCCCTCCTCGGTCAGCAGGCCCTCCATCTCCTGCCACAGGGCCCGGGCGTAGGCGGCCCACCGCCCGTCGCCGCCGTCGCCGACCTCGATCGCCTGGAAGGTCTTGTGCTTTTGCCGCACGGCTGCCGCTCCCCTGCGAGAATCGGACGAGGTGAGCACAACCTAGCCAATTGGGCAGGTATTCACCAGGTGGCCGCCATCGGCGACGGCCAGGCGCTGGATCTGATGAAGCCGCTGAACGCGAGCGTGGCCGATTCCAGTAGGCGGGTGACGTGTGATCAGGCTGCGACGGTCTCGTCGCGCTCGACCAGGAAGCCGTTCTTGAACCGCCCCGGGTTCGGTAGAGATCTCAGTTAGTGGTTGTGATCTGGGGTTTCGTGGCTGTCAGGTAGTAGCTGGTCTCGTATTCGACGGGCGGGATGTGCCCGATCTCACCGTGCAGGCGTCGGTGGCAGTACCAGTCGACCCACTCGGCGGTGGCGAGTTCGACTTGGGAGAGGGTGTTCCAGGGCCGTCCCGGTTTGATCAACTCGGTCTTGAACAGGCCGATCGTGGATTCCAGCAGGGCGTTGACGCTCCTATAGTTGTCAACTCCCCGCAGAGACCGTCCTCGGGGCAGGCCGGATGAGGTGGTAAACCTCGCGGATCACGTAGCGTTTGAGGCATCGGATGATCTCGCGTTTCGTCTTGCCCTCTGCGGTTCGGCGAGCGACGTAGTCGATCGTGGGCTGGTGGAATCGCATGCGGACGATGACGGTGCGGTAGATCGCGGCGTTGAGTTGGCGATGGCCGCCGTGGTTGATGCGGTGCCTGCCGCTGGTAATTCCGGAGCCGGTGGGCACGGGGGCGAGACCCGCGAGTTTGGCGAGTGCGGCTTCGGACTTGATGCGCTCGGGGTTGTCGCCGACCACGACGAGGATTTCCGCGGCGGTGTCCACGCCGATGCCGAACGGCTCGAGTAACTGCGGGGCGACTCGGTGCACCAGGTCATCGATCATCTTCGTCAGCTCTTTGGCCTCGGCTTCGAGGTACTGCCACCGCTTGGCCAGCGTGCGCAGGGCGTGACGGAGTGCGTCCTCAGGGCCCTCCAGCTGTCGAGGACGCAGGCCCGCCAGGTGCCGGGCCACAGCGATCTGCGTTTTGTCGGCGGTCTCGTGGCGCAGGCCATCGGGGGCGTGGACAAGCATTGCCTTCATGGTGACCATCGCGGCCGCGCGCTGTTCGACGGCCTGGTCGTGGGCGATCTTTAGCCGGCGGATCATCTCGGCCTCGCCGTCCGCCGTCTTGGGAGTGGCGGTGGCGAAGCCGGCGAGAACTGCGCGGGCGGCGTTCTCGGCGTCCAGGGTGTCGGACTTTCCGTTCATCCGCCGCAGCCGTCGGTCCGGCCGGCCGGCCTCGACCACCTTGTGACCAGCCCTGCGCAGGAACGAGGCCAGGGTGGCGCCGTAGGATCCGGTGCCCTCGACCCCGAATGCCAGCACCTTGCCGAACGCGGTTGCCCAGTCCAGGAGTTGCTGGAACCCGCCGGTGTCCGTGGGGATCGTCAATGTCGCCAGGATTCCGCCGATGGTGTCCATGACTGCTGCAACGTGCACGTGCTTGTGTGTGTCGACGCCGATCACGACGTGCCCGGACCTGTGCTGCTCGTTGGTGTTCATTGCGTTCCTTCCGACCTGTAGCGTGAGGTGCACGCTGTCCCCGGTCGGACGGACAGGACTGTCACGGGGACGCTTTTGACGAGGTGGCTCCAGGCTCTTATCAGGTCACGTCCGGCCGGCGGCAGCGTTTGCTGCGTGCCCGGCCGGACGGTCGACAGATCAACGCCAGGACACCCTCAGGGTCGGTCGTAGCAAGAGTCAGACCGTCACGGCCGGGGCCACCGAATCCTTGCGGGATCCGGCGCCAAGAGACTGACAGTCATACGAGTCCGCGACCGAGCCGACGGACGCGGCGGCCCCGATCTCGGCGAGCCGGTCGATGTAGCGAATTGACACATATTGCGACCCTCTGTCGGAGTGGAACACCGAGCCGTCCAGGCCGCCGCGGGTTGAGGCCGCCATCTGTAGTGCGTCGGCGACCAGGCCGGTGCGCATGTGGTCGGCGATGGACCAGCCGACGACCTTGCGGCTGAAGCAGTCCAGCACGGTCGCGAGATAGAGGAAGTCCCCGCCGGCGAGCGGGAGATACGTGATGTCGCCCATGTATTTCCGCCCCGGCTCGGTGGCGGTGAAGTCCCGCTGGAACAGGTCCGGAACCTGTGAGGCTGCCGGGCCCGGGACGGTGGTGCGGACGCGTCTGCGCAGCGGATGCCGGTGATGGAGAAGGCCCGCATCACCCGGGCGATGCGCTTCTCGTTGACCCGCAGCCCCTTCTCCCGGAGCTCGGCGGTCACCCGTGGGGAGCCGTAGGCGCCGCCGGACTCGCCGTGGACCTCGCGGATCTGCTCGGCCAGGAGCTGGTCCTCGCGCACTCGTGCCGCCCTCGCCTGTCTTCCGGCGAGCCACTTGTAGTAGCTGGACCGGTTGAGCTCGAGAACCTGGCAGAGCCGCTTCACCTCGTAGGTGTCCCGGTGATCGTCAACGAACTGGAAGCGACTCATCACCAGTTCGTCTCCCCGGCGAAATACTTGGCCGCCTTGCGGAGTATGTCCCGCTCGGTAGCCAGCTTCCGCTCACTCGCCTCCAGCTCGGCCACACGGGCTTCAAGCTGCCGGATCCGCTCGTCCGGATCGGCGGACGGCGCCGTCTCCCCGGTCCGGGCCGACATTTTCCCGGCCGACGAGGCAGT
>NZ_JBSFRB010000034.1:0-99370 GCF_053589015.1 Streptomyces sp. NPDC003393 | reverse complement strand
GGTCGTAGATGCCGTCCAGCTTCGGGTCCTGCAGCAGGCCGGACGTGACCGCGTGGCGTGCCTCGGTGTTCAGGGTCGCGGCCAGCGGGTCGTCGAGGAAGGTGATGGACTTCCAGGCCGGGTCCATGACGTCGGCGGGCAGCGCCTTGCCGGACAGCTTCTCCAGCGCCTTGTTGGCGGAGGCCTTCGCCTTCTCCGGGTTGGCGTTGATCCACTGACTGGTCTTCAGCGACCCCCGCAGCACGGCCTCGACGACATCGGGGTGCTCCTTGAGGAACTTCTGCGACACGATGATGTTGGTGATCACGAACTTCTTCTCCGGCCACAGCGCCGACTCGTCCAGCAGGACCTTGGCGCCCTCGGCGACGAGCTTGGAGGCGGTCGGTTCGGGCACCCAGGCGCCGTCGACGGAGCCCGACCTGTAGGCGTCGGGGGTGATCTTGTTGTCGGTGCGGATCACCGACACATCGCCCTTGCCGCTCTGCGCGTCGACCTTCCAGCCCTGCTCGGCGATCCAGTTCAGGAACGCCACGTCCTGGGTGTTGCCCAGCTGCGGGGTGGCGATCTTCTTGCCCTTGACGTCCTTCAGGGTCTTGATCTTCTTCGGGTTCACCACGAGCTTGACGCCGCCGGAGGCGGAGCCGCCGACGATGCGCAGGTTCTTGCCGTGCGACTTGGTGTAGCCGTTGACCGCGGGGGACGGGCCGATCCAGCCGATGTCGACGGAACCGGAGTTGAGGGCCTCGATCTCGGACGGGCCGGCGTTGAAGGTCAACGGCTTGATCGTGGTACCGCCGAGTTCCTTCCGGAACAGGCCCTCCTGCACGCCCACCAGAGCGGTGGCGTGGGTGAGGTTGGGGAAGTAGCCGATCTTCACTTCGTCGGCGGAAAGCTTCTCGGCGCCCGCCGCGGCCGCGTGCTGTCCGCTGTCGTCGCTGGAGTCGGATCCGTATCCGCAGGCGGTGAGCAGGAGGGGGAGGGCCGCTGTGACGGCGAGGACGCGCAGCGCGGTGAGCGGTCTTGCGGCAGACACGGAGGTGTCCTCTCTTGGAGTGATCCGGAAGGCGCGGAACGGTGTGCTGTGCTGAGGGAACCCAGCGGTTCCCTAGTTTTCCTACCTGGTTGATAGGGATCGTGGCAGAAGGTGGCACCCACCCCAAGAGGCTGTTCATATGCTGAACGAGAGCGTCTCGTATAGCGAGATGAAGTCATCGCGGGGCGCGCCCACGGCAAGCAGGGGCACCACCAGTCGAGCGGCGTCCTCGACGCCTCGGCCGCCCGAGCCGTTTGCCTTCCGCCGTGGGCCCTCAGGCCGCGCCGAACGCCGAGAAGGCCCACCCCGTGGCCTGGTGCGTCGCATCGCCCGGCAGGGCGGCCCGCGCGTCGCGCAGGGCCTCGGCCAGGGACAGGCCGGAGCCCAGCCCCTTGTGCAGGGCGAGCATCAACGGCACCACCGCCTCGTCGTTCACCGGCGCGCTGCACGCCACCACCCCGGCGGTGCCGAGCGGAAGCAGCGCCGTGACCAGGCCGAGGAGCTCGTCGGCGCCGACGGAGGCGAACCGGGCGGTGTCGCAGCAGGACAGGATGATCCGGTACGGGCTGCGGTCCAGACGCTCGAAGTCATGCACGATCAGCGGGCCGTCGGCCATCGTCAGCGACGAGAACAGCGGGCTGTCGGCGCGGAAGGTGCCGTGCGCGGCGATGTGCGCGAGCGCGGCCCCGTCCAGCTCCCGCAGCACCCGCGACACATGGGCCTCCTCGCCCTCCAGCACGGTCGGCGACCCGTGGCGGCCCGCCAGTTCCGGCACCTCCGCGCCGCCGGTCGCCAGACCCGGGCCGCGCACCAGGACCTGCCGGGACGCGGGCGGCCGCTGCGTCTCACGGGCGCGCAGCCAGCTGCTCGCCGACGGCGACACGCTCAGCACCCGCTCCCGCAGCGCCGGCAGCAGCGCCCACGGCACCCGGTGCAGCGAGCCCGGCGGCACCACCACGACGGCGCCCGTGCCCAGGTGCCGGGCGGCCGGACCGAGCAGCAGCTCCTGAAGGCGCCGCCCGGCCGCCTCCACCAGCGGCAACCGGGCCGCCGCCCCCGGATGGGCCAGGCGCCGCAGCCCCGCCTGCACATGCTCCGCCTCGACGACCGCGTCCGCGAGCCGGCCGGCCTCGAAGCGCCGTACGCGCCCCTGCCCGCACAGCAGCACATGCACCCGGCCGTCCAGCACGGCCAGTTCGACCAGCCGAGCGTTCCCGAGCCGCGCCAGCAGCCGGGCGGGCTCGAACCGGTCGCCGCCACCCGGCGCCGCACCGCGCAGATGCAGGGTGCGGGAGCGGATCTCCCGTTCCAGGCGCCGCTGTTCCCGCTCCAGCGCCGGGACCGGATGGCCGTCCTGACGGGCCTCCTGCGCCCGAGCGGCGATCTCCCGGAACGCGGTCAGGCCACTGAGCAGCGCCGGATCGGCGGGTGGCCGGGTCGGCGGCGTGGACAGCACCGTGGCCCGCCAGCGCTCGCTCCACACCAGCAGCCGCCTGGGCTCACCCGAGGCGAGGGCCGACTCCTGGGCCAGTGCGGCCAGTTCACCGCCCTGCGCGGTGGCGCGCGCCCGCAACTCGGAGGCGCCGAGCGTCATCCGGTGGTCGTCCAGCACGTCCAGGCCGCGCCGGCAGGCCTCCAGCACACCGCGCCCCGAGCCGGCCGCCCGTGCCCGCAGCGCCTGCGCGGCCCAACCGGTCATCCGTGCCAGCGGCGGCCCGCCGTGCCGGCTGCGCGCGGCGGCGGCCAGATGGTGCTCCGCCTGATCGGTCCGGCCCAGGGCCAGCGCGATCCGGCCCGCCAGCAACGACGCCTCCGGCGCGGCCGGAGAACCGAAGCCGGCCAGCCGCTCGGCCACCGCCGCGGCGTCGGCGACCAGCCGGGCGGAGCGGCGCCCGACGGCCACCCGCGCCTCGATCAGCACCAGCCGGGCATGCGTCTCCCACCAGGCGCGCCGCTGACCCGAGAACAGCCGAACGGCCTTGGTCGCCCGCGCGATCGCCGTGTGCGGATCGCCCGCCAGCCGCGCCGCGCGCGCCGCCGCCAGCAGCAGCTCCGCCTTGCGGGTCGACTGGCCGCCCAGCCGGTCGAGTTCCGCTGTCGCGGTGTCCGCCTCGGCCAGCGCCTCCGGCGCCAGGCCCGCCGCCATCAGCACCTCGCAGCGCCGGATGTTCAGCATGAAGGTGGGCGTGCCCAGTTTGGCGTAGCGCTCCTCGGCCTCGTCCAGCAGCTGCAGCGCCGCCGGGATGTCGCCCCGCCGGAACGCCGCCAGGCCCCGGCTCTCCACGGCGTCGGCCTTGTCGTGCTCCTGGCCGGTGGTGTCCCACAGCGCCTCCGCCGCCGTGAAGTCGGCGTCCGCCCGCTCCACCGCGCCCAGCGCCAGATGCACGGTGGCCCGCAGGGTCAGCGCCCGCGCCGTCCAGATCACGTCGTCGGCCTGCCGCAGCACGGGAACGGCCCTGCGTACGTCCTCCAGCGCCTCACGGTGCCGGCCCAGCACCCACCACACGTACGCCCGCCGGTACAGCACCCGCGCCCGGGTGTGCCCCGTCCCGCGCGCCACACCCTCCTCGAACGCCGCGAGCCCGTCCCGGGTGCGGCCCGCGTGCACCAGCGCGACCCCGAGCGTGGCCAGCACGTCGGCCTCCCGGTCGGCCGAGCCCGCCCGAGCCGCCAGGTCCCGGGCGCGCCGCAGATGCCGCAGGGCCGGGCGCATGTCCCCGAAGTCCCGCTGCCAGATGCCGATCACCTGGTGCGCCACCGAGGCGTGCAGCGGCGGCGGACCGGCGTCCAGCAGCGCCCGCGCCCGCGCCAGCGCCTCGGCCGGGTCGGCGAACACCATCGGCAGCAGTTCCGGCACCGACTCGCTTCCCGCTGTCACCCACCGGATGGTAGTGGCACCGAAGTGCCGCCGGAACCGCGTCCCCGGCGTCCGCGGAACCGCCTCACGGCGTCCGACGCTGTATCAATCGAGGGCCCCGAGGCTCTGACTGACGACCATCGCCCCAAGGGGAGGACACCCGCGCCATGGCACCACAGCGATTCCACGAGCAGTTCGACCAGATCCAGCGCTCGATGCCCGACGTCCCCCTGGCGATGGGCCCGGACGACGCGGCCGAGTTCCTCTACGAGAAGGGGGTCGTCCTCGCCCGCGACGGCGAGGAGGCCCGGCTGGTCGAGGACACCGTCCGCACGCACTTCAGCGCGGCGCCCGACCTCAGCGCCGACCATGTGCGCCGGGCGAGTCCCGAGACCAACCGCACCGGCATCACCCGGATCCAGGTCGGCGACCCCTCGGCCGGCGACCCCGGCGGCGACCTCGCCGTCGCGCGCGCCCTGCGCGCGCTGCGCGAACCCGAGGGACGGGCCGGACGCCGCCTGGTCAGCCGCAACCACGTGGTCTCCATCGCGTCGGTGAACGCCTGCCCGGGCGACGAACCCGTGCCCGCCCCGTTCGGCCGGGGCACCAACCCCGCGCCCGCCGGGGACGCCCACGACCCGGACACCGCCGTCGGCGTCCTGGTCATCGACACCGGCCTCACCCACGACTACCGCGCGGACCCGCTGCTCGCCCACGTCACGGGCGACAGCCAGGTCCGGGAGACGGACGACGACGGAATCCTCCAGCAGTACGTCGGCCACGGCACGTTCATCGCCGGACTGGTCGCAGCGGTCGCGCCCAACACCGACATCACCGTCCGCAACACCCTCAACGACGCCGGCGCCATCCTGGAGTCGGACTTCGGGCACAAACTGTTCGAGGCGGTGGACCAGCACGGCTGGCCGGACATCATCAGCCTCTCCGCCGGCAGCTCCAACGGCCGCGTCGACGGCCTGCTCGGCGTCGACGCCTTCATGCGGGAACTGCGCGCCCGTGGCACCCTGCTCGTCGCCGCCGCCGGTAACAACTCCAGTGCCACCCCCTTCTGGCCCGCCGCCTACGCCGGCCTGTCCGACGACTGGGCCGACTGCGTCCTGTCCGTCGGCGCGCTGCGCGCCGACGGGGAGTTCGGCGCCTGCTTCAGCAACCACGGCGCCTGGGTGCGGGCCTACGCCCCCGGCGAGCGGCTCACCAGCGCGCTCACCGGATTCACGACCCCCGTGCCGTACGTCTACCAGCACTCCACGTACGACGCCTGCCGGTTCGGCTTCCAGTACGCCTGCACCTGCCAGTACCCCCGCCACACCGGCCTGTTGAGCGAGACGCGGGAGAGCACCGGGGGCAAGGCGGACCAGGTGATGTTCGAGGGGTACGCGCACTGGAGCGGCACCTCCTTCGCCACCCCCGTGGCCGCCGGCCTGGTCGCCGCCCACATGAGCGCTCACACGGAGCGCGACCCGCGTGCCGCCTGCCGTCAACTGCTGTCCGCCGACACGGAGTACGCGGAAGTGCGCGGGGCGCACGTTCCCGCGCTGCGTCCGCCCACGTGGCGCCCGGCGCCCGTCCGGCCCCCTCTGCCGGCATGAGTACCGGAACCCTCCCCTCCACGGCGTACGATGACTTGCCGTACACGAGGGGTGAGTCGGTGGATCGTGCAGATGTCGGCGTGCTCGTCCAGTCCGCCGTCGACGGCGACGCGTCGGCCTGGAAGGCGCTGGTGGAGGGGCTCAGCCCGCTGGTGTGGTCGGTGGTGCGCGCGCACCGGCTCTCCGACGCCGACGGGCACGAGGTGTACCAGACCGTCTGGTTCCGCTTCGCCCAGCACCTGGGGCGGATCAGGGAACCGGACAAGGCGGGCTCCTGGCTGGCGAGCACCACGCGCCACGAGTGCCTGAAGACGCTGCGCAGCCTGAGCCGGCTGACGGTGACCGACGATCCGCACCTGCTGGACCGGGTCAGTGAGGACGGCTCGCCGGAGCAGTCGCTGCTCGACTCCGAGGAGGCCGCCGCCCAGAGCGAGCGGATCCGCAGGCTGTGGCAGGAGTTCGAGCGGCTCGGCGACCGCTGCCGCCAGTTGCTGCGGGTACTGATGGCCTCGCCGCCGCCCAGCTACCAGGAGGTGTCCGCCGCGCTGGGCGTCGCCGTGGGCAGCATCGGACCACTGCGTCAGCGCTGTCTGCGGCGCCTGCGCGCACGACTCGACGCACGGGGGACCTCGTGAACGACGACGACCACACCTTCCCGGGCGACGGCGACGACGGCGCCGCCGGGCTCGTGGAGGAGGTGCTGGAGGAGGAGCTGCGGCAGGCCGCCACGGTTCTGGACCCGGTGCCGGAAGCCTTGCGCCAACTGGCCCTCGAGGCCTACGCACTGCACGACCTGGACGCCCGTGTCGCCGAGCTGACCTTCGACTCGCTGCTGCACGCGCTGCCGGTCAGGGGCGCCACCGACCTGCCGCGGATGCTGACCTTCCAGGCCGGCGGGCTGACCGTGGACGTGGAGGTCTCCGGGGACGGCCTGATGGGACAGGTGATGCCGCCGCAGCCCGCCCGGATCGAGGTACTGAGCGGCCCCGGGGCGGGAGCCAGGCTCATGGCCGACGCACTGGGCCGCTTCACCGCCGACGTCCCGCCCACCGGCCCGTTCGCGCTGCGGCTGCGCACGGACGGTCACGTGGTGGTCACGGAGTGGCTGCGGGCCTGACCATCCGCACGCCCGGGAACCTCACCAGGTGACCGGCAGGGTCCGCGGGCCGCGGATCATCGTCCGGCGGCGCCAGGCGACCTGGTCCGGCGGAACCGCGAGCCGCAGACCCGGCAACCGGTCCAGCAGCGTGTCCACCATCAGCTCGGTCTGGAGCCGGGCGAGGACCGCGCCCGTGCAGTAGTGCGGGCCGTTGCCGAACGCCAGATGCGGGTTGGGGTCGCGGTCGGGGTCGATCACGTCCGGGTCCGGGAAGACGTCCGGGTCACGGTTGGCGGCCAGGTAGGAGACGTAGACGGGCTCGCCGGCGGCGATGCGTACCCCGTGCACCTCGACGTCCTCCAGCGCGATCCGGGCCAGGCCCACGGTGCTGCGGTGCGGGATGTAGCGCAGCAGCTCGTCCAGGACCTGGCCGCGCGCCCCGCGCCGCTGCCGCATCCGCGCCATCAGCTCGGGCCGGGTCAGCATCAGGTACAGCATCTGGCCGCAGTTGTGGGTGACGGCCTCCCCGCCGATCTGCAGCGGCCCGGCCAGGCCCACGGCCTCCTCCTCGGAGATCTCGCCCCGGCCGACGGCCGCACCGAGCAGCGACAGCACGTCCTGGTCGGTGCTGTCCCGGCGGGCGCGGATCGTGGCGGCGATCCACTCGTACATGCCCTCCTTGGCCCGGTCGGCGGCCTCCGCCCCGCCGGACGTGGAGATGATCTGCCGGGTCCAGGCGTGCACCTGCTCCCGTTCGCCGGCCGGCACCCCCATCACCTCGGCGACCACCGTGATCGGGAACGGTTCCAGCACCCGCTCGACCAGGTCCGCCGGCGGACCGTCCCGCTGCATCGCGTCCACCAGCTCGTCCAGCAGTTGCTGCGCCCGGGGCCGCAGCCGCTTCATCGCGCCGACCGTGAAGGCCCCGGCGACCGGCTTGCGCAGCCGGTTGTGGTCGGGCTGGTCGGCCCAGGCCAGCGAGCCGGGGCGCGGCTTGAAGTGCGGAGCCAGCCGGGTGACCTGGCGCCGGGTGACCTCCGTGCGGCTGAACCGCGGATCATTGGTGACCAGCCGGACGTCGTCGTAGCGGGTGGCCAGCCACGCCCAGCCCTCGCCGTGGGGGAGCCGGACACGGGTGATCGGGCCCTCGCGCATCAGCTCAGCGAGCACCGGATCGAATCGGGTGCCCTCCAGGTCGAGCGCGGGCCACTCCCGCACCGGGGGCGGAGCCGGCCGCTCGGCGGGGGGCGGAGCCGGGCGTTCCACGGGCGACGGCGTCACCCCGGCCGGCGAGGCCGACGCCGGTCCGGCGGGGGAGGACGTGGTGGTCTCCTGCGTCATACGTCAACCCTTGCCGCTCCCCGGCCGGTTGTCGCGCCGGAGTGCTCCAGCCGGAGGTCAGCCGTCCAGGCCGTCGACGAGGGCGGCCAGCGCCTCCGCGAGCCGGACGAGACCGGGGCCCGCGGGGCCGCCCGGCTCGGTCATGTACGTGTCCCTGCGGATCTCGACCATCAGGGCACCGACCCGTGCGTCACGGCCGTAGTACTCCAGCGGCACGTAGGTCCCGGCGAACGGGCTGTTCAGGCCTGTCTCGCCGAGGGCCCCGAAGGCCTTCAGGGCCCGCGTCACCAGCTCCGCCGGCGTGTGGAAGGCGTCGGTGCCCAGGCACACGGCCGGCCGGGGGCCCGCGCCGTGCAGTTCGTAGGGCAGGGCTGTGGCCGGGTAGGAGTGGACGTCGACGATCACGGCCCGGCCGGTGGCGGCGAGCCGGCCCGCGACGGCCTCCGTCATGGCGCGGGCGTAGGGGTGGAACCAGCGGTCGAGCAGCGGTTCCGGGTCGGTGTCCGCGGGCCGCAGCTCCTCGCGGTGCGTGGTGTGCGTGTACACCGCGCCCATGCCGACCGCGGTCATCTCCTCCCGCTCGTCCGGGAACCGCTCCGGGTCGACGACCAGCCGGGAGAGCCGGTTGACGAACCGCCACGGCGTGACGCCGGCCAGCCGGGCCGCCTCTTCGGCGATCTCGGCGGTGTGCGCGTCGGTGATGTGGTCCAGCTCCCGCGCGAGCGCGAGGTCGTCGAGGACGATGCCGTCGCGCACGTCGCCCGGTATCTCCCGCGCGGAGTGCGGCACATGCAGGATCACGGGCGATCCGGCGGCGCCGGGCAGCAGCTCGAAGGAGGGATCGGCGGGGGGCATACGGCGGCTCCAGGCGTTGTCGGTGGCACGGTGCATGATCAAGGTGCCACATCGGACCGACATCGAAAGGGCGGCGGATCCCCTGCAGATGGAGGACGCGCGGGCCGCCGGGCACCCGTTTCTGCGGGAGCCGTACCGGGACGGCCACTACCCCGACCAGGTGGTCGACCGGAACAGGGACACCCTGCTGTGGCTGTGCGCCCTGACCCACGCGGCGACCGAGGAGTGCAACGATCTGGAGGCCGCCTTCGAGGAGGCCGGCAGCGAGGTCGATACCGTGGCCCGCGAGGCGATGGCCGAGGACGTCGCCTTCGCGGCCGGGATCTACGGCTTTCCCGACGCGGACGTGGAGGTACTGATCGCGCCGCGGGAGTGGTGAACGACGGGGAACGGCTCCGCCCCGGCCGGGCGGTGCGCGGCCGGGGCGGAGCCAGGGGCGTCCGTGGAACTCACCGGGCTCGTGGGACTCGGTGGTCCCGTGGGCACCGGCGGTCCCCAGGGGAGCGAGGCGTCAGCTCAGGGACGCGAGCGCCTCGTTCCAGGTGGCCGACGGGCGCATGACGGCGGCGGCCTTGGCCGGGTCGGGCTGGTAGTAGCCGCCGATGTCGGCCGGCTTGCCCTGGACGGCGATCAGCTCCTCGACGATCTTCTGCTCGTTGGCGGCGAGCGCCTCGGCGAGCGGCGCGAAGGCCTTGGCCAGGTCGGCGTCCTCGGTCTGCCGGGCCAGCTCCTGCGCCCAGTACAGGGACAGGTAGAAGTGGCTGCCGCGGTTGTCGATGCCGCCGACGCGACGGGTCGGGGACTTGTCCTCGTTGAGGAAGGTCGCCGTGGCGCGGTCGAGGGTGTCGGCGAGGACCTTGGCGCGGGCGTTGCCGGTGGCGCCGGCGTACTGCTCGAGGGACGGCACCAGGGCGAAGAACTCACCGAGGGAGTCCCAGCGCAGGTAGTTCTCCTTGATGAGCTGCTGCACGTGCTTGGGCGCGGAGCCGCCGGCGCCGGTCTCGAACAGGCCGCCGCCCGCCATCAGCGGGACGACCGACAGCATCTTGGCGCTGGTGCCCAGCTCCAGGATCGGGAAGAGGTCGGTCAGGTAGTCGCGCAGCACGTTGCCGGTGACCGAGATGGTGTTCTCGCCGCGGCGGATGCGCTCCACCGACAGCCTGGTCGCCTCGACCGGGTTCAGGATCCGGATGTCCAGGCCCTCGGTGTCGTGCTCCGGCAGGTACTGCTGGACCTTGGCGATCAGGTTGGCGTCGTGGGCGCGGTTCTCGTCCAGCCAGAACACGGCCGGGTCGCCGGTGGCACGGGCGCGGGTGACGGCCAGCTTCACCCAGTCCTTGATCGGGAGGTCCTTGGTCTGGCAGGCGCGGAAGACGTCACCGGCGGAGACGGTCTGCTCCAGGACGGCGTTGCCGGCCTGGTCGACCAGGCGGACGGTGCCCGTGACCGGGATCTCGAACGTCTTGTCGTGGCTGCCGTACTCCTCGGCCTTCTGCGCCATCAGGCCCACGTTCGGCACGGAGCCCATGGTCGAGGGGTCGAAGGCGCCGTGGGCGCGGCAGTCCTCGATGACGGCCTGGTAGACGCCCGCGTAGCTGGAGTCGGGCAGGACCGCGAGGGTGTCGTGCTCCTGGCCGTCCGGGCCCCACATGTGGCCGGATGTGCGGATCATGGCCGGCATGGAGGCGTCCACGATCACGTCGGAGGGGACGTGCAGGTTGGTGATGCCCTTGTCGGAGTCGACCATCGCGAGGGTCGGGCCCTCGGCCAGCTCGGCGTCGAAGGAGGCCTTGATCTCGTCGCCGTTCGGCAGGTTCTCCAGGCCCTTGAAGATGCCGCCCAGGCCGTCGTTCGGGGTCAGGCCGGCCGAGGCGAACGTCTCGGCGTACTTCGCGAACGTCTTCGGGAAGAAGGCGCGCACCACGTGACCGAAGATGATCGGGTCGGAGACCTTCATCATCGTGGCCTTCAGGTGCACGGAGAACAGCACGTCCTCCTGCTTGGCGCGGGCGACCTGCGCGGTGAGGAACTCGCGCAGCGCGGCGACGCGCATCACGGCGGCGTCGACGACCTCACCGGCCGTGACCGGGACCGACTCGCGCAGCACCGTGGTGGAGCCGTCGTCGCCGATCAGCTCGATGCGCAGGGCGCCGTCCTCGGCGATCACGGCGGACTTCTCGGTGGAGCGGAAGTCGTCCGCGCCCATGGTCGCCACGTTGGTCTTGGACTCGGCGGTCCAGGCGCCCATGCGGTGCGGGTGGGCCTTGGCGTAGTTCTTCACCGAGGCGGGGGCGCGGCGGTCGGAGTTGCCCTCGCGCAGGACCGGGTTCACCGCGGAGCCCTTGACCTTGTCGTAGCGGGCGCGGATGTCGCGCTCCTCGTCGGTCTTGGGGTCGTCCGGGTAGTCCGGCAGCGCGTAGCCCTTGCCCTGCAGCTCGGCGATGGCGGCCCTCAGCTGCGGGATGGAGGCCGAGATGTTCGGCAGCTTGATGATGTTGGCCTCGGGCGTCCTGGCCAGCTCGCCCAGCTCGGACAGCGCGTCGGGAATCCGCTGGTCCTCGGTCAGGTACTCCGGGAACACCGCGATGATGCGCCCGGCCAGCGAGATGTCACGGGTCTCCACAGCCACACCCGCCTGCCCGGCGTAGGCCTGGACCACCGGCAGGAAGGAATACGTCGCCAGGGCCGGGGCCTCGTCAGTGTGTGTGTAGATGATGGTCGAGTCAGTCACCGGGTGCTCCGCTCCACGTCTGCAACATTGCTCGACATCAAGATATCTCGTGATCGCCCCTTGCTCGACAGGGGCCCGGGGGCGGCCACGCCGGCGATGCGAACCGCCGTGCTCCGCCCCGCTCAGCCGCCGGCCACCTCGCGCTCGATCCAGCGGCAGATCACGTCCACCACGTACCCGAGCTCCGCGCGGCTCAGCCGCCGTCCCTCGGGGATCCCGTGCCACGTGCGCAGGCAACCGCGGCAGCACGTCGCGGTCGCGTGCTGGGCGACGAAGACGGGGTGGCCCCGGTACGGCGTCTGCCTGCCGTCCTTGTACGGCGCGGCCGGCGCCAGCCGGCGGGCGACGAGGTCCCGCGCGTGCCAC
Source organism: Streptomyces sp. NPDC003393 (assembly GCF_053589015.1). Taxonomy (NCBI): domain Bacteria; kingdom Bacillati; phylum Actinomycetota; class Actinomycetes; order Kitasatosporales; family Streptomycetaceae; genus Streptomyces; species Streptomyces sp. NPDC003393. Next base: position 87,481 of record NZ_JBSFRB010000034.1, on the reverse strand, counting down.
CGCAGCGTGGCCGGACCCCGCAGCTCCGCGGTGACCCGGTCCGGCCCGCGCAGGTGGAACTTCGCGCGGAACGGCTGCCGCGCGATCGCGTCCAGCCGCTGGTCGAGCGACCGGGCGGCCGGGTCCGCCGATGTGGGCCGGCGATCGGCCGGCGCGGGGTACGGGCCGGACGGTGGTGTGGGGGAGGGGTCGGCGGTCGTCATGCCGTCTTCGAGCATAGGACCGTCCAGGGCGGGATTGCCCGGGAGCCGCCCGGGAGCCTATCGGGACGGCCCTCAGCCCAGGGCCGTGGCGGCTGTCCCCGCCTCCTCGCCGCTGCGCTGCTGTGGGATCACCGCCGGGCCCTGCTGGAAGGCCACCGTGCGGGTGGGGGCCGGGATGGTGATGCCCTCCTCGCGGTAGCGCCTGTGCAGGCGCTTGATGAACTCGTGCTTGATCCGGTACTGGTCGCTGAACTCGCCCACGCCCAGGACGACCGTGAAGCCGATCCGGAAATCGCCGAAGGTGTGGAACCGGATGGCGGGCTCGTGCTCGGGGAGGGCGCCGGTGATCTCGGTCATCACCTCGGCGACCACCTCCGAGGTCACCTTCTCCACGTGCTCCAGATCGCTGTCGTAACCGACCCCCACCTGCACCAGCACCGTCTGCTGCTGCTCGGGCCGGGTGTAGTTGGTCATGTTCGTCTTCGCGAGCTGCCCGTTGGGGACGACGACCAGGTTGTTGGAGAGCTGGCGGACCGTGGTCTGCCTCCAGTTGATGTCCTCCACATAGCCCTCCTCGCCGGTGCTCAGCCGGATGTAGTCCCCGGGCTGGACGGTCTTGGAGGCGAGGATGTGCACGCCGGCGAACAGGTTGGCCAGCGTGTCCTGGAGGGCGAGCGCGACCGCGAGGCCGCCCACGCCCAGTGCGGTGAGCAACGGCGCGATGGAGACGCCCAGCGTCTGGAGCACCACCAGGAAGCCGATGGCCAGCACCAGGATCCGGGTGATGTTGACGAAGATCGTCGCCGACCCGGCCACCCCGGAGCGCGACTGCGTCACCGTCTGCACCAGCCCCGAGATCACCCGGGCCGCGGAGAGGGTGACCACGAAGATCATCAGCACGGTCAGGATCTGGTTCGCGTGGTGCTGCACCGTACGGGTCAGCGGCAGCACCGCGGCCGCCGACGCCGCGCCGCCCGCGATCGCCGACCACGGCACCACCGTGCGCAGCGCGTCCACGATGATGTCGTCACCGCTCCACCGGGTCCGTTTGGCGTGCTTGGCCAGCCAGCGCAGCAGCGTGCGCGAGAGGAACGCGGCCGCCAGGCCCGCGGCCACGGCGATGCCGGCGAGGATGAGATCGTCCAGGGTCACGGCGCGGTTCATCATCGGTCACCTCCGGGGAGACGTACTGCGGCGCACGAGGCCTCCGGCGGCCGGATGTGAGGTTGCGTCACGTTTCACCTGCTCGATCACGGGATGTGCGAGCGCGCCGGACCCGACAGTCCCGGTCGGGGGGACGGTGTCCGGCGTGCTCGCCCATCTTGCCTTATCCCGTACGGCAGTTCGCACGCCGACGGCCCGTCGGACGATCTTTTGGCCGGCGCGGCCCGATCGCGCGCCGTGCCGTACGCGGCGGCGGTGGGCGTTCCGTACGAGCGGCGGGCGGCGTACCACCGCACACCGCCCGGTCCGCATCGCCGTCGGCGGGCACGGCGGACACGCTGTCTCAGCGTTCCCGGAACGCCCCGTGCCGTCCCGCCCCCGCCGCGAACCGCGCCGCGCCCTCCAGGCTCTCCGACAGCACGCCCATGCCGTGCTCGAGTTCAGCGCGCAGGGCCGCCTCCTCTTCCAGCCCCTCCTGGTCCAGCGCCGAGGCCCGGTCGGAGCGCAGGCACGCCTGGGGGAACCGGGCGATCGAGGCGGCCAGTTCCTCCGCCGCGGCGCGGGCCCGGCCGCTGGGGACGATCCGGTTGGCCAGCCCCATGTCGTACGCCTCCAGGGCCGGCACCGGCCGTCCCGTGAGGATCATGTCCATGGCGCGGCCGGCGCCGATCAGCCGGGGCAGCCGGACCGTGCCGCCGTCGATCAGCGGCACACCCCACCGGCGGCAGAACACCCCGAACACGGCGTCCTCCTCGGCCACCCGCAGATCGCACCACAGCGCCAGCTCCAGCCCGCCGGCCACGGCGTGCCCGGCGACCGCCGCGACCACCGGCTTGGACAGCCGCATCCGGGTCGGGCCCATGGGCCGTCGCCGTCCTCGGCGACCCGGTTGCCCCGTTCGGTGCCGATCGCCTTCAGGTCCGCGCCCGCGCAGAACGTGCCGCCCTCGCCCCACAGCACGGCCACCCTGGCCTCCTGATCGTCCTCGAACTCCCGGAAGGCCGCCGCGAGTTCGGCGGCGGTCGGACCGTCCACCGCGTTACGGGCCCCGGGCCGGGAGAGGACGACCGTGGTGACATACCCCTGACGTTCGACGCGCACCGCCATGGTGAAGATCCCTTTCTCCTCGGCTTCTGCCGTCGTCGTCGCCGACGGGAGAGGGAAGACTATCCGCCCCGTGCGTGCCGCCCCGTGCGTCCGCCCGGCCGACAGCCGGACTCGCCAATCCGGCCCGCCGTGTTCGGTCGCCCGTCCACCAGGACGATTGACCTCAACGTTGGTCGAGGTTCTAGGTTTGCTCCCATGAGCATGGAGACCACCGCATGGACGCAGCTGCACAGCGTCATGACCGCCCAGCAGGAGCGCCGTCCGCTCGCCGTCGCGACGCTGCGCCGCATCGGCGCGTTCGCCCGCCCCCACCGTCGCCGTATCGCGCGCTTCGTCGCCCTGGGGGTGGTGACCGCGCTGCTCGCCGTGGCGACCCCGGTACTGGCCGGCCGCGTCGTGGACGCGATCGTGGCCGGAGCCGATCAGGGCAGGGTCGTCCGCCTGGCCCTGCTCATCGCCCTGATCGCGATCGCCGAGGCCGTCTTCGGCATCCTCGGCAGACGCCTGTCGGCGACGCTCGGCGAAGGGCTCATCCTCGATCTGCGGACGGCCGTCTTCGACCATGTGCAGCGCATGCCGGTCGCGTTCTTCACCCGCACCCGCACCGGAGCCCTGGTGTCCCGGCTCAACAACGACGTCATCGGCGCCCAGCGCGCCTTCAGCAACACGTTGTCCGGTGTGGTGAGCAACGTCGTCACACTGCTGCTGACCCTCGTCGTGATGCTGACCCTGTCCTGGCAGATCACGCTGCTCGCGCTGGCGCTGCTGCCGGTGTTCGTGGTGCCGGCCCGGCGCATGGGCAGCCGGATGGCCCGCATGCAGCGCGAGGCGGCCGCGCTGAACGCGGCGATGAGCACCCGGATGACGGAGCGGTTCTCGGCACCCGGCGCCACCCTCGTCAAGCTTTTCGGCCGACCCGATCAGGAGTCGGTGGAGTTCGCCGCCCGCGCCGGCCGGGTCCGGGACATCGGCGTCCGTACGGCCACGGCGCAGCAGGCGTTCATCACCTCCCTGACCCTGGTGTCCTCGCTGGCGCTCGCCCTGGTCTACGGTCTCGGCGGTTTCTTCGCGCTGCGCGGCACCCTGGAGGCGGGCGCCGTCGTCTCGCTCGCGTTGCTGCTCACCCGGCTCTACGCGCCGCTCACCGCGCTCGCCGGGGCGCGCGTGGAGGTGATGAGTGCCCTGGTCAGCTTCGAGCGGGTTTTCGAAGTGCTCGACCTCGAGCCGCTGATCGTGGAGAAGCCGGACGCCCGCGAGGTGCCCGACGGCCCGGTCGCGGTGGAGTTCGACGGTGTGCGCTTCGGCTATCCGTCCGCCGACAAGGTCTCCCTCGCCTCACTGGAGGAGGTCGCGAGCCTGGACACCCGCGGCGGCGCCGAGGTCCTGCACGGCATCTCCTTCCGCGCCGAACCGGGGCAGACCGTCGCTCTGGTCGGCTCCTCCGGCGCCGGCAAGTCCACCATCGCGCAGCTGCTGCCGCGCCTGTACGACGTCGACGAGGGCGCCGTACGCATCGGCGGCGTCGACGTACGCGATCTGAGCGCCGCCTCCCTGCGGTCCACCCTCGGCATGGTCACCCAGGACGGCCACCTCTTCCACGACTCCGTCCGCGCCAACCTGCTGCTGGCCCGGCCCGCCGCGAGCGACGAGGACCTGTGGGACGCCCTGCGCCGGGCCCGCCTGGACGACCTCGTCCGCTCCCTGCCCGACGGCCTGGACACCGTCGTCGGCGAACGCGGATACCGGCTCTCCGGCGGCGAACGCCAGCGCATGACCATCGCCCGGCTGCTGCTGGCACGCCAGCGGGTCGTCATCCTCGACGAGGCCACCGCCCACCTGGACAACACCTCCGAGGCGGCCGTCCAGGAGGCCCTGGCCGAGGCGCTGGTGGGCCGTACGGCGGTGGTGATCGCCCACCGGCTGTCCACGGTGCGCGCCGCGGACCTCATCCTGGTCGTCGAGGCGGGGCAGATCGTCGAACGCGGCACCCACGAGGAACTCCTGGCGGCCGGTGGCCGCTACGCGGAGCTGTACCGCACCCAGTTCGAACAGCAGCCGCACCACGGGCTGCCCGGCCTCGCCGAGGGCGAGGCGGAGGAGGCGGTGGCGTAGCCGCGGTCCGGGGCGGCACCTCGGCACCGGCACCTCGGCACCGCCACGATCGCTTCCGGTGCCGGCGTCCCTCACACGAGGCCGGGCTGCGGTTCCGCGGGCTGCGGCTCCGGTTGCGGCGCCGACGCGGCGTCCGGGTCCCAGGACCTGGTGGTCCGCACGTATGCGGAGATCACCGAGGCCGTCGCCAGCAGGAGCAGCGGCCCGAACACCCAGGGATGTGCGGCCATCTGCTCCGGCAGCCAGCGGTACGACACCAGGAGCGCGGCGAAGACCGCCGTGCCGTAGCCGACCAGCTGGACGCTCGACCGGTCCCAGCCACGGGCGAACGAGCGCATCGCCGCCTCGATCGTGAGCGCGAACACCACGCCGGCGATGACGTCCGCGCCGTAGTGGTAGCCGAAGCCCAGCGTCGCGGTGACGGTCGCGGCCAGCCAGAACGTGCCCGCGAAGCGCATGGCGCGTGAGCCCTTGCGGGAGTGGACGAAGAGCGTGGTGGCCCAGGCCGTGTGCAGGCTGGGCATGCAGTTGCGCGGGGTGATCTCGTCGAACGGCATCGCGTGCGGCGTGCTGAGCGGCGGTACGGTGTCCGGCCACAGGTCGGCCAGCGCCCAGTGGCCGCCACCGGTGCCGAACGCGCCGGTGCCGTAGGCGAAGACCGGTCCGACGACCGGGAAGACCATGTAGATGGCCGGCCCGAGCAGACCGATCACCAGGAAGGTGCGCACCAGGTGGTGGCCCGGGAACCGTCGGTCGCGGGCCACGTGGCGCAGCTGGTACAGCGCGACGAGGGCCGCCGCCAGCGGGAGCTGGCCGTAGACGAGGTGGAGGAGCTGCGCCCCGACCGGCCCGGTGGCGTCGACGAGCTGCCCGACCAGCCACGACGGGTCACCCAGGGCGTGATCGGCGGTCGCCACGTACGGGTCCAGCACCGTCGGGCGGGTCTTGGAGGTGATCAGAAGCCAGGTGTCGCCCGTCTTGTGACCGGCCACCAGCAGCATGCCCAGCCCGACGCCCTTCAGCAGCAGCATCCGCTCCGCGCCGGTACGGCGCGTGACGGCGACGACCACCCAGCCGAGGATCACCCACAGCGCCCCGTTGCCGAAGCTCAGCTCGGCGCCGGCGGCCCACCGCACGAGCAGGAGGACCACGTCGACGCCGACCGCGACGGCGGCCGAGACGAGCCGCTGCCGCCAGGTGAGCACCACCATCATCAACGCCAGACCGGCGTAGAGCAGGGGCCCCGAATGAGGAGCGAATATGACCTCTCGCGTCAGATGGGTGACCGGCCCCGGCAGGCCGTAGCGGCGTGCGGCATATTCCAGCGCGATGAGGAACCCGGCGACCGCCACACCCGCCGCGCCCCACAGCATCACGCGCGGCCGACGCCACACGGAGAGCTCGGAGCCGCCGTCTCTTCGCGAGGGTATTCGCTTGTGCGTGTCTTCCAATTGTTCGACTCATTCGGGTAGGTGGCGGACAAAAGGATATGAATTATGCCGGATGGCCCGATTTACCGGTGAAGAATGGGCGTTGGGCGATCATAGGTTCGAACATGCTAACGGTACGGTGTGCCGGTTTCACGGGCTCCGCTCCCCCTACGTCCCCAGCCCGGCTCCGGGCCTCCGGCCGGCCGCTCGCTCCCGCCGAGCCGCCCGCGATCAACGCATCCGGTGCGCATGGGAGGCGGCGGCGCGTCCCATCCGGGCGACCGCCTCGGTGAGGACGGAGCGGGAGGTCGCGAAGTTCAGACGGACGTGCCCCGTCCCTCCCGTTCCGAAGATGTGTCCGGAGGACAGGGCCACCCTGGCGTGCTCGAGGAACATCCGTGCCGGGCCGGCCAGGTCGGTGACCACCGCGAGGCCGTCGGCGCCGTCCTCCGGGACGAGGCCGAGGGACCGGCAGTCGAGCCAGGCCAGATAGGTTCCCTCCGGCCGCGTGTATCCGAACCCGGGCAGGTGCTCGGCGACGAGCCGGCCCAGCAGGTCGCGGTTCGCGTCGAGGCCTGTCAGCAGCGCGTCGAGCCACCGGTCTCCGTGGCGGTAGGCCGCCGTGTGGGCGATCACGCCCAGGTAGCTGGCGCCGTGCTGCACCTCCTCCGGCATCCGACGCAGATCACCGGCCGCCTCGGGTCCGGCGAGGGCGAGGGCGGCCTTGATGCCGGCGAGGTTCCAGCCCTTGGTCGCCGACATCAGCGAGAAGGCGTTCGCGGCCCCGGGGACGCTCAGGTACGGAGTGAACGTGGCGCCCGGCAGCACGAGCGGGGCGTGGATCTCGTCGGCGACCACACGCACCCCGTACCGCCGGGCCAGCGCCGCCACGGCGGTGAGCTCCGCCGCGGTGTGGACCGTGCCGGTCGGATTGTGCGGATTGCTGAGCAGATACGCGATCGCGCCCTTGCCGCTGCGCCGCCGGAGACGCCGGAACGTCTCCTCCAGCGTTTCCGGGTCGATCCGAAGGTCCGGCCCGAGGGGCGCCTCGACGATCCGGCGGTCGTCATGGGTGACGAAGGCGTAGAACGGCGCGTACACCGGAGAGTTCACGACGACCGGATCCCCGGGCTCGGTGACCAGCCTCATCACCTGGACCGCACCCGTCATCACGTCCGGGATCACGGCGGCGCGCTCGACCGCGACCCCGTCCCACTTCCAGCGCCGCGCGGCGAAGCCCGCCAGTGACTCGGCGAACTCGGTGCCGACGGGGTAGCCGGTGTCACCGGTGTCGACGGCCGCGTGCAGCGCGTCGGCGACCTCCGGTGCGAGCCGCACATCCATCTCCGCCACCCACAGGGGCAGGACGTCCGCCGGATGCGTGCGCCACTTCATGCTCCCGCGTCGGCGCAGCTGCTCCAGGGACAGCTCCTCGAGGGGGTTCGCACACTCTTCGGCCTCAGCGTCCGCGTCCGCGGAGCCGCGCCCTCCCACGGCAGTCATCTTCAGCATTGGACCCTCATCCCGATCTCGGCGCAAGAGCCCGGAGGCCCGGTCGTGGTCGTCGGTCCGGGATCGTCCGCGTGACGGTCACAGGTGCCGGGTCAGGAACTGGAGCGCCAGGCTGGTGGCGGACACGACCAGCCACAGGCAGCCCCCGAGCAGCAGGGGCGCGGGGCCGGTCCGGCGCAGCCTGGAGGGTTCGGTGGACAGGCCGATCGCGGACAGGGCGACGGTGATGAGGAAGACAGCGAGCGTGCTGAGCGGGCCGTGGGCGGCGGACGGCACGAGCCCCGCGGTGTTCGCGGCGGCGAGCGCGAGGAAGCCGGTGAGGAACCAGGGCACGAGCCGGCCGACGCGCACCGGGCCGGGCAGGCTCCCCCCGGAGCCCGCCGCACCGGCGCCGGCAGACGCGTCGGCGGTCCGTGCGCGGCGGCGGGCGAGGGCGGCCAGGCCCAGGCAGACCGGGATGATCAGCAGCGTCCGGGCCAGCTTGACCACCACCGCGTAGTCGGCCGCCGGACCACCGTAGGTGGTGGCGGCGGCGACCACCGACGACATGTCGTTGACCGCGGTGCCGGCGAACAGGCCGAAGGCGTGCTGCCCCATGCCCAGCAGATGCCCGAGGACGGGGAAGGCCAGGACCGCGGCGACGTTGAACACGAAGATCGTGGAGACGGCGTAGGCCACCTCCGCCTCGGCCGCACCGATGACCGGAGTGACCGCGGCGATCGCGGAGGCACCGCACACGCCGGTGCCCACGCCGATCAGGGTGCGCAGGTCACCGACGACACCCAGGCGCCGTCCGATCCAGTACGCCGACGCCAGGCAGACCGCGAGGGTCCCGATCATCACCGGCAACGAGCCGACGCCGACCCGGAGCACCTGGCCCAGGGACAGCTGCGCGCCCAGGATCACCACGGCGGCCTGGAGGATCCCGCGTCCGGCGAAGGCGATGCCCGGCCGCGTCCGGTCCCCCGGCCGCACGGCGACCGCCACCAGCACCCCGAGCACGATGCCGCTGACCGGCCCGCCGACGACGGGGACCAGCCGGCCCAGCGCGGTCGCGACCAGGGCGACGGCGACGGCCAACGCCAGCCCGGGAAGCCGGGCGGAGAGCGCGGCGCCGGGCCCGCGGGCGACGACGGGGCGGGGCGGCGGGGTGGTGGTCCCCGACGGGGACAGGCTGGCTTCCTTCATGATCACCACTGTGGTCGGCGCCGCGCCGGGCCTGTAGCCCCCGATCGATCAGGAGGTCATAGCGAAAGCGTATGACCGACTCATACGCTGGCACTGTGACAGACTCCTCCGCCCCGGACCCCCGGACGTTTCCCCTCCCCTTGCGCACCCCCGATCTCGAGTCGCTGCGGCTCCTCGTCCTCGTGGCCGACCTGGGCAGCCTGGGGCGGGCCGCCGAGCGGCTGCGGATCTCCCAGCCGTCCGCCAGCCGACGGCTGTCCACGCTCGAACGCGGGCTGGGCCTGGTACTGGTCGACAGGACCCGCCGCGGCTCCCGGCCGACGCTGGCCGGGCAGATCGTCGCCGGACACGCCCGGCGGGTCCTGGACGAGCTGGACCAGCTGCTCGCCGGGGCGGGCCGGCTGCGTGACCGGCGGGAGGCCGAACTGCGCGTCGCGGCGAGCCTGACCATCGCGGAGTACCTGCTGCCGGTCTGGATCAGCGAGCTGCGCGCCCGCCGGCCGGAGCTCTACGTCGGACTGCAGGTGACCAACAGTGAGCATGTGCCCGAGCTGGTCGAGTCGGGCGAGGCCGACATCGGGTTCATCGAGGGGCCGCGCCTGTCCCGCGTGATGTCCACGCGGCAGGTGGCCGAGGACCGGCTCGTCGTCGTGGTCGACCCCGCTCACCCGTGGGCGCGGCGCCGCGAGCCGCTGTCGGCGCGAGAACTCTCCCGGGCGCCGCTGGTGCTGCGGGAGAGCGGTTCCGGCACGCGGCAGACCCTGGACCGCGCGCTGCACCTGGCCGGCTGCGAACGGGTCCGTCCCCTGGTGGAACTCGGTTCGACGGCCGCCGTGCGCGGCGCGGTGATCGCCGGCACCGGGCCGTCCGTACTGAGCGAGCTGGCCGTCCGCGGAGACATCGCCGAAGGCCGGCTGATCGGCGTGCCCGTCGCGGGCGTCGACCTCACGCGTGACCTGCGCGCGGTGTGGCCGACCGGGCGGCGCCTGGTCGGCCCGGCCGCGGAACTGGTCACGGTCGCCCGCCGGGCGGTCGCCGGCGAACGGCCGGCCCGCGGGTAGGGGAATGCGTGCGGGCGGCGACCCGTCCCTCGACGCAGAGGCTCCGTTCCGACGTCGTGTCCGCGCCGGGTCCGCCGGGCCGCCGTCGACACCTGTGGGGCGAAGGCGATTCGGCAGAGTTCACCGCGACGTCTACGGCCGTTCATGCGCGGGAAACGGAAAGATTTCGGCGACACATAGCCTGTGCGAGTTCCTGGAACAAAGCCCCGGGGGGACCCGCACATGCCCACGCTTTCCGTCATCGTCCCGTGCCACAATGTCGAGAGCTATGTCGCGGAAACGGTACGCAGTCTGGCCGCCAATGCGGACCCCGATGTCGAGTTCCTCCTGATCGACGACCGCTCGACCGACCGCACCGGGCAGATCATCGAGGACATGATCGGCACGCTGCCGAACGCGCGGGCGATCCACCACGAGACCAACCGCGGTGTGGCCCAGGCCCGCAACACCGGACTGGACGAGGCGGCCGGCGACTACGTGACGTTCCTGGACGGGGACGACTGGTACGCCCCCGGCCACCTGCGCGCCATGGTGGACCGCGTCTCCCGCCTCGGCTGCGACTTCGCCCGCACGGACCATGTGCTGGCCACCGGCAGGAAGCGGCAGATCCGGTACGCTCCGGCCCGGCTGCGGGACGTCGTGATGGACCCGCGGGACGGCATCGCGCCCGCCCACATGTCCACCATGGTCGACTACCCCTTCGTCCCGTTCGGCATCTACGGCTCCCACCTCTTCGAGAACGGCGAAGGGCGGTTCGACACGCGGCTGCGTACCGCCGAGGACCGCTTGTGGGTGTGGCGGCTGCATCTGCGGGCCCGCAGTTACGCGGCACTGGGACTGCACGGGGCCTTCTACCGGCGGGGAGTGAGAACGTCCCTCACCCAGATATCCGACACCCGCCAACTGGATTTCATCCCCGCCTACGACACCGTTCTGCGGGAGGTGGCCGCCGATCCGGAGGGCGACCTCTTCCTGCCGAAGGCGGTCCGCACCTATTGCGCGATGATCGCCTTTCACCTGAACAAGGCCGACCGGTACGAGAGCGCGGTGGCCGGACGGCTCAAGGCCGAGTCGACGGCCGCGTTGCGCCGGATGCCGCAGCAGGTCCTCGACGAGACCCTGACGGCGATGGACACCGCCCGGAGCACGCTGCTGCGCCGCCTGCGCGACACCGGGGAGACCCGCCCGGGCCGCACCGCCGCCGCGATCGTCCGGCCCCCGGTCTTCCGCACGCCGCACACCACGCACGACGCCTCCCGTCCCGCCCCGCACACCGCACCCGCCACCGGCTCCGCGGACGTCCCGGATTCCCAGCGTCCCTCCGCTACCGCGCCCGCGCCCGGCCCGCAGCCGGTGCAGATCTTCCAGGTGTCCACGCTGTACGGCGCCGCGACGCTCGCCGCGGCCCTGGACGCCGGTCGGTTCGGTCCCGCGGGACAGGCCCGGCGGGTGCTGCTGCTCACCAACAACGCGGCCGTCCCCGAAGTGGCTCCGCCCCTGTCCGAGATGTCCGGCTACCGGGAGATCGCCGCCCGCTTCGACCAGGTCGAGGACTACAACGAGGCGATCGCCCCGCACCACCCGGCCGGCTGGCAGCCTCGCCCGGACGACGCGCCCCTGTGGGAGCGGGTACTGCGCACCCGGTGGAGGCTCGGCACCGGACCGGTGACGCTCGTGGTGGAGTCCATCCAGGTCAGTCCGGCCCGCAGCCTCGCCGCCGCGTTCCCCGGTGCCCCGGTGCACGTGTACGCCGACGGCCTGATGACCTACGGACCGACTCGAGAGGAGCCGCCGCACTCCGTCGCGGTCCGGGTCCAGCGGCTCCTCCACCTGGACCTGGTGCCCGGTCTGCGGCCCCTGCTGCTCTCGGAGTTCGGCGTCGAGCCCGAACTCGTCCCGCACGACGCCTTCCGCGCGGTGCTGGCCGAACTGTCCCTGGCCGCCGCCGACGACGCGGAGGTGGCGCGGGCGGCCGAGGCTGCACCGACCGCGCTGCTGCTCGGCCAGTACCTGGCCGCCCTGGGCGTCCTCACCGACGAGGAGGAAGAGGACCTGCATGTGCGGATGGTGCGCGCCGCCGCGGCGGCCGGTCACGAGTCGGTGGCCTTCAAGCCGCACCCCTCCGCGCCGGTCGGCCGCTCCGAGGTTCTGGAGCGCGAGGCCGCCAGGGCCGGGGTACGGCTGACGGTGCTGGGCGGCACCGTGCTCGCCGAGGCCTTGTACGCCCGTCTGCCGCTGGAACTGGTGGTCGGCTGCTTCTCCACCGCGATGCTCACCGCCGCCGCGTACCACGGCATACCCGTCGCCCGCGTCGGCACCGAAACGGTGCTGCGGGCACTGACGCCCCATCAGAACAGCAACCGGGTGCCGCTGACGATCGTCGACCACGTCGTGGCCGACCTGGAACGCGGGGCCGCCCCCCGGTTGCCCGAAGCCCCTCCCGGCTGCCAGTCGCTGCTGGAGGCGGTCGGGTACTGCATGCAGCCCGCCCGGTACCCCTGGCTGCGCGCCTCGGCCGAACGGCTGCTGTCGCGGACCGCGCAGGACCCGGACGCCGGCCGAAACGGGCAGTACGGCGTGTACTTCGACACCGAGCGGCTGACCGAACTGAACCTGCCCGGCGGCGGGAAGCGGCACACGCCTCTGCTGCGGCGGGCGCTCGCACGGAGCCGGCGCGCGAGGGCGTCCAGGGCCTGACGGCCGGGCCCGCGCGGGACACGATCCGCCACATGTGTCCCGCGCCGGCCCCCGGACATCCCCGGGTCGCGCCGGGCGTCGGGCGTCCCGCGGGCATGACCGCGGGACGCGGTCGGCGTCGTACCGGCTTCAGCTCCGCAGCAGGTCGAACCGGTCGAGGTTCATCACCTTGTTCCACGCGGCCACGAAGTCCCGCGCGAACTTCTCTCCCGCGTCCTGGGCCGCGTAGACCTCCGAGACCGGGCGGAGCTGGGAGTGCGCACCGAAGACGAGGTCGACGGCGGTGGCGGTCCACCTGACCTCGCCCGTGACGCGATCCCGGCCTTCGAACACGTTCGCGTCCGTGGCCGATGTCTTCCACTCCGTGCCCATGTCGAGCAGGTTCACGAAGAAGTCGTTGGTCAAGCTGCCGGGCCGGTGCGTGAGGACGCCGTGCCGGGACCCCTTGAAACCGGCGTCCAGGGCCCGCATCCCGCCGATCAGCACCGTCATCTCGGGAACGGTCAGCGTCAGCAGATTGGCGCGGTCCAGCATCAGGGTCTCCGGCGACAGCTTCTCGCCCGCCGGAAGACAGTTGCGGAACGCGTCCGCCCTGGGCTCCAGCACGGCGAACGAGGCCGCGTCCGTCTGCTCCTGTGAGGCGTCCGTACGCCCCGGGGCGAACGGGACCACGATGGCGTACCCGGCGTTCCTCGCGGCCTGCTCGACGGCCGCGCACCCGCCGAGGACGATCAGGTCGGCGAGGGAGACTCGCACTCCGTCGGTCCGGGAGGGGTTGAACTCCTCCTGGAGCCGCTCGAGCGTCCGCAGCGTCTCGGTCACCTCCGGGAGGTCGTTGAGCTCCCAGTCCTTCTGCGGCGCGAGCCGGATCCGCGCCCCGTTCGCCCCGCCACGCTTGTCGGTGCCGCGGAAGCTCGCCGCCGCCGCCCAGGCGGTGGTGACCAGCTGGGAGACGGAGAGGCCGGAGGCGAGGATCCGCTCCTTGAGCGCGGCGACGTCCTCGTCCCCCACCAGTTCGTGGTCGACGTCGGGCACGGGGTCCTGCCACAGCTGCGGCTCGGGAACCCATGGCCCGAGGTAACGCGAGACGGGGCCCATGTCGCGGTGCAGCAGCTTGTACCACGCCTTGGCGAAGGCCGTCGCGAGCTCGTCCGGGTTCTCGTGGAACCGCTTCGTGATCGGCCCGTAGACCGGGTCCACCTTCAGCGCGATGTCCGTCGTCAGCATCATGGGGGCGTGCCGCTTCGACGGATCGTGGGCGTCGGGCACGGTGTCCCCGGCCGCGGGGTCCGTGGGAGTCCACTGGTGGGCGCCGGCCGGGCTGCTGGTCAACTCCCAGTCGTACCCGTAGAGGTTGTCCAGGTACCCGTTGTCCCATCGGGTCGGCCGGGTGGTCCAGGCGCCCTCCAGACCGCTGGTGAGCGCGTCGGGGCCCTTGCCGCTTCCGTACGTGTTCCGCCAGCCGAGGCCCTGCTGCTCGATAGGGGCGGCCTCGGGTTCCGGACCGATGTAACGAGGATCGACCGCGCCATGACACTTGCCGAAGGTGTGGCCGCCGACGATGAGCGCGGCCGTCTCCTCGTCGTTCATCGCCATGCGTCCGAACGTCTCGCGGACGTCCCGGGCGGCGGCCATCGGGTCCGGGTTGCCGTTGGGCCCTTCCGGATTGACGTAGATCAACCCCATCTGCACGGCGGCGAACGGACCGGTGAGTTCCCGGTCGCCGCTGTAGCGCTCGTCCCCGAGCCAGGTGTCCTCGGGACCCCAGAAGATCTCCTCGGGTTCCCAGATGTCCTCACGCCCGAAACCGAACCCGAACGTCTTGAACCCCATCGATTCCATGGCGCAGTTCCCGGCGAACACCAGCAGATCGGCCCAGGAGATCTTCCGGCCGTACTTCTGCTTGACCGGCCAGAGCAGACGGCGCGCCTTGTCCAGGCTCGCGTTGTCCGGCCAGCTGTTGAGCGGAGCGAAGCGCTGCGCACCGCTGCCGCCACCGCCGCGGCCGTCGGCGATGCGGTACGTTCCCGCGGAGTGCCAGCTCATCCGGATGAAGAGCGGCCCGTAGTGACCGTAGTCGGCGGGCCACCAGTCCTGGGACGTCGTCATCACCTCGAAGACGTCACGCTTGAGCGCGTCGACGTCGAGGGTCGCGAACTCCTTCGCGTAGTCGAAATCCTCGTCCATCGGATCGCAGGCGGGGGAATGCCGGTGGAGAACCTGAAGGTCCAGCTGATTCGGCCACCAGTCCCGGTTCGTCATGGGCCGCGGGGTCGGCGTGGGTGTCGGGGAGGGGATTGCTGGGTTCTCGCTCTCGCTGCCGGACATGCCCGTCCTTCTTTCTGTCTCGGTGTTCCTCCCGCCGGCTGCCGCTCCTGACGTCGTCGGCCTTGCTGGTGTCGAGCACATCGCCCCACGCAATCAGCGCACCATCGCGTCCACCGGCCGGAAAAAAATCCTGTGCCGCGTCCGTATGGTGGCGCACCGCAGACCACACCTCCATGAAACACGCAGAGCATTCCGTACGACAGACGGGAAAAAGGGAGGCCTTTCCACTCCCGTGCCGACTTCCCGTACAAGCCGAATCGAATACGGGCGCCCCCACGCTCACCGAAGGGGCCGGGCGACCGCGGCCGTGAGCGGGGCATGGCTCGGCCAGTGGGCCTGCACACCGGCGGGCCTCTTCGCCAGGGCGCCACGCCGGGTCACCGGACAGCAGAGAGCTGCTCGCGCACCCACGCGGGATCAGGGTTGGTGTACGGGCGGCCCGCCACGACGACAGTAGGCACGGTCTCGTTGCCGTCGTTGACCGCCCTCACCGCGGCCGCCCCGGCCGGATCGCGCCAGATGTCCACCCAGTGCAACCGGCGAGCACTGCGGCCCAGCCGCATACGCAGCCGCAGGCAGTAGGCACAGCCCGGTCGCCAGTAGACGACGGGCCGGCCGTCGGCCGCGCTGCGCCGTTGTGCCTCCGCCGCGCCGATCGACCTGGGGAACGACAGGGGCGAGTACACGAAGGCGAGCAGCAGGAACCATGCCAGCACTGCCCAGGCCGCATTGGGTTGCCCGCTGAGGACCAGCCCCGTCGCGACGGCTGAGCCACACAACACGAGCATCAGGGGCGGGGTCCAAGCACGCGTCATGGTGAGCCAGACTAGTCGGCGAGCCGGACGATTCGGCAACCGATCCAAGTTTCAGAGGGACTCATGCACCAGATTCCCTCCCAACCAGGCCACGCGGGTCCGTTCCAGGTTCCACCGGAGCCGAGCGAGGCGGGTGCGGTGACGTCCAAGCCGGGCCGGCTCCTGCCCCACGCGGTCCGGGCCATGGATGCCCGCGTCAGCTCCACCCGCACGCAGCCGACCCCGGGAATGAACCTGCCCGCACCGGGTAGGCATCCCCACGCTTGAACTTGATACCGGCTCAGGGGGGCTTAGTTGGGTTCCGCGTTCAGGCCTATGGGGGCATCCACGGTTCACAGGGTGGGGTACCAAAACGCTCGCGTCGTGACCGCGGACACCAAGGTTTCTCGCTTGAATCGTCGACTCGCCCCGGGGTGCCCTCAAGTATGACGGTCCCTGTTGTCGCACCGTCCGAGGACGGCATCCCGTGGCTTGATCCTCAGCCCGGCGGCGTCGGAGCACTGGTGACCTGGCGTGAGGCGGACGGCGGATTGCGCCTGGCCTCGGCGGGCGCGGACCGTACGGTGCGTATCTGGGACCTGCGGTCCGGCACCCCCCTGGGGTCTCCACTGATCGGCCACACAGCGTGCGTCGGCGCGTTGACCCACTGGAGAGACGTTGCGGGGGAGCATCGCCTCGCGTCGTCGGGCGAGGATCACACGGTGTGGATCTGGGACCCGGCCGGGGGAACTGCCGTCGTCGGACCCTTGACCGGACACAGCGAGTGGGTCATGGGCCTGACGAGTTGGACGAGGCCGGACGGTGGCGTCCGGATCGCCTCGGCCAGTGCGGATCACACCGTCCGGATCTGGGACGCCCGCACCGGCGAGCCGCTGGGGGAGCCGTTGATCGCGGATTCGGGCGGTTTGTGGGCAGTGGCGGCGTTCGTCCTGGCCGACGGCTCCGTGCGGTTGGCGGCCGGCGGCGACGGCGGCGACGTGCACTTCTGGGACGCGGAAACCGGCGAGCCCACGGACCGGATCCGCCAGGCGTGTGCGGCGGGTGTCTACGCGATCAAGGCCTGGCAGGGTCCGGATGGCTCGGCCCGGCTCGCGATCGGCGGAGTGGACGGCACTGTACAGGTGCGGGACGCCGAGGGGCATGCGGTCTGCGAGCCCATGACCGGGCACACGGCAGCCGTACGCTCTTTCGCCGTGTGGACCTGCGACGACGGCGCGACGCTGCTCGCGTCTGCCGCTGCGGACGGTACCGTTCGCATCTGGAACGCCGAGACCGGCAGCGCAGTGGGAGAGCCCTCGCCCGGACATCTCGGTTGGATGCCTGCCGTGGCCGCGTGGACCGACGACAACGGAGAGCCCCGTCTGGTCAGTGCTGGAGACGGGGGGACGATCCGACTGTGGGATCCCCGGACGGGCCTCGACGTGATGGAGCCGTTGATCGGCCACGTCGCCGGCCAGTGGGCCCTGACCAGTTGGCACAGGGCCGATGGCTCGGTACGACTGGCCTCGGCGGGGGACGACGCGGTCATCCGTGTCTGGGACCCCGAGTCGGGTACGCCCGCCGGACCGACTCTGACGGGGCATACGGCCGGAATCTGGGCGCTCACGAGTTGGACCCGCGCAGACGGACGATCCCGGCTCGCCTCGGCAGGTGACGACGGTACCGTCCGGGTCTGGGATCCCCACACCGGAACGGCGCTGCACGAACTGCTGCCGGGGCGGGCGGCCTGGTTACCGGCCCTTGCCTCATGGCAGGGATCGACTCGTCAGTGGTGCCTGGCCTCGGGCGGGACCGACGGAGTCGTACGGGTCTGGGATCCGGAGACAGGAACACTCGTCCGGGAATGGGCGTCCCGATCACCGTGGGTGCTGGCACTGGCGGCGTGGACGAATGCCGAGGGATCACAGCGACTGGCTTCGGCCGGGGACGACGGTCGCATCAGGGTCTGGGACCCGGAGACCGGGGAGCCGGTGGGCGCGGACATGGCCGGCCATACCGCATGGGCACGAGCACTGGCCGTATGGACCACCGACCAAGGAGTACCCGCACTTGCCTCGGCGGGCTTCGACGCCGTTGTCCGGATCTGGGATCCGGAGACGGGGGCCGCGGTGGGCGGCCCGCTCACCGGGCACACCGCACGCATCGGGGCCCTGACCGCTTGGCAGGACACGGATGGCGCGATTCGTCTGGCCACCGGCAGCGACGACGACACCGTCCGGGTGTGGGACCCGCAGACGCGGACCTCCGCAGGCGACCCTCTCGTGGGGCACACATCAGGCGTCTGGGCCTTGACGAGTTGGACCACGCCCTCGGGTGACCCCCGCATCGCTTCGGCGGGGTACGACGGCACCGTAAGGCTGTGGAACCCGCGGACGGGAGAAGCGGTCCGGACGATCGAAACCGGACCAGTCACTCTGTGGGGCATGTCGGATGCCCCTGCCCGAACGGACTTGCTCGGCCGTGACGCGCTTGCCCGTGCGCTCGCCCACCAGGCCTTCCGTCCCATCGACCCGTCGAAGGGGGAGGGCGGCCCGAGTGTGATCAGCGTCGAGGGACCCTGGGGGAGCGGCAAAAGCACCTTGATGACCCTGGTACGTGATCTGGCCCCCGGTCCGGTTCGCTCCGACGTCAATCACGCCGACAGGCCCGCTATGACCGTGCGTGAGGCGGTGCGCCTGATCGGCGGGCACGGTGGGGGCCGGTCGGCGCCGGGAACCGGCCCTGATCGGGCCGGCATCGTCACCGCCTGGTTCAACCCCTGGTTCTACCAGTCCGGGCAACAGGTCTGGGCGGGACTGGCCGGAGAGATCATCGAGGCCGTGGCACCCGTGCTCTATCCGAGCGAGAGTGAACGCGAACGCTACTGGTTCACCCGCAATCTGGAGCGTGTCGACCGCTTCGCTCTGCGGCGGCTACTGCTCCGGCGCACCGTCTCGCCCTTGCTCGGCTTCGGCATCATCACCGTGCTGCTGCCCTTCCTCCTGGGCCTCGCCGCATTGAACAGGTCTTTGGACCTTGTCGGTGCCGGCTGGACGGCCGCAGACCTCTCCCTCGTCGTCGCGGTCGCGTACCTGATCGTGGCGCTGATCCACTCCCTCGTCCGGTACTGCGTCGGTGGTGCATCCCGCTTCATCCCCGGTGCCATGCTGCGCCTGCCGGTACACGACGGCAGGGAGCCGGGCGTTCAGGACAGCCCGGCCCAGGCCGCTGACCCGCTGTTCCGCGCTTCGGCCGGGTCGCTGTACCTGTTGCAGCACGACATCGGGCAGTTGCTGGGGGATCTCGCGGACACGGGTAACGAACTCGTCGTATTCATCGATGACCTGGACCGTTGCCGCAGCGACACCGCCGCCGAGGTGTTCGAGGCCGTCAATCTCTTCCTGAACGGCATCGCCACCGGGCACGGATTGCGGGCCCGCTTCGTGATCGGTCTCGATCCCTCGGTGGTGGCCGGCCATCTGGACGCCTACACCGGTGCGACCGGCACCGACACAGGTGTCTATGCGCAGGACCCGAGCCCTGGCTGGGCGTTTTTGCGCAAGCTCGTTCAACTGCCCGTTGTGCTCCCCCAGGTCTCGGACCAGGGAGTCGCAGGCTTTGTCGAAACAGTGACCCGTCTGCCGTCCCCGCGTCGGACGTCCGCACCGGTGAACGTTCCGTCCCCACGGGGCCGGACCCTCGCCGAGCCCGATGGGCGCAGCGCGCCCCCGGCGGCGCCGGACACCGTAGTCCCAGTCGGCCTTGGGCCGGGAGACATGCGCAGGCCCGCTCCCACCGCGGTCCTCGCTGTACGAACCCTCGAACAGCATCCCCGGATCCAGCAGCTTCTCAAGGAACGGATCGCGGCGCTGGAGGAGCCGTCGATCCGTGAGGCCAAGAGAATGCTGAACGTCTGGCAGCTCTATGAACGAGCGCTGATGGTGGACGAGCCGCTGGCCCGGTCGGAGGCGGCGGTGGAACGCGCCTGCCTGCTGGTGTACGTCGCCGAGATCGTCGTGCGATGGCCCGCATTGCAGCGTCGGCTGCATCGCCGGGTGGAAGGAGGCCGGGGGCTGGGCGTACTCGCGACGGCGGCCGAGGACGACGCATCGTGGGCGGCGGCGCTGGAACGGCTGGGACTCGACGAGCCCCGCCTGAACTCCGCGGTGTGCGGGCTCAGGCAGTTGCTGCGCACCCAGAACGGGGCGGCGATCGCGAGACTGGCCAGCCGGGTCTTGTGAGCGGTTTCGCTCAAGGCCTCAAGCGCGGCGCCTGATCACCCGTCCGATTGCTTGTCTGACTTCTCGGTAATCCGGGTTCTCGACCACGAACTCCGTGTGCGTGCCCCGCAAGATGTCGCAGACCGTCCGCACGGCGATCGACGATGCACGCAAGTCCGCCGCCGTGGTGTGAAAGCCGGTCTGCGGCAGGCACAGAAAGCGCTCGGGCCCCAGGGACACCAGACTCTGCCACGCGGGCGAGCGGCGCAGCCCGTCGCTCGCCGCCCGTATTCCGCGATTCTCGCCGAGGGCCTGATACAGAGCGGCTGGATCGACCAGGTCCGGATGACCGCTGTTGATCAGCAGTGCACCGTCCTTCATCTGCTCCAGTTCGGCGCGGCCGATCTCGGGCCGCTCTCCCCGCGCGGGGCCGGGACGGTGCAGACTCACTACGTCCGATACCGCCAGCAACTCTTGCTTCTCGACATAGTGCGCCGACGCAGCGGACTCGAACTCCGGCTTGCGGTGCGGACCGGCATAAACGACACGCATGCCGAGACCGGCCGAAGCGATCACGGCCACACGCGTGCCGATTCGGCCGGGGCCGATGACACCGAGGGTGAGGCCGCGTAGTTCCAACGCCGCGGGTCCCATTGTTTCGGGCGCGATGAGTCCGTTCGTATCCGAACGGGCGATGGATCCGAGAATCGGCCGCGCCATAGCCAGCATCAAAAGGACCGTGAACTCGGCCACGGAGTCGGCATTCGCACCCGGCGTCGCGGAAAAGGCGATGCCGAGTTCCATGGCACGCCGCCAACCCGGCACGACGGCACGGTAATCGGAGCCCACGAAGGCCGCAGCCTCCAGCAGATCCGCTTCCTCGAAGTGCTCGGCTTCCGGTTCTTCGTAACCGCCGATGACATAACCCGACGCACCCCTCAGCGCCTGGTGCAGCTCGGCTGCGGTGATCTCGTCCTTCTCGAGCCTGCGCAGGGTGTACCCTCGGGCCTCGACCTCCTGGAGCGCCGACTGCACGACAAGCGTGGTGCCGGTCACCAGCACGATTCTGCCGTCGCTGCTCACACCGTCTCCCCCGAAACTTCCACGGAACGCCGAGCGCTTTCCAGGGCGTCCAGGCCCAGACCGAACAATTCCTCGTCGCGCAGGAGCGGCACGCGTATCCACTGCGATCCCGGATTTCCTGTCTTGCTGTGGTCGTGGTTCCAATAGAAGCGGTCGCCTGGCAGTACGTTCACGGACCGGGCCCGGCAGGCATCAAGGACGGCGTCCCGCTGCTGTCCCAAGTGCAGCCACGCAACACTTCGTTGGAATGCGCGCTCATCCGGAGGAGCAAGTGTGAGACCGAGGCGTTGCTCGAGTTGTCTCTGATTGGCGGCGGCGACAGTGCGCGACCGAGCGGCTTCCCCGTACGGTCCGTCGTCTTCCAGCAGTGCAGCGAGCATCCTGATGTTGAGCTCCGAGACGTTGAGGAGCACATCGGTGCAGATGGAGCCGAGGTCGCGGGCGAGGGCACGGGTGGCTGTGAGCACTCCGACCTTGGTGTCGTGCAGAGGGATGGTCTTGCCGGTGTCGTCGACCGTTGCGGCGTCGGCTCCGATGTCGTTCGCCATGTCCACGAGGTCCAGCTTCAGCCCGGGATCGAACATGCGGAAGGACGCGTCAAGAACGAGAAGCGTGCGGCGCCGAGCCGCCCACTCGAGCAGTGCGAGCACCTGGTCGGGCGCCAGTATCGCGCCTGTAGGGTTGTTCGGCGCTACGACGACGAGCGTGCTGAGCGTCAGTGAGTCGAGGAAGTCGGTGTCGCAGTCGGGCAGGATGCGTCGCTCCGGGATGGGCACCATACCCACACCGCTCCTGGCGAAGAGCGCCGGCACACTGTCGAATGTGGGCGTGATCATGCCGACAGGCCCCTGCACCGACCGCAGGTACTTGGCGATCACATCCAGGGCGATCGAAGCGGAGTAGGTCAGGTAGGAAGAGGGACTGGGGTAGCGCTGGCCGGTGTGGCGGGCGAGAGCTTCGCGGAACCACGTCTCCGCCTCGAAGTAGTCAGGCCTGCCGTTGACCAAGAGGTGGTGCGTCACCTCGGAGATGCGTCGGACTGAGTCGGAGGACAAGGAGTGACGCGCGTGCGCATCGGCCAGGTTGATGGTGTCGGCGGCGAGCGCGGGCCACTCGTGTTCGGTGAGTGTGTACGTGGACGCGTCCGCCTTCACTGGGCCACCTCGCCTACGATCAAGGAGAACATGCCACGTGCTGAGTAGGCGCCGCACTCCAGGATACGGACGTCCCGCAGGCGGCTGCCCAGCGCGTCGTTCAGTCGACGGATCGTAAGGAAGCGTGCGTCGGAGCCGTCGTCGGCCGGCTCGTGCTCAAGTATCACGGTGAGCCGCCGGAGTCTTTGTGCCGCTTGGAGGACGACGGCCGATGCTATCTGGTCGTACGAGGCGAAAGGTCCAGGTCCGGTGCCGGACCGAGCGGCCTTCGCCGCTTTGAGGGCCAGCTCGGCCTCCGTCCGAATCTCCGGAGGGGCCTGAGGTCGTGGCGAGGAGAGGCCGAACGGCGGAGAGGTGTAGAGCACCGCTCGGCGTGCGTCCACATGGAGTTCGTCCCAAGGCTCCGCCTGGGTCGCATCGCCCCACAGCACGCGCGATTCCGTGGACGGGTACGGGCTGCCTTCCAGGTCCGTGAGAATGTCGTGGTCGGACACGGGGTGTTCGGTGCTTGCGCTCAGACGGCGGGTCACTGAGAGACATGACGCCACTGGTCGGTCGGGATCGACCCGTGCGGGCACGGCTCTCGCGTGAGCGGACTCAGCCACTGACTTGGCGAGACACACGCAGGCCAGCAAGGGGTCCAGTTCGACACCGAAGAAGGGCAAGCCCAGCAGGCGCGCCGCACAAGCCGAACTTCCGCCGCCGGCAAGTGGATCCACGAACAGGTCCGCCGCCGGGCAAAGATCCCGCACGATCCGGACCGTCGTGCGGACGTTCGACGCGTTTCTGGCCTGAAACCATCGGTCGATCGGTTCGTTCGGGTTCGGCAGATACTCCGTCAGGTCACCTGGCGGACCATAGGCGTTCAACGTCGACGTCACTGTTCCATCGCCCCCCTCGCGAGCCCGGCAATCCGAGGCGCCCACCCGAGAGCACTACCCTGCATGCCCAGCGCGTAAGAGCGGGATCGAGCCGAAGCGCAACGGCGCGTCCTGGTGGCAGGGAACCGCGTCGCCATCTCCAAAGTGGCCCCAAGCCTCCGGCGGGTCGCGGCCGATCGCCCGTGGCGGGACGAGTGTCGGGGACGCGGTGGGTGGGTGCTGTGAAGAGGCGTGCGCGGCGGCATGACGTTTGATCTTCTTGTGTGAAGTGCGTGTTAGCCTCCCGTGGTCGCGATCGACATGCGTACGGGGGAGGCACGATGGGATCGGACGGCTACCAGGTCAAGGCGGGCATGACCGGCCAGGCCCGGCAACTCGACGACGCCGGCACGGACATGGACGGCGTCAGCGCGGCCGTGAAGTCGCGCACCAGTTACTCCTACAGCGATGCCGGCGGCGATGACGCCGCGTCGGCGCTGAACGCGTTCGTCAAGGCCTGGGAGGCGGAGGCCAAGACGCTGGCGTCGGCGTTGCACGAACTCGGTGGCAAGGTGCAGTTGGCCCAGAAGACCTACCACGGCACCGACCATCTGGCGAAGACCCGGGCCGACAGCGTGTTCGTGGGCGGTGCGAGCAGCCTCACCGACACCTCGACGCAGGGCGGCCGCACCTCGGTCCTGTCGACCTACTGAGGAACGGATACGTGTCGTTCTTCTCCTCCCCGTTCAACTCCCCCTCCGTTCGACTGGCGTGGCTCGCCGGGCTGTCGAAGAAGATGGTCGGCGCCGGGAGCAAGAACGAGCTCCTCGACCTGATCGACGAGGCCCTCTCGGTGCCCGAACCCGGCGGCGACCCGGGCCTGCTGGAAGGCCTGGCACACCTCTACCGCGGTCAGGTCGACCACGTCGGCGGCGTGTTCGACCAGGTCGACCGGGTGGGCCGCAAGGGGCTTCCGCAGGTGTGGGTCGGGGACACGAGCGTCCTCGCCTCCGACGTGGTGAACGCCGCCGGCCGGGCCGTGACCCAGATGAGGGAGGCGTTCCAGGGGTGCGCGACGGTCCTGCTGACGCTGGCCGACGCGATCGGCGCCGCGCAGCGCAAGGACGAGCAGGGCCGCGGACAGCTGCTGGAGCAGAAGAAGACGCTCGGCGGCAAGGACGGCTTCTTCGACAACCTGCATGAGAACGACGAGGAGGAGTGGGACCGCAAGAACGCCGCCCACT
Organism: Streptomyces sp. NPDC003393; assembly: GCF_053589015.1. Lineage (NCBI taxonomy): Bacteria > Bacillati > Actinomycetota > Actinomycetes > Kitasatosporales > Streptomycetaceae > Streptomyces > Streptomyces sp. NPDC003393. Next base: position 63,324 of record NZ_JBSFRB010000034.1, on the reverse strand, counting down.
TCGGTTCCTACGCGGTCGACCTGATGCACGCCGCCGTGGCCGACGCGCAGGAGGCCACCCGCGTCGCGGCCCGGGACCTGAACAAGTGGGCCGCCGAGGCACGCGCCGGCAAGATGGACACCAGCGAACTCACCGCCGTCGACAAGCTGATGCTCGCCGACACCGGCGTCGCGGGCGCCGACGCCGAGCTGAACGAGATCCTCACGGCCGGCGACCTGGCGCGCGCGTCGACACGTATGGACCTGCTGAGCCTCGACGACGAGACGGCCATGGAGCGGATCCTGGCGAAGTCGGCCTCCCCGCAGGAGCGGGCCTACCTGATGAAGGCTCTGGCCGCCGGCCACAGCGTCGCCGAGATCGCGACGTTCCAGGACAAGATCCACGGCAAGGATCCCGCCTGGCTGCGCCGGCACCTCACTCCGGTGGTCACCGCCTCCGACAGCATGAACGACGAGGGCCTCGCACCGGACGGCTCGAACAACAACAAGGACTACGTCACGTTCGACGGCCAGCGGTGGGTCCAGGGCGGCGACGGCTCCGAGGGCACCTGTGTGGCCTCGTCCACCGTCACGTCCCGCGCCATGGTGGACCCTGTCTACGCGCTCGACCTCACCGGCGGCCCCGACGGGCAGCAGGACGACCCCGAGGCTTTCAAGCAGCGCCTGGTGGCGGAACAGCACCGACTGCACACCGAAGGCGACGGCGGCGCGAAGTGGACGGGCATGGGACCCGAGGGGCAGGAACGGATCAACGACAGCGCCGTCGGCAGTGCCACCGGCACCGACTACGAGCGCCAGGATCTGAACAGCGCCGCCGACCGCAGGGCGGTACTCACCGAGGTCGAGAAGTCGGTGGCGCAGGGGAGGCCGGTGCCGGTCGACGTCTCGGGCAAGGAGGGCGCCCATGCCATGACCATCATCGCCCAGGAGGGTGACCGGCTTCAGGTGTACAACCCCTGGGGCTCGACCACCTGGGTCAGCGAGGACGACTTCATCAACGGCCACATGGGCAAGGCTTCCACCAGTGATCTCCCCAATGCGTACAGCGTCTATCTTCCGCGGTAGCAGGGGCGGTGCCGCGATCGCGGCGACCGCGCTCCTCGCTCTCGCCACGGGTTGCGGCCCGGGCACCGACGAACCGGCCGACAAGGCCACGAGCGCCACGAGTGATACGACCGCCACGAGCGCCGCGGGCCACCCGAAGAGCCATCCGGTGCGCGACACCAGCATCACGGCCGAGCCGGGCGACCGCTTCACGCTCACCGTGAACCGGAACGCCTCCACTCGCGACTACTGGTACCTGGTCGACCCGAAGCCCGACAGTTCGGTTCTGGTCAGCAAGGGCCAGGACTACGCGTCCAACTCCGGTGGCGAGACAGAGCCCGGTGCCGGCGGCCGGCTCACCTTCACCTTCGAGGCCAAGGGCAAGGGCACCACCCGGTTCACGCTGCTGCACTGCACGATCACCACCTGCCAGGACAACAACTCCACCCAGCCCCCGCAGACGACGGGGCCCTCCGCCACCCCGACCACGGGCGCGGCCACCCCCTCCCCGGCCCCCGAGCGCATCACCTACACGGTGACCGTCGGCTGAGCCGCGGCGGACCAGCCGGATACGACGAGACACCAGAGGCCCCGCCATGAACGACGCCCCGTACCCACCGGACCGCACGGACGACGAGCTGGCCCGGCTCGACATCACGGTCCTGCTGCGCTACGGCCTCACCGCCGAGCCCGGCCCCCGGCGCACCGCCCTGTTCGGCGACGGCGCCGTGGCCGCGGCCGTCGTCCTCGACCGCCTCGGCACCGAGCCGCGTTCGGTCGCCTTCCTCGCCGACACGGTGCGGGCCGGCGGACTCGCCCGTGCCGCGGAGCTGCCCGAGCCCCTGCCCCGCCGGGAGGCGGCCGTCCTCGTACGGGAGTGGCTGCGGGCCGGCACCGAACTCGCGGGCGGGATCGCCGCCGACGACACCGCGGCCGCCTGGCTGCATGCCGTCGCGACCATCATCGAACTGAGGCAGCGGACCCGGGCGCGGGGCCGGAGCGTGTGACCCGGCCCCGCGCGGAGCGGCACGTCATGTCCGGTCCGAAACTTTCGAAGTTTTTCGTCTCCCATGACGCCGTAAGTAGGGAATGTGATCCCCTGGGTCAAGGTCTGCGGCCGATCTGTCCGGAAACAGTTCCTCCGTCGAGCGGGACGAGCAGGCGTGCCTACCGGACGTGCTAGACACGATGGCGGTCGTCCGTAAAGCAGGCTCACATAAGGGAGTTGGGTAAGCGCCTCCCGGCGCCGTCGTGGTCGCGACCCAGCTCCACGGTGCCGGCCGCCAGCTCGCCGGCGGTTCGCCTCAGGGGTGTCGGCCAGCTCTGAAACTTTCGAAACAAGAACAGAAAGTTTTCTGGCGGCGAAGGGTTGACGATCCACCGTCAATCCCTCAATCATCCTGTCTGGGAAACCGACCACAGGTCGAGATATCGAACCAAGTGAGTCCTGGGCAAACGGCCCAGGTCCCGGCCGTTCCCGTCCCTCTGCATGTGGGAGCGGACGACACCTGCCCCGCGCTTCGGTCACTTCCGTGATTCCTACCAAGGAGGCACACCCATGGGCCCTCATGCCCTTCCCAGATCCGTTGGCCGCCGAAGGACCCGCCATCTGGTGCCGGCGCTGCTCGCCGGCGTCCTCGGTGTGGTCGCTGCACTGGCCGTGCCGCCGACCGCACAGGCCGCCGAGAGCACCCTCGGCGCGGCGGCGGCGCAGAGCGGACGCTACTTCGGCACCGCCATCGCCTCGGGCAAGCTGGGCGACTCGACGTACACGTCGATCGCGAACCGCGAGTTCAACATGGTGACGGCCGAGAACGAGATGAAGATCGACGCCACCGAACCGCAGCGGGGCCAGTTCAACTTCTCCGCCGGTGACCGCGTCTACAACTGGGCGGTGCAGAACGGCAAGAAGGTGCGCGGTCACACCCTGGCCTGGCACTCCCAGCAGCCGAGCTGGATGCAGAACCTCAGCGGCAGCACCCTGCGCCAGGCGATGATCGACCACATCAACGGCGTGATGGGCCACTACAAGGGCAAGATCGCACAGTGGGACGTGGTCAACGAGGCCTTCGCGGACGGTAGTTCCGGAGCCCGGCGCGACTCCAACCTGCAGCGGACCGGCAACGACTGGATCGAGGTCGCCTTCAGGACCGCGCGCGCCGCCGACCCGTCCGCCAAGCTCTGCTACAACGACTACAACATCGAGAACTGGAACTGGGCCAAGACCCAGGCCGTCTACTCCATGGTCCGGGACTTCAAGTCGCGCGGTGTGCCCATCGACTGCGTCGGCTTCCAGTCGCACTTCAACAGCGGCAGCCCCTACGACAGCAACTTCCGCACCACCCTGCAGAACTTCGCCGCCCTCGGCGTCGACGTGGCCATCACCGAACTCGACATCCAGGGCGCCTCGCCCACGACGTACGCCAACGTGGTCAACGACTGCCTGGCCGTCTCGCGCTGCCTCGGGATCACCGTCTGGGGTGTGCGCGACAGCGACTCCTGGCGGTCGCAGGACACGCCGTTGCTGTTCGACAACAACGGCAACAAGAAGTCGGCCTACACCGCCGTCCTCAACGCGCTCAACGGCGGCACCACCACGCCCCCCGACGAGGGTGAGGGCGGACAGATCAAGGGCGTCGGTTCGGGCCGTTGCCTGGACGTGCCCAACGCCAGTACCGCCGACGGCACCCAGGTCCAGCTGTGGGACTGCCACAGCGCCGCCAACCAGCAGTGGGAGTACACCGACGCCGGCGAGCTCAGGGTCTACGGCGACAAGTGCCTGGACGCCGCCGGCACCGGCAACGGCGCCAAAGTCCAGATCTACAGCTGCTGGGGCGGGGACAACCAGAAGTGGCGCCTCAACTCCGACGGGACCATCGTCGGCGTCCAGTCCGGCCTCTGCCTCGACGCCGTCGGGAGCGGCACCGGCAACGGCACGCTGATCCAGCTCTACTCCTGCTGGAACGGCAGCAACCAGCGCTGGACCCGCACCTGACGGGGCCGGCCACGAACGCCCTCCCACGAGGACGACGCTGGTGGTCCCGGGCCGCCGCCGAGGTGCGGCGACCCGGGACCACCGGCATGCTCGCCGGGGCGAGGACGGGCTCAACCGGACGGGTGAACCGATGGCAGTCGAAAGCGCCCTGCCCACGTCCGCACGATCCCGTCGCTTCCCGCCACGGCGATGAAGTGCCCGTCGGGGGAGAAGACGACGGACCGGATCCGGCCGGTGTGGCCGGCCAGGGGCTCACCGACGGGGCATCGGGTGCGTGTGTTCCACAGCCGTACGGTGCCGTCGCCCCCCGCGGTGGCCAGCAGATGCCCGTCGGGTGAGAACGCCACCGAGAGGACCGGGCCGCTGTGGCCGGTGAGGGACCCACGGGCGGGGGCACCGCTCGCGGTGTACCACAGACGGACCGTCCCGTCGTGGCGGGCGATGGCCAGCAGCCGACCGTCGGGGGAGAACGCCGCGGAGGCGACACTGCTCGCGTGTCCGGCCGGAGGGGAGCCGATGGGGAGCCGGGTGGCCGGGTCCCACAGGCGGACGGCTCCGTCGTCACCGGCGGTGGCGAGGAGGCGTCCGTCGGCGGAGAGGGCCACGGAGCGGATGCCGCCGGTGCGGCCGGACAGGGGCTCACCGAGGGAAACGCCCGTCGCCGTGTCCCACAGCCGGAACTCGTGACCGGCGCAGGCAAGGGTGCTCCCGTCCGGGGAGATCGCCACCGAGAGGTACGAACCACCTTGTGCGGCAAGGGGTTCGCCGATGGGGAGGCGGGCGACCGCGTCCCACCGCCGGACGGTTCCGTCGTCACCGGCGCTCGCGATGAGGCGTCCGTCGGGGGAGAACGTCACCGACCGGACCTCCCCGGTGTGCCCGGTGAGGGGACTGCCGACCGGGGCCCGGGTGACGGGGTCCCACAACCGCACGACCCCGTCGCCGCCCGCGGAGGCGAGCAGACGGCCGTCCGGTGAGAACGCCACGGAATGGACCGGCCCTGTACGACTGCCGTGCAGGGGAGGCAGGGGCACCGGGTGCCCCTGCGAGAGGGCGCGCTCGACCGCCCGCAGCGCCGGGGTGACCACGGCGACGACGGGTGCCGGAGCGTGCGGCCCACCGAGCCGGTGGACGCGCACCGTCCTGTCGTGACCGGCGGTGGCGAGCAGACGTGCGTCGGGGGAGAAGTCCACCGACCAGATCTGATCGGTGTGCCCGGTGAGCGGCTCACTGACCGGGACCCCGGCCGCGGGATCCCACAGCCGCACGGTCCGGTCCCGGCCGGCGGTGGCCAGCAGCCGGCCGTCCGGGGAGAACGCCACCGAGAAGACCGGGCCGGTGTGGCCGGTGAGCGGGGCATGGACCGCGGCGCCGGTGGCCGTACTCCACAGTCGCACCGTTCCGTCGGAGCCGACCGTCGCCAGCAGGTGCCCGTCGGGGGAGAACGCCACCGACTCGACGTCGTCGGTGTGACCGACGAGGGGCTTCCCGACGAGGACACCGCTCGCGGGGTCCCACAGGCGTACGGTCTTGTCCCTGCTCGCGGTGGCGAGCAGGCTGCCGTCGGGGGAGAACACCGCCGACCACACCGGGTCGCCGTGGCCGGTGAGCGCGTCCCTGACCGGGGTGTGCGTGGCGGTGTCCCACAGCCGGACGGTCTCGTCCGTGCTCGCGGTGGCCAGGAGCCGCCCGTCCGGGGAGAACGCCACCGACCAGACCTCGTCGGTGTGGCCGCTGAGGGGGTCGCCGACAGGAGCACCGGACACTGTGTCCCACACGCGCACCGTGTGATCGGCGCTCGCGGTGGCCAGCAGCCGCCCGTCGGGCGAGAACGCCACCGACGCCACCCCTTCGGTGTGACCGGCGAGTGGCTCCCCGGCCGGAGTGCCCGAACGGGAGTTCCACAGACGTACGGTGGCGTCCGCGCTGCCGGTGGCGAGCAGCCGCCCGTCCGGGGAGAACGCCGCCGACACGACCGGACCCGTGTGCACCAAGGGCGCGTAGGCGAGGTCGTAGCGGGGGGAGGACGCTTCCGTGGTCGAGATCTCCGGTGGCGCGATCGTTGGTTCCCGCCGCCCGGCAGGAGTCCGCCGCCGGGCCGGCCGTGCCGACGCGACGGCGACCCACCTGGCACGCCAGGGCTCCAGCACGGGGGATCTACGGTCGGGCGGTGTACACTCCTGTCCGTACTCGTCCCAGGACAGCAGCGTACGGACCAGCAGCATCAGCTTGTCCACGCCGACGTACTTCCCGCCGAACGCCGCACTCTGCGTGGCGATGGGCAACGCCGCCTGCTCCCGGGTGAACAGTTTCCGCGCGCGGGCCTCGATGGCGCGCAACGACGGATTGCCCCGCTCCACCCTCAGGCGGCCCAGGTGAACCGCCTGGTCCCGCAACGCCTTCTCGTACGTGCCGGCCCGGTCGGTGGCGTCGACGTCCTCTGCCATGGACTCCGTCCCCCCGCGTTGTGCCGAGTCGTCGGCAGCGTAAGGCACCTGCGAGCGCTCAGCACCGAACTTGACGGAACAGTCCCGCACAGCCGGTGCCGGCAGCGGTCGTGCGAGGGGCGTTCGGCCGAACACCCGGCTCGTGCCGAGGAGTCGGGCGAGTGATCGGCGTTCACCGGATCCGATCGGTCAGTGCGGGTGGGAGCGGTGCCGAGGACCAGGGTCGAGGCATGTCCACTCCACCTGACACCTTCCTGTCCCTGCACACCGCCGTCGTCCTCCTGGCCGCCGCCGTCCTCGGCATGGTCATCGGCTCCCTGACGGTCCTCACCGGGGCCCCGATCGCGGCGGCTGCCCTCGCGGGTCTGTCCGGCGCCGGCGGCAGCATTCCGGTCCTGCGCACCCTGATCGGATGACCGCGGGGCCGCCGACGGTCACCGCTGCCCGGGTCCAGACGGGGAAGACTCAGTGATCCTCCTCGTCGTCCGGGTCGTCATCCTCGTCGTCGTCGGTGTCGTCGTCATCCTCGTCCGTATCGAGGAGCGTTCGGAGTCCTTGGGTGGCTGCTCCGGGACCTGTGCGATGTCAGGGATCCTCGCCACGGGCAGTCGCGGTTGACGGGGACGGTCCGGTCCGTGACAGCGTCAACCCGAGCAAGTAACCGAGCAGTCCGTATGCGGATCCCATCGGAGAGAGAACGGGAAAGCACATCGTGAAACCCACCGACCACTTGGTCAGAATCCTCTGTGTGGACGGTGCGGGCCTTCTCACGGCGGACACCTACGGTCGTATTCACAGACTCGACGAGAAACTGCGGCTGGTCGCGTCGTCGCCCTTCGTCCGGCAGGGCCGGCCGCTTCACGGCCTGGCCGCCGCGGACGGGTGGGTGATCGGCAAGGACCGTATGGGCGCGGTGTTCCGGTGGTCCCTGGACACCCTGGAGCTGGTGGACCGGCTGGACCCGGCGACGGTGTGCGACCGGTCGGGACTGCTGCCCCGGGAGGAACCCTCCCCGTGCAGTTCCCGCGGCATCGGCGTCCGGCAGGACCGGGTCTTCGTCACCAGTGGCCACCACCGCCAGATGCTGGTGCTGGACCAGCGCACGTTCGAGGTCCTCCGGATCCGGCCGAACGCCTGCGGGGACAGCCCCATGGAGTGGGCCTGCACCGAGCACCCGACCCGGCACGCCGTGTCGGACAAGCGCGGGCACCTGCGGTTCGGTTCGTGCGCCGGTGGGCCGCGCCGCCTCACTCGGCCTGTGCAGGGGAGTCCGCCACCTCGACCTCCGCCCGCACGATGACGACCGGACACGTAGCGTGCATCGCGCACTGCTGACTGACGGAGCCCAGCAGCGTGCGACGGAATCCGCCCATGCCCCGGCTGCCCACCACGAGGGCCTTGGCCCCCTCCGCCTCACTGAGCAGCACCTCGACGGGATTGCCCTTGATCAGACGCTTGCGCACCCGGGCGGCACCGGAGTCACCGACAACCTGGTCCACCTGGTTGACCAGGCTCTGCTCGGCCATGGTCCGGTCGAACGTGGGGTCCACCGCCGGCCCGGCCCACCCGTACGCCCACGGCACCTCCCAGGCCGCCACCGCCACCACGTCACCGTCGATCAGCTCGGCGTACCGGACCGCCCACCGAAGCGCGGCATGCGACGCGGGCGAGCCGTCGACACCCACCACGACGTGCGAGGACGAGCCCGGGTCCGCCATGACATGCATCCCTTCTGCTCCCGTACAGGTCCACACTGGGCGATGCGGGGGCCGTTCGCCATACGACCGCGGCCGACAGGGACAGCGGAACCGGGTCACCCGTGAGTGACGCCGCCGGCAGGGTACCCGAGCCCTGCGAAGAGGGCAGCCGACGCCGAGGACTGCCGCTTCTTGATCTGGATCGGGGACCGTCCACTGCAGACCGGCTCAGGAAGCGACGACAACCGAAGCCGGGAGGGCGCGCCCCGTTCTCTTGCGCGCCGCTCAGTCAGGAAGGAGCTGGGATGATGACCGCCCAGCACAGCACGGTCGGCGAGGTGATGACACGCGACGTCGTCACCATCCGTCCGGACACCCCGTTCAAAGAGATCGCATCCGTCCTGTCCCGCCACGGCATCAGCGCCGTGCCCGTGGCCGACGATCAGGGCAGACCCGTGGGAGTGGTGTCCGAGGCCGACCTGCTTCGCAAGCAGGTCCAGCAGCCCGCCGCCGGGCAACAGGCTCCGCCGGCATGGCCCCGGGAGAAGTCCAAGGCACGAGCGGAGAACGCCGCCGGGCTGATGACCACACCCGTCGTCACCGCTCGCGCCGACTGGCCGGTGGCCCAGGCGGCCCGGACGATGGACCGCCACGGAGTGAAGCGGCTCCTGGTGGTGGACGACGCCGACCGCATCGTCGGCATCGTCAGCCGCTCGGACCTGCTTCACGTCTACCTGCGCACCGATGAGGAGATCCACGAGGAGATCAGCGACGACGTCCTCGAGGGGATACTGCGGCTGAGCGAGGACGAGGTGCAGGTGCAGGTCCACGACGGCGTCGTCACCCTGCGCGGCGAGGTCGAGAACCGGAGCAGCGCCCAGCTCGCCGAACGGCTCGCCGGCGGCGTCGAGGGCGTGGTCTCGGTCAGGCCGCTGATCGACTACGCCATCGACGACAGAGCCGACAGGGACCGGCCCGGGGCGGGGACGTAGGGCGTCAATCCCGGACACCGTCCCGGCTGGATGCGCGGATACTGGGGTTCTGCCGCGGGCGACGGTGGAGCAGCGCTCATCGATTGCGGGCGCATGGCCGTCGGCTATCGGCGCGACGGTCGCGCGGGCCAGGTTCCGGATGACCGGTAAGCGCCAGGCGTCACGCCCAGATGCCGCACGAAAGCCCTGCGCATCGACTTGGGTGAGCCGAACCCTGAGCGGCGCGCCGCCACCGCCATGGAGTCGTCCCCCGTCTTCAGCAGCACCCGGGCGGCTTCCAACCGGACCTGCTCCACATACCGGCCGGAGTGGTTCCCGCCTCTTCGGTGAAGAGCCGGGTCATATGACGGATGCTGACGCCGGCTCTGCGTGCCATGGACGACACGGTGTGATTGGCTCCGGGTTTCTCGGCGACCTGGTCCAGCACGTGGCGGAGCGTGTCGTGGCGGGAGTGCGGGACCTGCGAGCGGACGTTGAACTGGGACTGGCTCCCGGGGCGTCGCATGAAGACGACCATGTCTTCGGCGGACTGCTCGGGCCATCCCGGCACCGAAGCGTTCTTCGACCAGGGCCACGGACAGATCGATGCCGGCGCTGACGCCTGCCGAGGTCATCATCCGCCCGTCCGGCACGAAGATGGGGTCGGGTTCGACCCGTACGGACGGAAAACGCTGCGCCTTCGGGTCGTGCCGAGACCACGACTTGTCTACTCCCTGCCGGGAGGCAAAGGCTCCCGGTCCGCCGCTTGGACGGCCTCGGGTGCGACGGGGCTCTCGCCGGGCGGGCCGCATGTGTCGACACGGAGGGACAGGTCCGCCTCGTGACGGCCGGTCGTCGAAGGACACGCACCGTCAGAGGACACGCATACGAAGGGGCCGAAGCGCGGGCGGCGTGGAGCCGACGCCCGCCTGCCGCCGGACGGTGCCGACACCCGCCCGCCGCCGGACGGACGACGTGTCGCCCCCTGTCCCGCCGCCACCCCGAAGGCGGTGTCAGCGCAGTGCGGCGACCGCCGTGCGACACAGGGCGTCCTCCGCGCGGTCCCAGGACCAGCCGCTCTCGACCACCAGGGTGTGCCAGCCGGTGGGGCCGAACCAGTGCCAGAGCAGATCCGCCGTCTCCTCGACCGGGTAGGACGGGGGTGGAGTCAGGCTGTGCAGATGGCGGGCGGTCGTGCGCAGCGCGTCGCGGTAGTCCGCGGTCGCGCGCTCCCACAGGGCCTCGCCGTCCTCGTGGACGGGCACCGCCTTCCGGATCGCCTCGTGCACGGTGAACTGACTCTCGTTGCCCGTCCGCGTGCCATGAGCCAACGCTCGCAGTACCGACTCCGGCGTCCGCTCCGCGAGCAGCGCTCGCATCGCGGACTCGTGACCCGAGGCGTCCACACCCTGGTCGACGATCCGGTTCAGGATGTCGCTCTTGCTCCCGACGCTGGCGAAGACGGTCTTGGAGGCCACGCCCGCCGCCGCTGCGATGTCGGCGACGGTCACCCGTCCGTAGCCGCGCTCGGCGAACAGTTCCGTGGCCCGGCGCAGGATCAGCTCGCGCGTGTGTGCGGCGGCCTGTTCCCGCAGGGGGGAGACGTAGGAGCGCTTGGACGACATGATCACGATTCTATCGCCAGGAATTCATTAGGTGTGCTGTAACCTCAATACGGTGCGCGGTCGAACCCGGACACGGATGCGCGGCCATGCCGCCGGTCCCGCGGCCGCCGCCCCCGCGTGATCCTTACGACCACAGCCCACGAGAGGCAGCCGCATCATGGGAATGGACCCCACGGAACTGGCCCACGGACTCTTCCGGGTCCTCGAGACAGGTGACGCGGCACTCGCCGCCGACGTGGTGCACGAGGACTTCCGCAACCGCGAGGCGACCGTGGCGCCCCCGGCCTGTGCCCTGCCCGGCCCGGCCGGCGTACTCGCCTCGAGCGCGTGGATGCGCTCCGCGTTCAGTGACCTGCGCTTCCCGGTGCTCGGCACCGCTCGCGACGACGACCAGGTCTGGGTGCGGCTGCGCATGCGGGGCCGCCACACGGGCCCCTTCGTCCGCTACCGCGACGGCGCACTCGATCAGGCCATACCCCCCACCGGGCGTGACATCGACTTCGAGCAGATCCATGTACTCGGCCTCCGGGACGGCAAGGTGGTGAGCCACGAGGCCGTACGCGACGACATCACCATGCTCGGCCAACTCGGCGTCTTTCCGCCGGTCCCGGCCACGGCACTGCGCATGATGGCCTGGCGTATCACCGGGCGAGCCGCACGCGCCGCCACCCGTGTCACGGCCGATGCCGCCGATGCCGCCGAGGCGGCCGCACTGCCGCACGACATACCGGCGGAGAGCCGCTGAGTGCTGCGCTCCCGGGGCCGCGCTGACGGGACGACCGGTCGCCTCGCCGCCAAGAGGCGCGGCCTCCCAGCGCGCGTAGCATGGCGCGCGTGGAACTGCGCCAGCTGCGGTATTTCGTCGCCGTCGCCGAGGAGCTGAACTTCGGCCGGGCCGCCGAGCGGCTGCTCATCGCGGGCCCCTCGCTCTCCCAGCAGATCAAGGCGCTCGAACGGGACCTGGGCGTCCGGCTGTTCGACCGTGACAGCCGCTCGGTCTCCCTCACGCCGGCCGGCGCCGCACTGCTACCGCGCACCCGTGACCTGCTGGAGCGGGCCGACGACCTGAGGCACCAGGCCGGCCGACTGTCGGGCTCGGAGTCGGTGCGGCTCGGTTACGTCAACTGGCTTCCACCGGACCTGACTTCGCGGACAGCCGGGGTGGTCCAGGTGCACCTGGACGCCTGGGTCGCCCCCTCGCACACCCAGGCCATGCGGGTCGCCGACGGCAGCCTCGACCTCGCCGTCTGCTGGGTGCGCGCCGAGGACCTCGAGCGGCTCGGGCTGCGGGCACGGCTGATCGGCGCCGACCGCCTCTACGCCGTAGCGAAGGGGGGCGACACCGGCGGCCCGTCGCAGGATGTGGCGGCCCGGGACACCGACGTGCTGATGGACGACGACATCACCTCCTGGGCGTCCTGGAACGTGTACGCCGAGGAACTGACGCAGGCCACCGGGGCCCGCGCGGTGCACATCTCCGACGGGGCGATCACCGGTCCCGCCTTCTTCGACCACGTCCGCCGCTGCACCCGCCCCGTCCTCAACTCGCCCAAGGGACAGACCGCGGCGCTCCCGCCCGACCTGGTCCGCCGCGAGATCGTCGCGCCGAAGGTCTACTGGACCTGGTCCCTGGTCTGGCGTGAGAGCGAGGACCGTCCCGGAGTCCTCGCCGCCGTCGACGCCCTGTGCGACGGCGTCGGTGACCTCGGGATCCATGCCCCGGAGACCTGGCTGCCCGCCGGCGATCCGTACGCGATCCGGGGCTGACGTGCGCCGGGAGGTTGTGCCTCCCGGGCGCTAGGAAGCCGGTCCTTCCCGTGCCGAACGGCCCCGGCCTACGGTGAAGCAGTCGACCGGTCGGCTAGTGATTCGGTCATCCCCTTCCGAAAAGGTCAGCATGAGCACACAGCACCAGAAGGTCGCGATCATCTCCGGCGCCTCGCAGGGCATCGGCGCCGCCCTCGTCCAGGGCTACCGCAAGCTCGGCTACGGCATCGTCGCCACCTCGCGCACCATCGCCCCCGCCGCCGACGCCGACGTCCTGACCGTTCAGGGCGACATCGCCGACCCGGCGACCGCCGAGCGGGCCGTCACCGCGGCACTCGAGCGGTTCGGGCGCATCGACACCGTGGTCAACAACGCGGGCATCTTCGTCGCCAAGCCCTTCACCGAGTACACGGCCGAGGACTACGCCACCGTGACCGGCATCAACGTCGCCGGCTTCTTCCACCTCACCCAGCAGGCCCTCCCGCACCTCCTCGCCCAGGGCGGCGGGCACATCGTGAGCGTCACCACCAGCCTGGTGGACAGCCCGGACGCCCGGGTCCCCTCCGTCCTCGCCTCGCTGACCAAGGGCGGCCTGCAGTCCGCGACCAAGTCCCTGGCGATCGAGTACGCCACCCGAGGCATCCGCGTCAACGCCGTGTCGCCCGGCACCATCAAGACCCCCATGCACCCCGAGGAGACCCACGAGTACCTCGCCGCCCTGCACCCGGTCGGACGGATGGGCGAGGTGAGCGACATCGTCGACGGAGTGCTCTTCCTGGAGACGGCGCCGTTCGTCACCGGCGAGATCCTGCACGTCGACGGCGGCATGAGCGCAGGGCACTGACCGCACACCGAGTCCTGGCCCAAGGAGTGGACATGACCGCCACGACCGACGACGCGGAGATCCTGAGCGGAGTGCTCGACCGGTGGAAGGCCGCGGTCGACGCGCACCGGCCCGACCGCGTCGCCGCCCTCTTCACCGAGGACGCCGTCTTCCAGGGGCTGCACCCCTACAGCGTCGGACGCCAGGGCGTCGCCGGCTACTACGACTCCCAGCCCCCCGGCATGAAGGCGGCGTACCGGATCCTCGAGACCCGGCGGCACACCGACGACCTCCTTCTCGGCTACCTCGCCGCCGAGTTCTCGTTCACCGACCGGCCCCCGCTGGACGTGAAACTCTCCGTCCTGGGGCCTGTCGTCGAATGATCTTGAGCAGTGGATCATGGTCGGCTGATGCGTCACCATGAACTGTCCGATGTCGAATGGGAGTTCGTCCGGCCGTTGCTGCCCGTGTCGTCGCGTGGGCGCAAGCGGCTGGACGACCGCAGGGTCCTCAACGGGATCGTGTGGAAGTTCCGTACAGGCACGGCCTGGCGGGACGTGCCCGAGTGGTACGGGCCGTAGGCCGCGCTGTACACGCGTTTTCGCCGGTGGGCGGTGGACGGCACGTTCGAGCGGATGCTCCGCGCCGCCCAGGTCCGGGCGGACGCCGCCGGGGACATCGACTGGCTGGTGTCGGAACTCCACGATCGTCCGCGCCCACCAGCATGCCGCCGTCGCCCGAGAAGGGGGTCCGCAACCCGGCGCCCGGACGCTTCCGAGGCGGCCTGACCAGCAAGATTCACCTGGCCTGCGACGGCGCCGGCCGCCCGCTCGCCTTCACCGTCACGGGCGGCAAGACCAACGACTGCACCCAGTTCATCGCCGTGATGGAGGCGATCCGGGTGCCCAGGACAGGTCCGGGACGGCCCCGGGCGCGGCCCCCTCGCACGTCCTGGGCGACAAAGGCTACAGCTCCAGGGCGATCCGAAGCTGGCTGCGTCGGCGCGGGATCAGCCACACCATTCCCGAGCGAGCCGACCAGGTGTGCAACCGGTTGAACCGTGGCAGCCATGGTGGACGGCCCCCGGCCTTCGATCGCGATGCCTACATGCGGCGCAACGTGGTGGAACGGTGCTTCAACAAGCTGAAGCAGTGGTGCGGAATCGCCACCGGTCCGACAAGACCACCGAGTCCTACCAAGCAGCAGTCACCCTCGCAGCCCTGCTGATGTAGCCGTGACATTTGACGACAGCGCCTAGCAGGAGAAACCTTGCTGGCCAGGGCAGGAGCATTGTATCGGGCCTCAGAACAGCTGAATACACGCGATAGGCTCAAGGGAGCCGTGTACAATGTCAATAGAAGATTCCCTGCAGCGCGAATTGTGGTCCGTGTACGCTGGGGATATGACGGACAATGCCGCTTCATCGGTCGGCCCTCTTATTACCGGTTCCGAGATCGCTCGGTTGGCGGGGGTCACCCGGGCCGCTGTCTCCAACTGGCGTCGGCGCTACGACGACTTCCCGGCGCCGGCGGGGGGCGCAGCGAACAGTCCGCTCTACGCGCTCGCCGAGATCCAGGCGTGGCTGGACAAGCATCGCAAAGGCCAGGAGGTGTCACCCGAGGTCGAACTGTGGCAGGCGATGCGGGCTGCGTACGGAGAGCAGATGGTCACGGGACTTGCCGGGGTGGCCGGGACGCTGGCCGGAGAGCATGAGCTGGGGCTGCCGGACGACATCGCCATCCGTGTGCGGAGGCTCGCCGTGACCGAAGGGTCTGTGGACCTCCTGAACGGGCTGACGGAACGTTTCATGGATTCCGCCCGGCGTGCGGGATCGGACCAGGTGACCTCCGAACGCGTGGTCCGTGCCGTGCGTCACTTCGCTCCTGAACTACCGAGCACTGCCACGGTTTTCGATCCCGCATGCGGGATCGGAGTGCTCCTCCTGTCCGTTGCGGCCCAAGCGGAAGCGCGCTGCTGCGGTCAGGAGGCAGACGCTGACAGCGCTCGCTTCGCGCAACTCCGCGCCGAGTTCCTGGGGCGATCGAGTGTGCGCATCGTGGCAGGTGATTCCCTGCGCGCGGACAAGTGGCCGGATCTCAAGGCGGACCTGGTCGTCTGCGACCCCCCTGCCGGCGTGACCGATTGGGGCCGGGAGGAACTGCTGCTCGACTCCCGCTGGGAACTGGGCACCCCCTCCAAAGCCGAGGGCGAGCTCGCCTGGCTCCAGCACGCCTACGCACACACGGCGCCCGGCGGCAGGGTCCTCATGGTCATGCCCGCCTCGGTGGCCTACCGCAAGGCGGGCCGGCGCATCAGGGCCGAACTCGTCCGCAGGGGCATCGTGTGTCAGGTGGTCGCCCTCCCACCGGGTACGGCGACCTCCCACGCCCTGCCGGTTCACCTGTGGTGTCTGCGGCGTCCCGCGAACACGAACGCCGGTGACGGCAACCGAACGGTGCGCATGGTCGATCTGACCGACAACGACCCCGACGCGGGTCTGGAGCCGCGTCCCGACCAAGTCGCGGACGTCCCACTGATCGAGCTCATGGACGACACGGTCGACCTGACACCCGGCAGACACATGAGGGCGCTCCACCGCGACTACCCCGGTGAGTACGCCGCCCTGCGGGAGGAACTGGCGGAGGAACTCGGCCGGCTCGCCGCCCTTCTGCCCCAGCTCGGCCCCGGCGACGGACCGGGTGCACTGGACGTCGCCACGACCAGCGTCGCGGAACTCGCCCGCGTGGGTCTGGTCGCGTACGACGGCACGGAACCGGTCTCGACCAGTGACCAGCTCGACACGGACTATCTGCAAGGCTTCCTGCGCAGTTCCGTCAATGCACGCAGATCCACCAGCGCCAGCGGAACCTATCGTCTGGACGGCAAGGGCTCACGCGTTCCTCGCATGGGCATCGACGACCAGCGCCGCTATGGATCGGCCTTCCGGGCCCTGTCCGAGTTCGAGGAGAGAATCCGCAAGGTCGACGAGCTGAGCCGTCGGCTCGCGGACATCGCCCGCGAGGGGCTGGCGACCGGGGCCCTGACACCGGAGAAGTGAGGCCAGGGCGCCGGCCGGGGCGTCACGCGACGTGCTCAAGGAACGGGCTCGCGGCGCCGCTCCACGTCACACTCAGCGCCTCCCGGGCACGCGTGCATGCCACGAAAAGAAGACACCGCTCCCGGAGCAGATCGGCTTCATGCTGCTGGGCGTCCGCCTCGCGCGGGGTGATCTCTCGAGCGAACGGGACTGCTCCCTCGCCCACACCGAGCACGGACACCGCCCGGAACTCCAGCCCCTTCATCGCGTGCATCGTCGCCAGCCGCACCCCCTCGGCGTTCTGCGCGGTATGGCCCTTGACCCGGAGCACCGGTATACCGGCGGCCTTCAGCTTCTCCTCCGCGGCGTCCAGGGAGAGGTTGAAGCGTGCGCACACACCGATCTCGTGCGGGGCCAGGCCGTCGTCCAGCAGCTCCCGCACTCGGTCCACCAGGGCCTCCGTCTCTTCCTGGCGGGTGGCGTAGCCCAGCGCCTGGGGGTGGCCCCCGTGCAGCAAAGAACGGTATCCGGCGAGCGAGTCCGTGCCCTCGCCCTCCAGCGCGTCGACCGTGACGGGCGCCAGGAGCCGCGCCGACCAGGCGAGGATCTCCTCGGTCGACCGGTAGTTGACGCGCAGGCGGAAGCTGCGGCCGGCCGTGGCGATGCCCAGGGAGCCCAGTGATACCCGGGAATCGTAGATTCGTTGGTGCGGATCGCCGGTGATGAAGAGATCGTCGGGACCCGGGGCCACGGCGGCACGCAGCACACGCCACTGCGCGGGGTGCAGATCCTGCGCCTCGTCGACCACGACATGGGCGTACGGAGCGGACCCCTCGGCGAGGAGATCAGCGGCGCGTACGCAGATGCCGAGGTGCGTGGTCTCATCGCGGTCCCGCAGCAACTGCTCAAAACGCTCGACGCCGCTCCACACCTCCCGGCGGCGCGCCGGCCCGAGACCGGTGCCGCGTCCCCGACGGCTCGCGCCGAGGTAGGCGTCCAGATCGCGGAGGTCCTGGCCGAGGACGACGTGACGGTACTCCTGCGCCAGGAACCGGGCGGTGAACGCCAGGTCGAGCTGCTTGACGACCTTCTCCCACAGCTGCCGTTGGTTCCGGTCCCCGACCGGTATGGGTGCGTTAGCCGACCGTGCCCGCACCACACCGTTGGCGAAGGCGTCCACGGTGGTCACGTCGACCCGCGCCAGCAGCTTCTCGTCCTCGTCGAGCAGCAGGCCGAGCATGTCGCGCAGGCCGGCGGCGAGCGCGTTCGTGTACGTGGTGAGCAGGATGCGGCTGTCATCGGAGCGGCCCAGCAGGTGCTTGACACGGTGCAGGGCCGCCACCGTCTTGCCCGTTCCGGGGCCGCCGGTGACCTGGACGGGGCCCCCGAACGAGGTGCGGTAGGCGACGCGACGCTGCGAGGGGTGGAGGAAGACCCGCCAGGCCGCGAACGGCTTGTCCAGGGCCTCCTCCAGCTCCTGCGGGCCCGTGACCAGGCGGATACGCGCGGGAGTGTTGGCGATCACCGTGGCTAGGTCCTCGACCGGCTCGGCGGGCGCGTCGGCGGGCCGGCGGACGGCCACGACGTCCCGGTACACGTCTTCCGGGGAGAAGCCTTCGGCGAGGTACTGCAGCACCTCCAGCTGGTCCTCCGGCAGGAGCGTGGAGAACGCCTCCAGCTGGGCCTTGTTCGCCAGGGAGCGCGCGGCGCGCAGCACCTGGTCGTCGATGCCGAGTTCGCGCAGCGTGCCGTCGGAAAGGTGCTCGAAGAGCAGCCGGGGAGCGGTGCGGGCCGCGGTCTCGTACACCGGGGTCAGCTCGTCGAGGGCGACGGCGTTGCGCACCTCCAGGGCCCGGGTCGCCGAGTTCGCGCTGTAGAGGCGCTTCGCCGCCCAGGTGTAGGCGTCGTCGTGCGGCAGCACGTTGACGAGGAGGAAGACGTCGCTGCCATCGTCCGGAGCCAGGACGACACCGCGCCAGAAGTCCGTGACGCGGATGGTGCGCATGCGTTTGTCACGGGCGTTCTCGACGGACTCCAGGTGCAGTCCCTTGTCGGCGTTGAGTTCGGCGGCGCTCATGGCCTGGAACTTCGCCATGGCCTTGCGCACTCCTGCTCTGACGGGCTTCTCCAGGGACTCGTAGCCGTCCCAGAAACTCTGGGCGAAGGCGAGCTGGGGCATACGGTGTCTTCCTTTCCGTCGGGCCGGTGGTCGTGATCACGTGGGGGAGCAGGCACGGGTCAGGAGGGCGGCGATGTCGCGCAGGGTCGACAGGAGCTGCCGCGGTTCACGGGCGAGGTCGACGCTGTGCCGGTACAGCCGCAGTCCGCCTCCGTCCGCCCCGGCCGCGGTACCGCGCACCTCATGGAAGCGCGTGGGCTCCCGCCCGGCCGCGTAGACCAGGTGTGCCTCGCGCAGGCCGAGCACCGTGGCGTACGCCAGGGCCTGGTACAGGTCGGCGTTGAGACGGCCGTCGGCCTTCTCCACCTTGTACTTGGCATCGACGACTGCGACCGGTGTCCGGCCGTCGCGGGTGCGCACCACGAGGTCGGGACGGATCCGCACGAGGCCGGCGGTGTCCAGGTGGTGGGGGTCCTGCGGACGAGGAGCCAGTCCCCGCTCCTTCAGCGCCGCGCTCAGCGCGACGGTGACGAAGTCCTCGAACAACTGGTTCATGTCGAAGAGGAAGCCGTCCGCGGTGAGTGGATCCGCCCCCGGCGGCTGGTGCTCCGGCGAGGAGCCGCGCAGTACGGCCTCGCAGAGCCGCAAGGCAGGCTGGTAGCGGGAGTTGAGACGGGAGGGCTGCCAGCGGGGCAGCTCCTGCCCCCGGACAAGCGGCAGCGCGTCGGCGAGACGGACCCGCTGGTGCGCCAGCCGCCGCCGCACGGGCCCGGGAACGCCGGGCAACCGCAGCAGCCGCTCGACGGCGCCCCGCAGGATGCGGTTCTCGGCGGTGTCAGCGGTGTAGGCGTCGTACGCGATCTCCACGGGGGGCGTGCGGCCGAGGTGCCGCCGGATCTGGTCGGCCTCGCGTAGCCGCCCGCGCACCACCGACGAGGACTCCTCCACCTCCCGGTAGCCCTGCAAAACCCCCTGCCGCAGCGCCGCGTCGACCCGTCGCTCCACGGCGTGGGCGAGCGCGGGCACCACGTCGTCGTACGCGCCGGTGTCCACGGTTCCCTCCCGGTCGTCGCGCCAGGCCCGATCCGGGTCGAGGCTGAACCCGAGCAGGAAGAAGATCCGGCTCACCGGGGTCTTGGGCATGATGCGTACGACCGGGCCGCCAGGCGTGCGGAGCGCGCCGACCCGGCTCCCCGCCCGCAGCAACCAGTGACCGTCCCGAGCCGGGTCCGGTGTGACACTCTGTAGTACGCCGGAGGCGGCGAGGGCCCGGCCGGCCGAGGCGCCGAGCGGCACGGAGACGGCGGGACCGTACTCGCGCAGCACCACGTCCGGCAGGGGAGCGGTCATGCCCACCGCTCGCGCAGCGAGTCGAGGCCGTACCGGGCGGCGACGTTGATGCCCTCGCCGTAGTGATGCTCTTCGAGCAACGGAAGGATCTTCGTGCGCCAGGTCCGTTCGAGGCCGCCGTCGCGGTACACGCCCGGCTTCATCAGGTACGAGGGGCCGATCGCGAAGTCCGCGTCGTCGATCCGGGAGTTGAGGGCGTCGAGAAGGCGGGCCGGCTCGGCGTCCCGGCCTTCCCGTTCGAGCCAGCGTCCGAGAAGCCCGGCGGTCGGCTCGGTGCGCGGGGACAGCTCCACGAAGGCGAAGCGGCGCCGCATGGCCGCGTCGACCAGCGCGATCGACCGGTCGGCGGTGTTCATCGTGCCGATCACGAAGAGGTTGGGCGGCAACGGGAAGTCGTCCCCGGAGTAGGTGAGCCGCACGGACCGGTCCCGGTACTCCAGCAGGAAGTACAGCTCGCCGAACACCTTGGCCAGGTTGGCGCGGTTGATCTCGTCGATGATGAGGAAGTGCGGGACGTGCCGGTTGCCCTCGCGGGAGGCGAGGTCGGCGAGCTCCCGCAGCGGGCCGGCGGTCAGCCGGAACGCTACTTCCCGCGTCTCCGGATCCTCGACCGGCCGGAACCCCTCGAAGAAGTCCTCGTAGGCATACGACGGATGGAACTGCACGATCTTGACCTGTTCCGGGCCACCGCCGAAGTACTCGGCCAGCTTCATCGCGAGGTAGGTCTTGCCCGTGCCCGGCGGACCGTAGAACACCAGCTGCTTCTCGTCGAGCAGGAGCTCGCGCAGCTCCTCCAGCCACGCCCGGTCGTGGACCAGGAGCTCGTCGGCGAGTGTGTCGCTGATCTCGGGCAGGGTCAGCTCCTTCGGCGTGAGTCGCTCTAGGCTCTCCGCGACCTCGGCCTCGTCAGTACCGGCCGCCTCACCGTCCAGCCCGTCCAGAGCGTCCAGGACGCCGGTCAGATCGACCACGTCGTGCTGCACGGACAGCTTCTGCCGCAGTTCTCCCGGCAGTTCGTCGTACGCGTGACCGGCCGTCCGCCAGGCGACCGTCCGGCGCAGGTTGGACAGCCCGCCGGGCGACGTGGTCTGCACGGCGTCCCCGGTGATCCGGCCGAGGTACAGCCGGTCGTCGTCGTAGGTCGCCACGGTGTCCCCGACGCGCATCTGCGTCAGAAACGCGTGCAACTCGTCCACCAGGCCCTGCTTCTGGTGGTACGAGGCCGCCCCTTCGTAACCCTCCTCGACGAAGCGGCGCAGCGCGCTCTTGGTCGGGTCGGACTCCTCCAGCGGAGGCAGGTGCGCGCCCGACAGCGACACGAAGCCCTCCTTCAGCCACAGTTGCCGCACCAGGTTGTGACCCGAGACGTTCGAACCGCGCACCAGCCACGCCTTGAGCGGCGGCCGCCAGCCGGTGGACAGGTAGTCGGAGAGCGGATGGCCCTCGTCGGTGCGCCAGGACTCCGGACCGGAGGCGTCGTAGCCGTACACCAGCGCGGCGGCCGCCGACGAGGAGTTGCACTCGATGTCCCGGGTCACCATCCAGCGCGCGAGGGCGTCCTGGGACCGGCCGGGGACGGCCGGGGCGTCCACGAGCGCGCCGTCCGCGCGGAGTTCCGTCCGGAAACGGCGCGCGTGGCGGCCGAGCCCCGGCCTCTCGTCGGCGGTCACGAGGGACCCCTCCCGCAGCAGGAACTTGTTCGTCCCGTTGCCGCCGAACGGCGTCAGCAGATACCCGCGTGCCTCGGCGCCGTCCTGCGGCAGCTTGATGCGGAAGTCGGGTGCGCCGGGAAGACGGTCGGGCTGGGGCATGGGATGACCTTCCGGAAGGGCGGGCCTGTGCGGAACAGGCTACGCGTTGACGCCGTCAACGTGTTCGGGTGAGTGAGCTCAGTTCTCCTCGGACAGTGCCGCGCGCAGGTCGGCCAGCGTCACCTGGCCCTCAGGAGTGTCGGCCAGCCAGAAGGTCCAGCCGTTGGTCCCCGCTCCCACCGCGTTGGCGGCTCCGGACGGGGTGTCGTGGATCTGCTCGTCGATCCGGATGCGGCCCTGCTCGTCGACGACGGCTACCTGCTCGCGCTCCTCCCACGCGGGGGTCAGCACGGTCCCCGCGCTGATCAGGCCGGCGTCCAGGAGTTCCGACAGCTTGATCCGGCGGGAGGGAATCCTGCCCGCCGTGCGCTGCTCGGGCACGACCGACGGAGGGCTGTAGACGGGGCGGTAGGAGTCGCTCTCCAGCTGTCCGAAGGCGTCGCGGACGACCTGCGCCATCAGAGCACGACGGGCGGTGAGGAAGGTGTCGTAGTCCATCGACGGCCAGTCGTCCGGCAGCGCGTGCAGATAGCGCTGACGGGCCAGGACGTCGGCGGGCAGCCCCTTGGCGGTCAGTTGCGCGGGCCAGTACTGCGACGGCGCCTGGTCGGAGATGGTGATGTTGTCGCTCCACTCCAGCAGCGCCATGTTGGCGATCTGGTTGATGCGCGTGCTCGTCGTGATCCTGAGCGAGTTCTGCAGGTACTTCCGGGGGAAGAGGTGGTGACGCTCGACGCCCTTGCGCGCGAGGATGGCCGGGTCGAGCCGGGTGCGGACCTTGACGTCGGACAGCAGGACGTCCGCGTCCAGGATGTTGAGGGCCGCGATGTACGCGAGCAGGGCGGGGGACTTTGCGGCGGAGCTGTTCAGCGTGTTGGGCAGGGTGATGGACCAGAAGTCCGAGGTGAGGGTCTCCCGGACGACCCGGTCGAGGGTCGTGGTGTAACCGTCCGCATCGCCGTGGGGGACGTCCCGCAGCAGGGCGAGATCATGCTCCATCTGGGACTCCACCGACCCGGTGTAACGGCCGGTGAGCTGGGCCATGAAGAACCAGCGCGCGATGACGGACCGGAGCCGGTCGAGAGGGACGTCGTAACGGACGCGACCGATCAGCCAGAGCGCGTAGCTGTACAGCAGGGCGTTCTGGCTGGAGATCATCTTCTCGCCGCGGAAGCCGGCGCGTTCCAGGCAGAGGAAGAACTCGTGCCAGTGCTGGATGTCGAGCACGTGCTGTTGTGCCTGCTGGAGCTGTCCGAAGCGTGCCTCGCGCTGCTCGGAGGACAGTTTCCCCGAGGCGTCCCGTCCGCGCAGGGTCGCGTACACCTGCTTGAGCACGGCGGAGTCCAGGCCGACGGCCGCGACCACACGCAGCAGCTGGGGAGGCTTGGGCTTGATGTACCAGTTGAAGGGTGACGCACCGTGGAGCGCGGGAGTACGAGACTGCCGGCAGAACTCCTCCAGGGCGCGGCGTCCCTCCTCCCAGAACACGGAGGTGAGCGTCAGGATGAAGTCGGCCTGGTCGAGCTTCACGCCTTCACTGTTGATGCGGACGAAGATCTCCGCGACCTGTTCCTCGTCGATGTCGGCCGAGAGCACCACCCCCTTGAACGGGTAGCTCTCCAGGTCGTGCAGACGGTCGAGGGCGTCCTGGATGCGGTCCTCCTCGGCCTCGGTGAGGGGACGCTTGTCGTTGAGGCGGGCGAGGAAGTCACGGATGACCTTGCGGCGTCCTGTGGCGGTGTCCCACAGCAGGCTGATGTCCGGGAGGTACTCGGGGTCCCTCTCGATGGCCGCGTCCGTGACGGCGAAGGTGTCGTCCGAGGGGCGGAAGGCGAGCCGGACGCGCGTGGTGCGGTAGTCCTCCCGCACCACGGGCGTACCGGTCATGACGGCGAAGAGCGAGGTGAGGCGCTGCTGGCCGTCGACGATCAGCCGGCGAGCCGCCTCCTGCTTGGACCCTTCGCCGATCTGCCGTGCGCCGGGCTCGATTCCGGTCTCCCAGAAGAGCAGGTAACCGACCGGGAAGCCCTTGTACATCGAGTCGAACAGCTCCCGCGCCTTGGCCGGCTGCCACACGTAGGGCCGTTGCAGGTCGGGGAGGGCGATCTCGCCGCGACGGATGTCGGTGATCAGATCGGCTACCTGGTGGGTCGTGTCCTTGAACAGCACGGTGGCCATCGGCCGGGTCTCCTCGGGAAGTATGGATGGAACTGGCGGACCAGGGGATCAGCCGGTCATGGTGAGCAACGCGGCGGTCGCAGTTCCGGTACGTCGGCAGGTGCCGATCCGGCCGCTTCCTCGCCGGTTCCGGCTTCGTCGTCCCGGCTGCGCAGTCGGCCGAGGGCCCACTTCAGACCCGCCCCGGCCAGGGTGAAAGCGAGGACGCCGGCAGTAGCCTCCACTCGCCCCTTCGTCCTGTAGTGGCCTCGTAAGTCGTCAGGCCCGCCCAGCTCCCCTGCCTCTTGGGTGAGCCGTGTCCAGTCGTTTCCCATGACTCCACTCGATCCGTCCGGTGGCCCGACTGCCCGTCGGGCAGCCGGCTCTCTCAGCCGCGCCCGGGGCGCCGATGCCGCCAGTACTGGTGGACCTTCAGCACCTCGTAGCTCCAGGCCATCTGTTGCTGCGCCACTGTGCCCGAGCACGGCAGGCCGAGCTGCTCCGCGATGACCGGAAAACGGGGATGCATCTGCCGGTCGCCGACGGTGAGGAGAGCGCAGAGGAGAGGTTCACCCTCCCGACGCTCCTCGTCCACCAGCCACAGGATGACGCTCTGGTCGTCCCGGTGGAGCCGTGGCAGTCCGGGGATGCGTTTGCTGATACGCGACCAGGTGGTCGTCGCGCTCATGCGGGCGCTCTGTTCCAGCAGAGGGCGGAGCTCGGTGGCGATCTCCGACAGCTGACCGGTTTCCAACAGGGGCGGTTCGTCACGACGGACCGGTGTCCGAGCACCGGAACCAGGCGTCGGCGAGGTCGCGCGGTGCGCTGCGGTCTCCTTGGCGGGCTTCGCCTCCCGACGCGGCACGTGACCGTTCGCGCGCTTCGCGGCGGAGCGGCGCCCCGGACGCGCCGTGGAGCGCTGCCCGGCCGGGGGTTCGTGCCGGACATCGGCCGCCGCCGCGCGCCGGCGCCCCTCCTCCAGCCAGGACGCGGAATTGATCACCTTCTTGAACGCCTGGAGTTCTTCCCGCTGCTTGCGGGTCTCACTGGGCGGCGCCTCGGCCACCTGGGACCAGGCCAGCCCGTAGAGGTCGGTCGCCTCGGCCACCGCGTATATGTCCACGGCGCGCTGCAGGTCCAGGAGGATGTGGTTGACGTTCCGGTGGAGGCGAGCGACGTCCATGGCGGTGCGCACGGGGCGCCCCGTGGTCCTGCGACGGAAGTCCGTCTGCCAGCTCGAGCCGCCGCTGAGACGTACCCGGTTCCGCGTCAAACCATCCCCCCACCGGTGACAGGCTGTGCGTCTCGTCCACGGCACGGACGAGAGGGTCGTCCCCCTCGACGACACCCGCATACGCAGACAACGCTAGATTGATGCGTTGGCAGTGTCAACAGAGCGCATGCTGAGTGGTGTTGCTCGCGCGCCGCGCCGACCGGCTGTGCCGAGAGGCGTTCGACGAGGACCGAGTGACACACGGTGTGCCGATTCGGCTATACCGTTCTGCTGGGACGTCAGACGCAGGCTGACGTGGGGATGAGTTGGGGGGACGTTGATCGACTACCGCAAGGCGCCGAACGTTCCGGTCTGGACGCTGGCGACACGCGATGTCCAGGTACCGGCAGTCATCGGGGACGGGCCGATGACGGCGGAGCGGCTGAGTGAACTGCGGGGTGTGCTCGCGGCGCTGGCAGACCAGCCGATCGCCACGCTGGAGGCGCACCCGCTGCCCGACAAGCTCGACCGCAGCCGGGGCATCCCACTCGATGCCGCCAGCCCGCTGGCGCAGCACCTGTCGCAGCTCATCACCGAGTCGGCGAAGACGTCCGCCGCGACGGCCTCGGGCGAGATTCTGTGCCGCGTGGTGGTCCCGTCGAAGGTCGCCGCCGAGCTCGGACAAGGGCTGGTTCGCTGGATGGAGCCGAAGGGGGCGACGGGCGGGTTCTACGGCACCCTCGTGAATTCGGCGACGGGCCAGATCGTTGCCAAGCCGACGCTTGTGCCGGTCAGTGGAGCGGCAGCGGCGGGCACGGTCGGTGGCGCGGGCGCGACCGCCGGCGCCGCGGCCGCGGGCGGCACGGTGCTCACCGTGGCCGCTCCGCTCGTGCTCATGGCGGTGGCCGTCGGGGTGAGCGCGCACGCCGACCGCAAGCGGCAGCAGGCCATCGAGCACATCACGGACCTTCTGGAGCAGCTCCAGGCCGACAAGCTCGACGACGAGCACAGCGCACTCAACGGCTGCCGTCCCGCCGTCGACAAGGCCACGGCCATCCTGCTCGACCAGGGCAGGCTCGGTGTCTCGCTGGGCCTCGACTCCGCGGTGCACGCCATCGACACGGCGCTGAGCAAGGCCGACATCCGTCTCGCCCGTTGGCGGAGCGCGCTCGACAAGCTGCCCGCCGGCGAGCCCGTCGAGATGGGTACGCTGACCGAGGCGTTCCCCGGCGTGGACGAACAGGGAGGTGTGTTCCGCACCCACCTCGAACTGGCCTCGCTGGCGATCGCGTTGAAGCGGCGCATCAACGTCCTCCAGGCGGTCGAGCGGGCCCAGAGCGAGCCCGACAACCTGTTTGAGAGCTTCGCCCGTGCCCTCAAGGACGACGAGCAGCGGCTTGAGGAACTGGAGAAGGGCATCGCCGGCGTGCTGCTGCGTCTGTCGACGCTGGAGCTGGCGCGCCCGAGCAGCAAGCGCCCCGTTTTCACGACTGGTGAGGTCGACCGGCTCCTGCGCTCGGCGTACCAGCTCCGCAGCCTGGGCGACGGCGTCGTACTCAACGGCCGCCCGGGGGACGTGGCGATCGAGATCGCCCGCGACCGGGACGGCTCGGTGGTGGTGTTCCCGGCGCTGCCCGCGGAGGCATAGCGCTGCGGAGGGGAGGGTGAGGGTGCGCGGCTCCGGCACGATCGTGTGTGTGGCTCGGCGGGGAAGTCTGCCCGACGTGCGTCGCATCCTCGCCCGAACGCATGCTGGTCAGAGTTTTGGCGTTCTGAGGAGTGATCAGGTGGATGGTGCTTAAGGTCACCGCATGGTGGGGTTGAGAACGCTGAAGGGGTACCTGCTCGAAGAGGTGCTCGCCTGGCTGCTGAGATCGAGTGGATACCGTCTGCTGACGGAGGCGGACGACACGGCCAGGCCCCCGTGGAAGGTGCTGGAAAAGCGCAAACACGGGCTGGTGGTCAGGGGACGGGGGGCCTGGCACCAGGCGGACGCTTTGGGTGAGTTCCCGTACGTCCCTCCGTTCTCGCTCCCGATCCGTCTGTTCGCCGAGGCCAAGTTCACCAGCCCCCCGGTCGGACTCAGTGTCGTACGCAACGGCCACGGTGTCGTGCACGATCTGAACGCAGGCGACGTCACCACGCTGGGCAATGGTGCGCGTCCTCGGCGCCCGAGGACGCGCTACCACTACAGTTACGCGATCTTCTCGACGTCAGGGTTCACGCAAGACGCGCAGGAGTTCGCACTGGCCCATCAGATCTCGCTCATCGATCTGTCGCTGCCTGACTTCAACCCCCTGTGCAAGCTGGTGAAGGACGCAGCCGAGGCGGTTTACGACGTGACCAAGTCGATGCCTCCGAGTCAGCGGCCCGCCGTGTACAGGATCCGCAACTACGTACGCCGCCACCTGCTGGACATGTACGAGGACCCCGTGCCCAGTTCCGCCGCGGTGACTCGTCCGCTCGACACGCTGGTGGCCGACCTGCAGCGTCTGCCTCTCGGACTCGTACTCGCCTTTCCCGCGGCTCCCTTCGTCCTCGGGCTCGTCTCCGACGACCTCGAGTATTTCTTCAGATACGCGCGGGCACATCCCACTCATGCAGTGCGCGTGCGCAGGAGCCAGCGGAGCGCAGGGCATCCCCTCTGGTTCCTCGAACCCCGTGAAGGACGTGCCTACACGCTGACCTTCAGCCTCCCGGAGTACGTCGAGGACTGGATTCTCGACCAGGAAGAGGGGATCAGGTCCCGCACCCGTCGGACGGCGCGTGACCTGCTCTCCGCCATCACTGTCTACTGGGTCGAGGGCGCACACACTCACACCTTCCGGCTTCACTACGACCCGGACGAGCTCCGTGAGGTCAGCGGAAGGCCCAGAACACCGTTCAGCGACTTGGACCTCCTGTACTGATCCCGAGGGTGGTCGGCTTGGTGTGATCGAGGTCGTCTGCCGAGGCCGGGTGGGAAAGCCGGCACGGTCGGTCGGCGAGGTGATCAGGGGCTGGTGTCGAGCAGGTCCGCCCGGACGGTCTTGCCGCTGGGCGGGTAGGGGACGCAGTCCCAGTGGTCGGCGAGGGCGGTGACGAGGGTCAGGCCGCGTCCGGTGGTGCCGAGTGGGTCGGTGTCCGTGGGGCGGGAGAGTGGGCGGAGGTCTCCGCGGGCGTCGCTGACCTCGATACGGAGGCGGCCGGCCGCCGGGTCGAGGGTGAGCGTGAGCCGGAAGCAGCGCCCCGGCACGCGTCCGTGCAGGACGGCGTTGGCGGCGAGCTCCGCCACGACGAGTTCGGCACGCTCCGTGAGGTCCTGCGAGACGTCCCAGGAACGCAGTTCGGTCACCGCGAGGAGCCGCGCGAGACGGGCGCCGCGCCGTGTGGAGGACAGGAGCTGGGTGAAGGTGCCGACGGGGGCGCCGACGTGAGGTGTTGCCTGGTTCATGGCGTCAGCGTGGCGGGAGTTGACGGGCGGAGGCGAGACCCGAGCCCCGTACGCTGAGTGAGCGTACGGAGCTGGAGCGAGCGGTCTTCTACGCGCAGGGGCACGGCAGTTCGGGGGCCGAGCGGTTCGGGGAGCACGTCACCACGGCGAGGGCGAGGTACGAGGGGCGTTCGAGGTAGTGGCCGTACGACACGTCGCCGCCCGCGTGTAACCGTTCGGCGGCGGAGTCCACCAGCCGGGCCAGGCGCGCGGTGTCCCGGTCGTGCTCCGCGGCGAACCGCGGGGCGTACTCGGCCAGGCGCTCACCCAGCCAGGCCGCGGCCTCCTTCGCCTCCTCCCAGGTGCCCCGCACTAGAGAGCGCGGCTTGACGAGCCAGTACGCCGTCTCCAGGGGCGGGAGGTCCGACGTGCGGAACTCCGCGGCGACCTGGCGGTAGCGCTCGATCAGTTCCGGCCTGCTCCCTGCTGGGGGCGGATCAGGGTGCGGAGGCCGTCGTAGGGCCTCGTCGTCGAAGCGCGTCTTCGGGCCGGTCCAGAGGTAGGCGTGGTGGTGCACGGGCTGCTCCCGGAGGGCGGAGCGCCGGCCGGACGCGGGGAGGGGCCCGGTCCGGCCGGCGACAGGGGAGGGGAGGGAGGAGGGTCAGGCGCCGAGGCCGAAGCGGGCCGGGTCGATACCGGCGGCGTCCAGTTCCTCCGTGGTGAACCGCAGGGGCGCAACGCCCGGCCGCTTGCTGTCGCCCAGCGCCCAGGCGTCCTCACCGATCCGGGCCAGCGTCACGCATCCCTCGGTGCAGGGGCCGCCGCACGCCTTCGTGAACGAGGCCGCGCTGATGTCGAGCGCGTAGAGGTTGGTTCCGTTCTGCATGACTGCACCTTCCAGCTCGTCTGACGCGGCCGGGTCCGGCCGCGGCCGCCCGTAGGGGGCGGGAGGGCACGGAGGGGGCGTGCCGCCTGGGTGTTTCCGCAGGTGAGCGGTGGACACGGACGGCTCGTCCCGGATCTCCGTGACCTCAGAGTGGCGGTCGGACGGGGCGGGGACGAGTGTGGCACCCCGTACGCTGAGTCAGCGTACGGACACGAAGAGTGGACGGTACGTCTGATGATCCGTCAGGCTGGGGGCGGATGCGGGCGGCGTGAGAGGCGGCCGGCGCAGCGCGGTGCGGAGGCGAGGAAAGGGGCGGCGGATGGACGTGGTCGGGGTCGAGGGGGAGGCGGCGGCCGGGAGCGCCGGCGGTGTGCGGGCGGTTGCGACGGGGCCGGTGGGGGAGTGGGAGCGGGAGCCGCAGCCGTCGGACAGCCTGCGGACGTTCGGGGCGGTCGTGCAGGCGCTGCGTGAGCACGCGGGGCTGAGTCGGGCGGACCTCGGTGCGAGGGTGCAGTACTCGAAACACACGGTCGAGTCGGTAGAGTTGGGGCGCCGGATGCCGGACGAGGCGTTCGTGGAGCGCGCGGAGGAGGCGCTCGGTAACACGGGTGCGCTGCGGAAGGCCGCGCGGCATCTCACGCGGGGGGAGGCGGGACTGGCGGCGTGGTTCCGGCGGTGGGCCCGGCTGGAGCGGGAGGCGGTGAGTCTGTGTACGTATGAGTGCCGGTTGGTTCCGGGGTTGTTGCAGTCGGAGGCGTATGCGCGGGCGGTGTTCGAGGGCACAATTCCGTTGCGGACGGACGAGGAGCTGGAGATGCAGCTCGCCGCACGGATGGAGCGGCAGGCGACGATGAGGGAGCGGCCCACGGTGCCGTTCAGCTTCATCGTCGAGGAGCACGTGTTCCGACGGCAGTTCGGGGATGCCGAGGCGATGCGTGGGTTGGTGGACCATGTTCTTGAGCTCACGGCTCCGCGTAACGTGACGCTCCAGGTGGTGCCGGTGGAGGCGCGGTTGCACGCGTGTCTGGATGGACCGTTGCAGATTCTGGAGACCTTGGAGGGGCGGCGGCTTGCTTACTCCGAGGGGCAGAAGAACGGGCGGCTGATCTCCGATGCGAAAGAGGTGACCGTGCTGTGCCAGCGCTATGACACACTGCGCTCGCAGGCCCTGAACCCCACAGACTCCCGGGACCTGTTGGAGCGACTGTGAGGAGAGCTATGAGCAGCGGTGCGTCGGAACTCGCCTGGTTCAAGTCCAGCTACAGCGGTAGCGAAGGCGACAGCTGCGTGGAGGTCGCGATCGCCGAACAGGACGTCCACGTACGGGACTCCAAGGACGTGACCCGGCCGTCCTTCGCCGTCGGCCGCGAAGGCTGGGGACAGTTCGTACGGTTCGCGTCGGAGCGATGAACGACTGGGGGCGTGCCGTCCGCTGGAGTAGCGGGTGGCACACCCTCACCGCGTTCGGGATCCCTTGCTCTCGTCTGCGGGGGCGTAGCCCAAGGCTGCGCGGTCTATGTAACGCTTGCTGAATCTGTCAACCGGTTTGCGCTTCGCCCTTCGGCGGCGGGACTTAGGCTCGGGCTTCGGGGCCAAGTCAGGCTTCGGAACTGGCTGTGGCTTGGGCTTCGGAGCAACCTTGGACTTCAGGATCGGGTTCGGCTTGGGCTCCTTTTCGCTCTTGGGCGTTGCCTTGCCACCTGTTCCGAACTTCCTCCGGAGCTCGGCGAGCTGTTTACGCTCCTGAACGGTTCGTGAAGCCGGAAGAGCTTCGACGAGCGCTCGGGCGCGGCTCAAGAGGTAACGGGCTTCGGTCCGGTGCTTGGTGGCACTAGCCATCTGTAGCCCTTTGATGGTGCGTTGCAGCGCCTGAATCTTCCCTTCCTGCTTCTTCGGCAAGGGGAAGTCACTGCCGCTCGAACGCCGCTGACTGGCGGCGCGGCCATGCCAGTCAGTACCCGAGGTCAGGACGACAGTCGAGCGAGGGTTGCTGGTCTGGCTTCTACGTACCACGTGCGTTGGTTCCTTGGATGAGCGAGGGTACTCCTGGGGTGGCCGTGGGCGCGGCCACCCCAGGAGTGGGTCAGTCGTGGCGCGGTCCCTGACCGGGGGGCGGGGTGAGGGTCGACTGGTAGGTACCGGACTCGCCCTCGGTGAGCGGGTTTTCCAGGGTCAGGCCGGCGGTGGCCATGCGGTCGTACTCGGCGAGGATCAGGTTCTTGGTGCGGAACTCTCCGTACTTTTCCTCATCTTTTCGCTTGACAATTGGAAACGTATCAAGGATGTACGACACATCGTCGCGGTTAATGCCGTACAGGTGGAAGAAGAGAGCGTCCAGCTCGCAGCGTATATGAGCCCGGCGTTCCTCGTCCCAGTGGAAAGGGAGGCCGTCGTCGCCGAGGTAGGCGGCGAAGGGGGCCATATCGTAAGCAGTATAGGCGAGTTCGAGAACGCGGGGGGTTACGACATCCATGTGAGGTGAAAGCTGCTGCGGGGTGAGGACTGGGAGTTGTTGGGCCGTGAAGAACGAGAGATGTGTTCCGCCGACCTTCTGCCGTACCGTGAAGTCCAGTGCGAAGGACGAAAGGCATCCCACGAGGCCAGCAACGGGGCCCCGAGACGGGAACATCAACAGCGTTGCATTAGGTGCGGCGACGCGAGGAATCACGGTGTTGATCATCGTGCGTTCATCTGTAGCTCGGCAGATGTCACGCCAACTGAGGAGCCAGTCGTGAGTCCAGCCGCGGTTCGTCAGTCGTTGATTCACGCCATCCGCTTTGACCTCAGCGCCATGCTTGTCGACCATTCCGGTTGGAATTTCGTGTTCGGCAGCCCAGTAGCGAGGGTGTGCAACGCTACCCGGATTCATTTTTTCTGTCAGACTGAGATCCCGCGTTTGGCCCTCGCGGGTGTAGGTGGCCCAGCGGTGGTTGAAGTGATGGAACATCTTTGCCTCGTACAGCGGCAGTAGTCGCTCGTTGCCCCGGACGAGGAGGTTGCCGTCGAATTGCCACCCGTCGGTAAGCATCGATTCAAGCGTCTCGCCGTTCGCTGCGGAAGGGCGAAAGAGGTGGGAGTCGTGCGACATGTTGAACAACCCCTGGTTGAAGGACACGCCCCACGGATTGCCGTTCTCCTTCTCGGACTCATTAAGGAGGACTGGTGCACGGTGATAGATGCCGAGCGTGATCTCAGCGTCTCGGCGGGAGCGGAAGATGGGGCAAGTTCCCGTATTGGGGTTAAGTAGCTTGATTTCCTCAGGGGTGAGAAGGAAGATATTTTCGGGGGAGTCCAACTCAAGCGGGTCGTGAAGGAAAAACGCGAATCTGGCTGCGGGTACTTGGAGGCTTCGGCCAGTGAACGATAGAACGCAGAACTTCATGCGTGAGTCTACTGCGGGAAAGAGACCGCCACGGTTCTCGAAGTCGAACAGTGCAGCCAGGGACCTAGTTGATACCAGGTGCTTGAAGAAGTATTGCGTACGAGCGTCCGTAGCGATGCCGGTCGGGGCGACGACACCTGTACGACCTCGATCAGCGGTCAGGATGCGGTCAACCTCAGCGAATAGCGCGTATAGATTGAGGTTGCCCTGCCCTGTCAAAAGGTAACGACCTGAGTTTCGTAGGAAGTGACTCTCGCCGAGGACCTTACGCTTCGCGGCCTCGTGTTCGTCGTAGAGGTCGACGGTGTCTGGGCTATCCTTGAGTGCCTCGATCTTCTTCTTGCGGGCAGCGGTATTATTGGTGGCCGCGATGTCGGGCGCTCGTACTGCGAAGAATTCAATTTCGGGCAAGTTCACACTATCCCATGGCGGATTCCCCACCACCACGTCGAACCCACCAGCCCAGCCCGTCTCCGGCTGGACGCCCAGACCTGACTCTGGAACCGAAAACACCTTCGGGAACTCCAGATGCCAGTGGAAGAACCGGTATTGATCCCGCAGACTCATGATTTCGGCGTGCGTGGCGTCCGGCACTGCCGACTGGTCGCGGTTTCGCAGCGTCCGGAACACCTGATCGGTAGGCGCCTCCGGTACCCCCTCCCACTTCGGCCAGACGAACGCGGAGCACCATGCGTCAGCGGCATGCAGGTCCTGCACGTACGTCGTGGACTCGACGTAGGCGCGGTAGGCGGACTCCTGCGCCCGCACCTGCTCCAAGGAGTCGGCCGGGGCCGCGGTGATCCGGGCCAGCTCGGCGGCGTACTGGTCGTTGCCAGGCGGGACGTCCGTGTCGAAGGTCAGCTCGTCCTGCCCCGCGCGCTGTGCCTTGTTCCGCTTCACCAGCGCAGCCGCGTACTTCTTGTCGTCCCCCTCGACGGGCTTGAACGCGTCGTCCGGAACCCCCTCCGCCAGCAACTTCGGCGTCGCCCCGATAAGCCCGTTGCCGTGCTTGACATGCGCGTCGAGGAACCCGAGCGGCTTACCCGGCTCCAGCGCCTCCAGCCACAGCGACACCTTCGCCAGTTCGACGGCCATCGGGTTGAGGTCAACGCCGTAGATGCAGCGCGCGACGACCTCATGCAGCGCATGGCGCACGGCATCGACCGTAGGCTCCGGGTTGCGCTCCCGCACCGAAGCCACCCGCTTGGCGATGCGCCGAGCCGAAGCGACGAGGAAGTGCCCGGAACCACAGGCCGGGTCGCACACCGTCAGGGACAGCAGCTCGTCGACGATGTCGTCGGTCGGGTCGGGACGGCCGGCCTCCGTGGCCCGCTGCTCGCCCCGCTTCACCGCGTCGTCTATGACCGGATCCAGCGTCGTATCCAACAGGCACTCGATCAGCGACGACGGCGTGTAGTAACTCCCCGTCGTCTTCCGGCTGTTCCCCGCGACCCCGATCAGCTCGAAGGTCCGCTCCGTCGCCGAGTGCTTCGGCTCCAGCTCCAGCAGCGACTCGTAGACCGAGCCCAGCTCCTCCGCGTCCAGGTGCCGGTAGTCGACGGACCGCCACCGCCGCGCACCCGGGTCCCGCACCTGCGCCAGGTGCCGCACGGCAGCCAGCAGCGACTCGTTGGACAGCTTCAGCCCGTCCAGCGGCGCGTCGGCCTCCGTGTGCGTGAACAGACCACCGAGACCGGGCAGCCCCAGCTCAGGACGGCCCTCCTCCTTACCCAGCGCCTCAAGAACGATCCGCAGCGCCTCGTACTGGTCACCGTGTGCCGTCCCCTGCCGCCGCCGGGCCCGCTCCCGCAGCCGCGCCGACGAGAAGTACCGCTCGTACGCCTCCCGCTCCCGCTCACTGGCGTTCGGGTCGAGCAGTGCGTCCCGGTCCTCAGCAACGAACACGAACAGCAGCCGATACACCAGCCGCAGCAACGCATCCCGCAGCGCCTTCGGGTCCACGTCCTCCCGCAACCGCACGTTCTCCGGGTGCCGCAGGAACCCGGTCCCGAGCACGGTCAGCGCGTTCTGCACGCCCAGCCGCAGCTGGTCCAGCGCACGCGCCCCTGACGTGACGGCCTCCGTACGCCACTTCTCCAGCCAGCACCCAGCCGGCGCAGCCCCATCCGGCACAGCGAACCGCGACGCGTGCAGCACGCAGTACAGCAGGACGAACTCGCTGAACAGCTCCCCGTCGAAGATCGCCTCGAGGTCGAACTCGACGTACGCCGCCGTCGCGAAGGACGACGAGTCCCGCAGCAGCCGCAGCCGGCGCCCGTTGGTGAGCACCGCCCACAGGTGGGCCTCCGTACGGTTCAGGCAGTCCTGGAGCATCGACTGCGCCGGGACCTGACCGGCCGCGGGCCGCTTGTCCAACTCCTGGTTCCACGCCACCAGGTGCACCAGCGCCGGACCATGCCGGTGCGACACCGGGAACCGCTTCTCCACATCCGAGTCGGCCGGAATGCCCGCCGCCCCGACCTCCGTCAGCGCGCCGAAGTCCAGCTTGCGGAAGAGCTGGGCGAGCCAGTCGGAGCCGGCGCGGCCCGTCGGGTCGGCGGACGGCGCGCCCGTGACCGGGTCGGAGGGCAGCGCGGCGCGCAGCTCGCGCCACAGTGGCTTGAGGTACTCCCAGGCGCGCTCGGCCTCGTCCCGCACGGGGACGGAGGCCGGCAGGCCGTAGTCGGCGGGCTTGGTGCCCGGCAGGTTCCGCGCCTCGGCGATGCGCAGCAGCATGTCGGCGGGGAGCAGACCGCCGACCGTGGTGACGGCGGTGTAGGCCAGGGCGGTGCGGGTGGCGGCGGCGGACATCAGGCTTCGGCTCCGGACACGGTAGAGGCGGCGGGGGCGGCGGGCGGCACGTAGACGTACACGCCGAGGACGTCGGCGGGCTCCTGCGGGACGACCTTCAGGCCGCGGACGATCTCTTCGTTGGCCTTGCGCACGCGGCGGTGCGAGGCGTCGAGTTCGGCGGCCAGGCGGGTGCCGTACTCGGTGAGGTGGTCGGCGAGGCCGGGCAGGCCCTCCAGCGCGCGGGTGATGGCCTTGCGGGCGGCCAGCTCGTGGGTGTTGGCGGTGGCGCGGGCGCCGAGCAGTGCGGCGGCCGCATCGTCTTCCAGCCAGCGGGCGCGCTGCGGCAGACCCTCGTAGGCCAGCAGCCGCGCGTCCTCGGCGACCACCTGCCGCTCACCCGAACGGGACGGCAGAGTGAGGTGGAAGCGGTAGCGGACCAGCAGCAGCGTGGTGCGGACGCTCACCGCGTCCGTCGTCACCACACCGCAGCGGCGCGCCGGGCGCGGACCCTGCGCCTTCGCGTCCAGTGCCGAGTCCAGGACGTACAAGGCGACGGCCCCGATCGCCGGGTCGGTCCGGACGAGGGCGGCCTCGCCGCGGCCGATCGCCGGCGTGGTACGGAACGGGATCGCGCGATCCTCCTCGACCAGCCGGTTGCCCAGCGTGGCCGCGAGCGCGTCCCGCAGTCCCGCCGGGGTGCCGCCGACCTGCGCCGTGAAGTCACCGCTGCCGTCCCGCGGATCGCGCACGAGCGCGTCCAGGTCCCGCAGCGCCTCCAGCGTGAACTCGCGCACCTCCTCCGCACCGCCGAGCGCGGCCCGTACGGCGGCCACCTCGCGGGCCACCTCCTCCGGGTGGATGGCACGCTGCGCGTACTTGGAACGGGACGTCTTCTCCCGCTCGGCCGCCGACGTCCACTCCCGCTGGATGCGGTCGAACGACTCCTGGTGGGCGTCCATCTCGAACAGGCTCTCCTGGCTGCCCTGCCGGCCGTGCAGCAGCAGCCACTCCACCACGGCGTCCGTGACGCCGCTCGCGGTCTCGTCGGGCACGGAGACGGAGATGCCCAGGTCCTTCTTGATCTGCCGGTGCTTCTTGAACAGCACCTCCAGGACCTTGCCGTCGATGCCGTTGTCCTCGCCGTACATCGTGATGACGCGGACCTGGTCGCGCTTCTGCCCGTACCGGTCGACGCGGCCCTCGCGCTGGTCGTGGCGGGTCGGGTTCCACGCCAGGTCGTAGTGGACGACGGCGTCGAAGTGGTGCTGGAGGTTGACGCCCTCGGAGAGACAGTCGGTGGCGATCAGCACGCGCCGCACGCCCGGGTCGTCGCCTGCCTCGGCGGCCTCGGCGGCGAGCTGCTCGATCCGCTCCAGGCGCTGCTGCGGGGAGAGCGTGCCGGTCACGGCGGCGATCTTCGTCTTCTTGCCGAGCTTGCCGTCCAGCTGCGCGGCGAGGTAGTCGGCCGTGGGGATGTAGCGGCAGAAGACGATCGGGTGGTAGCCCTGACCGATCAGGTCCTTCAGGTGCTTGGTCAGCGCCTTCAGCTTCGCGTCCCCCGCCGGACCCATCAACTCCTCGGCGCGCCCGGCGAGTTCCAGCAGCCGCGCGCCCGCGTCCTCCGACTCGGCGGCGCCGGGCGCGACGTCCATGCCCTCCAGCCGGTCGTTCTCGGCGGAGTCGGCGGCCACCGGGGAACCCAGCACGTCCGCCTCGTGCGCGGTGCGGGCGGTGGCGGACTCGGAGCGCGTCTTCAGGGTCTGCGCGGCGGCGGCCGGGGACGACACCATGGAACGCAGCAGGGCGATCACCGACCACCAGGCGATGCGGGCCTCCCGCTTGCCCTGCTCGCCGGCCGCGTGCACGCGGTCCGCGGCGTAGGCGATCGCGTCGTCGAGCAGCGCCCGGTAGGCGGGCGTCAGCTTGTACGGCTCGTCCTTCGTCCAGCGGTCGGACGGGAACACGGTCCGCTCCGCCAGCGAGTCGTCGGCGAGGCCGTCCTCCTTGGTGAGGTAGTCGCGCACGTCGGCGCGCTTGCGGGCCACGAAGTGCTCGGCAAGCTTGGCTCGCCCCGCCGGGTTCTCCAGGTCCAGCGTCGCCAGTTCGGGCCGCACCAGGCCGAGCAGGTTGCGGAACGCGGACTCCTTGCCGGAGTGGGGGGTCGCCGTCAGCAGCAGCAGGTGGCGGTCGGCGTCGGCGGAGACCTTCCGCAGCAGCTCGTAGCGGAGCTGGTTCGTCGCGGAGGACGCGCCGCCCTGCGCGGGGTCGTCGGCGGCCACGCAGGTGTGCGCCTCGTCGACGATCACCAGGTCGGGGCAGTGCTTGACGAAGTCCTCACGGTGGCGGGTCGACTTGATGAAGTCCGTCGAGATGATCGTGAACGGGTGCCGGTCGAACAGCGACTGGCCCAGCTCCAGGTTCCGCTCCAGGCGCGACACCGTGGACGCCAGCACCAGTTCCGCGTCGATGCCGAACTTCTCCCGCAGCTCGCCCTGCCACTGCTCGGCCAGCGCGGGGGAGCACAGCACCGCCAGCCGCGTCGCCTCGCCCTGCGCCAACAGCTCCCTGGCGATCAGGCCCGCCTCGACCGTCTTGCCGATACCGACGTCGTCCGAGATCAGCAGCCGTACCGTGCGCTGCCGCAGCGCCATCAGGAGCGGCACCAGCTGGTAGGCGCGGGGCTCGACGGCGATCGACGCCAGCGAGCGGAACGGGCCCGCGCCCGACCGGAACCCGATGCGCAGCGCCGTGCGCAGCAGACCGGCGGCCCGCTGGTCGCCCAGGTCGTCCGGGCTCGGCGCGGCGAACTCGGCGGGGCGCACCTCCTCGAACGAGGGGAAGACGGCCGCGATGTCGTCCTCGCTCCCGCCCAGCGGGCGCAGCACCAGCATGTCGGGGGCGCTCTCGGGCAGCACCACCCATTCCCGGCCACGGGCCGCGACCAGCGAGCCGGCTGTGTACGTGAGGCTCATGGGATGTCTCAGTTCCTCGGGTCGATACGTCGGGAGGTCGAAAGGGGGCGCGGGACGGTCAGCGCAGGTGGAAGTAGGCGGCGTGGTGCTCGACGACGGCGTCCCAGTCCGCGTCCGCCGGGAAGCGCAGCACGTCCCAGCCCGCCTCCTCCAGGCGGTAGCCGGCCTCCACGTCACGGGAGGAGTCGGCAGGGCGGTCCGGGGTGTCGACGAACACGGCGAGGTGGACGCCCTCCAGACGGAACACCAGGTCGGGCCGCGCCGCCGCCCCGTCGACGAACACGTCGACCTCGTCCGGCAGCCGGTAGCCCTTCGCCTTCAGCCAGCCCACCAGATCGCCCTGCGCGACGAGCGCCGCCAGGTCCGTCTCCAGCGGCGTCGGCACGGACACGGGGGAGTCCCCGGCGGCGGCGGGAGCGTCCCCAGCCGTCGTCGTGGTGCCCGCACTGGCGGCCGCCGCCGGGACGAGCCTGCGGAACGCCTCGCTGCGCGACTCCCCCCGGTCCTCCCGCTCGGTACGGGCGCCGGCCAGGCGCAGCAGCAGCGGGCGGGCGGTGTGCCGGCTCAGCTGCCGGTGGTGCCCCTGGTTGGCGTACGTCAGCAGGCAGGTGTAGCAGCCGCGGGCGCACTTCTCGCGCTTTGCTCGGACGCACTTCTCGTCCTTTGCAGGGCCGCCCAGGTCCTTGCCCGTGTCCGGGTCGAAGTGGCAGATCTTCAACGCGGTCCGGGCGGCCTTCGCCAGGGCGTCCTTCTCGTGCTGGATACGGCGCAGCACGCCCGCGCCGCCCTCCGCGGCCTCCGTGAACAGCAGGCGGCGGCGCGGCCCGTCGTCCGGGGGCAGCAGCTCCGCCGTCAGCTCGGAGTCCTCCAGCTCGAACGCCGCCTCGATGCCCCGCTCCAGGGCGTACAGGAACGACAGCGCCACCGGCTCCGGCTGCGGCTCGTCCAGCGTCACCACCAGGATGTTCCGGCGGTCCTCCACGTACGGCAGGACCCGCTTCTTGCGGCGCTTCTCGTTGCCGTCCTCGTCGACCACCGGCATGCCGGTGCCCTCGATGGCGTCCGCGGCAGCCCGGTCGTTCAGCCAGCGGCCGTCGCCCAGGTCCAGCCAGTAGCCGTCCGGCTCGCCCTCCTTGTCGCGGACCCGGCCCAGGTTGGTGATGCGGACGGTCGCCGAGTCGCCGTAGTCCAGGTCGAGGACGGGCGCGCCGTCCCCGTCGGCGACGTGCGAGGTGAGACGGCCCTTGCGGGCGCCGTGGTCCTGGAACGCGTACGACGTCTCCAGGCGGAAACCGGCCCTGCGCCGCTCCTCCTCGTCGGAGGAGATCCGCTCGCGCGGGGTCGTGTACACGGTGTGCAGCTGGAGCAGGCCCGTGCGCTTGCCGCGCAGCGGCTCGCCGCACATGGCGCACAGGTCGGAACCGGCCCTGACGTCGTGGTGGTAGCCGCAGCCGTCGCAGCGGCGGGCCTCCGCCGTCGCCAGGTCGCCCGAGGCGTCCGGGGGCAGCTGCACCCGGGTCACCTGGTAGCGGGCGCCCTCGTGGTAGATGAGCGCGCCGGGGCCGAACTCGCGGATCGCGAGGAACCGGGGCCGCTGCAGGTAGTCGCCGTCGGCGTTGCGGCGGTTGCCGGAACGCGGGATGTACGCGGCCAGCGGCAGCCTCGGGAAGCTGTAGCCGGGCAGGAACCCCTCGGACGCCAGATAGCGGTACGGGTTGAAGTCGCTCATCACCGACTTGCTGTCGGTGGAGCGGTTCAGCAGCAGGTTCGTCTGCGTCTCCGCCTCCCGGCGACGGGTGCGCGCCCGCGCCTGCTCACCGGGGGAGAGGGTGTGGTCGACGACCCGCTTGTTCTGCTCGTACTGGTCGATGACGGCAGCCCGGAACAGGTCCCGCCACCGGTCGAACGCCGCGTCGAACTTCGCCGGGGCGCGCTCGATCCGGTCCTCGATCCACTCGTCGTACCACCAGGTCGTCGCCTCGAAGTCCGCGATCAGCGGCGCGAGGACCGTGCGGGCCGCGGCGACCGCACGGCGGCGGGCGCCCTCGTCCAGGGACAGGTCACGGATGCCGTCCAGCAGCGGCAGCGGCATCTGCGGGTCGGGACGGTCGCCGCCGTCCGGGTCGTAGGCGACGTCGACGACGTCCGGGATCGCGGCGCCGAGCTTCATCCCGGTCTCCGCCAGCCAGATGCCCTGGAGGTGCGAGCGGACCAGGTCCTCGTTGGCGAGGTCCAGGCGCGGCGGGGCCACCTGCCCCGACACCATGTCCTGGGAGCGCCGGAAGTAGTACTGGTCGTGGCTGTTGCCCGTCGCGCAGTACGTGGTCACCAGGGCGGGCTGGCCGGAGCGGCCCGCGCGGCCCGAGCGCTGCGCGTAGTTCGCCGGGGTCGGCGGCACGTTGCGCATCATCACCGCGTTGAGCGAGGAGATGTCCACGCCCAGCTCCATCGTCGGCGAGCAGTACAGCAGGGGCAGTTCGGCGTCGCGGAACTGCCGCTCGCGCTCCAGCCGGTCCTCCGGCGTGACCTGCGCGGTGTGCTCCCGCGCGAACAGGCCGGCCAGCTCGGCCGCCGCCGTGCGGTACAGGTCGCGGAAGAAGGGGTTGACGCGGGGTCCCTCGCCGCTGCTGTAGGTGCGCGCCAGCGGGTCGACCGCGCCCCGCTCGCCGTCACCGGCCCGCCAGATCAGCGCGGCGGCCGCCACCCGGTAACCGGTGCGCTTCTCCGACGCGCGGCGGCGGAAGGCCGGCCCCGAGCGCTCCGGGGTCGCCTCCACCTCGCGTACGAGTTCGGCGTCCCGCAGTACCTTCAGCAGGTCCTCGATGACGCCCTGCACATCGTCAAGGGAGGCGGACGCCTCACGCAGCGCGGGCAGGTTCCGCCGCAGGTACTTGCCGAACTTGCCGCGCGCCGACAGGAACAGCGCGGACCGCTCCATACCCGGCCGCGAGCCGTACGGGTAGGCGGTGCCGACGGTCGGCTGGTCGGAGTCGCTCAGCACCCACGGTCCGGTCAGGCGCTCCTCGCTCGCCCGCTGCAAGGTGTCGAAGTCGTCGCGGAAGTACTGCACGTCGATGGCGAGTTCACGCCGCATGTAGTCGAGCAGCGTGCGGCCGATCTCCTCGCGCAGGGCCGGATCGGCGTCACGCAGCACCGCGTGCGCGGACTGCCAGCGGTCCGGCTGGGCGGCCACCCAGTCCAGGTCCTCGTAGTCGATCCGCAGCAGACCGGTCTGCTCCAGGTTCGGCATCGTGATGCGCCAGCCGCGCTCCAGGTCCCGGTAGAGGCGGTACCCGACGACGTCCCGGAACACCTTCGCCGCCCGGCGCTCCATGGACGGAGGCAGGTGGGAGCCCGTCGCGTAGTCGCGGGGCGTCAGGCCCATCACCTCGGTGACGGCCTCGGCGAGGTCGTCGTGGCGCAGCCCGTCCTCACCCGCCTGCACCGCCGCCTGGTACAGCGCGCCGCGCAACTGCGTCACCTGGGCGAAGTCGTTGAAGTGCCCTGCCTGCAGGGACGCGTCCTGCCGGTTGTCGACGAAGGTGAGGAGCTTGCGCGCCTCCTTGCCGAGGCTGTCCTCGGGCACTGCCCGCAGGGACTTCACGATCGACGCGGAGATCAGCGAGGTCGCCGACGAACGCCCCTCCTGGTCCAGGGTGGCCAGCTTGGCGAAGTCCCGCCCGCGCGTCTGCTCGTAACTGACCTGGCAGTGCACGCAGAAGAGGAACGGCGCCGGCACGAACGCCGCCACCAGGCCCTCACCGGACTCGTTGCCGTGGGCGTCCACGACGACGCGCTTCGGCAGACGAGGGCGGTAGGACTTCTTGACGGTCATCCCGCCGTTCGCGTCCGGCTCCAGCCACGACTCCGGCAGCCGGCGGTCGTCCACGGCCTTCTGCGGGTCGGCCGGCCACTCGTAGTCCTGCCCGGGCATGCCCAGATACAGGTAGCCCTCGCCCTCACGCCCCCCGGAGGCGGAGGTGTCCCGGCGCGGCTCGTAGCGGAACGCGCCGCCGTCCTCGGTGCGCCAGACCGTCAGGTACTCCTGCCCGCACTCACGGCAGAACGCCAGCGGGAACAGCGGCTTGCCGCCGCTGTCCGGCTGCTCCAGCTGATAGGTGCGGGTCAGCGGCCGGGTGAGCGGGTCCTCCAGCGTCGTGTAGACGGTGTCGCCCTTGGACAGGAACTGGTGCAGCCGGAACGCGAACAGCGGCCGCTCCGTCACCGGGTGCTTGGCCTGCGCGCCCGCCTCCAGCGTCGTGCGGATCGCCTCGCGCACGGCCTCCTCGGCGACACCGGACACGGCGGACAGCTCCGCCGCCGCCTCCTCGACGGTCGCCGGGGCACGGCGACGCAGCCGGCCCGTGCCCTCCTCCTGCTTCAGCCCGAACCGCGACTCCACCCAGCGCGCCAACGGGTCCTTCGTCAGTGCCTCGTACGACCGGGGCGCCGAGGGCACCCGCAGCCGCTCGGCGGGCACGGACTCCGGCGCCTCGTCGGTGGCCCGCACCAGGGTCTCGCCGATGACCCGATCCGGCAGCACCGTCGTGCCGAACAGCCGCTTGGCGACCTTCGCCACCTCACGCCGCTGGTCGTCCCAGGTTCCTTCGGTGGACATCGTCGCCGAGGTGCCGATGCACTGGAGGGACTCCGACGCCCGGCAGGCCTCGCGGACCCGCCGGATCAGGAACGCCACGTCGGCGCCCTGCCGGCCCCGGTAGGTGTGCAGCTCGTCGAAGACGAGGAACTGCAGCCCTTCGGCCATGCGGATCAGGCTGGACCGGTCGTCCGGCCGGGTCAGCATCAGCTCCAGCATCACGTAGTTGGTGAGCAGGATGTCCGGAGGGTTCTTGCGCAGCTCACGGCGCTCCTCGGTGGACTCCTGCCCGGTGTACCGGGCGAAGGTGACCGGCTCGCGGCCCTTCCCGAAACCGTGGCGCAGGTACTTCTCCAGCTCCCCGAGCTGCGAGTTGGCCAGTGCGTTCATCGGGTAGACGACGATCGCCCGCACCCGGCGCTCGGCGTTCGGTCCCGCCGCCTCACGCTCCTTCAGGACGCGGTCGACGATCGGCACGATGTACGACAGCGACTTGCCGGAGCCGGTGCCGGTCGTCAGTACGTAGGAGTCGCCCGCCTGCGCGGCCTCGATCGCCTGGCGCTGGTGCAGGTGGAAGGTCAGCGGCCGTCCGTCCGGACGCGACGAGGTCTCCTTCTTGCCCGCCTGGAAGATCTCCGCGCACTTCGGGTGCAGGACGCCGTCCCGCACCAGGTCGGTGACCTGGCCGCCGTCGGCGAAGAACGGGTTCAGCGACAGCCATGGGTCGGGCCACTGCGACTTCGCCCTCAGAT
Organism: Streptomyces sp. NPDC003393; assembly: GCF_053589015.1. Lineage (NCBI taxonomy): Bacteria > Bacillati > Actinomycetota > Actinomycetes > Kitasatosporales > Streptomycetaceae > Streptomyces > Streptomyces sp. NPDC003393. Next base: position 19,475 of record NZ_JBSFRB010000034.1, on the reverse strand, counting down.
CGTCGGCGACGAAGCCCTCGATGCGCGCGTCCCGGATCACCGTGCCGCTCTTGGTGAAGCTCTCGTACTCGGTGATCAGGTCGGCGTGGATACCGAAGACGTCCATCGCCTCCGGCAGGCGCGGCTGCCTGCGCGGCGCGGGCGCGGGTACGGCGGGGGCCCGCTCGGGGAGCAGGGCGCGCAGCCGCGCCACCGGGTCCATCTGCTGCCAGTGCGGAGCGAGCAGGGCGGCCGTGGCGTCCTGAGCAAGCGCGAGCGGGACCAGCGCCTCACGGACCGACGCGGCGTTCTCCGGGCGGTGTTCGGCGTCCTTCTCCAGCAGACGCTCCACCAGCCGCACCAGACCGGCGGGCAGATCCGGACGCACCAGCGTCAACTTGGGCGGCAGCTCCCGCAGATGCTGCTCGGAGATCTCGTAGTGGGTCCGGCCGGAGAACGGCGGACGGCCGATGAGCAGTTCGTAGAGGATGCAGCCGAGCGCGTAGAGGTCGGCCGAGGCGGAGACCTGCTCGGCGCGGAACTGCTCGGGCGCCATGTAGCGGGCTGTGCCGAGGCTGACGCCCGTGCTGGTCAGGCGCGTCTGGTCGGGGTCGTCGACGATCGAGCCCATCCCGAAGTCGAGGACCTTGACGGTGCCGTCACCGGTCAGCATCACGTTGGCCGGCTTCAGGTCGCGGTGGACGACCCCGGCGGTGTGCGCGGCGGTGAGTCCGGACGCGATCTGAGCGCCGATGGCGGCGACCCAGGAGACGGGGAGCTGGGGCTCCTCGTCGATGAGGTCCGCGAGCGGACTGCCGTCGAGCAGCTCCATCGCCAGATACGGCAGGCCGCCGCCGTCCTCGGCGTCGTCCACACCGCCGTCGATCAGGAGGGTGAGGTTCGGGTGCCCCTGGGAGAGCATGCGCATGATGCGCACCTCGCGGCGGAAGCGGGCGGTCTCCTTGCCGGTCCCCGAGGTGTCGATCGCGCCTCCGGTCCGGCTGCGCAGCAGGGTCTTGACGGCGACCTGCCGGTGCGGGGAGTCCGGGGCGGCCTCGAGGTCCTCGGCCCGGTGCACCTCGCCCATGTTTCCGCGTCCGACCACGCCCGTGATGCGGAAACGTCTGCCGACCGTCTCCAGGTGCACTGCCCCTCCCCATTTCACCCGTTGCGTGCGCGGTGGGTGTATCCCGCAAGGGAGGCTATACCGTCCCGGTTGAAGAGGATCGTATATATGCGTTGACGTTGTCAACATATTGCGGGGTTGATTTGTAGCGACGGGCCTGGCGGCTGCCCGCGGGTCGTCAGGCGGGCGTGTCTCATCGGTCGTATGGCTCGCGGTCTGCCAGGGAGCGGCTGGCGGGTCGGCCCGGAGTGGTCGCCGGGTTTGCAGCAGGACAGTGCCGACGGGCAAGCGGCGGCGGGACTGCACCGGACACGGATGATGGGAGCGCGGCCGCGACGGGGCAGGCGACGCGCGCCGTCCCGGCTCTTCTGCCTGCGGACATGTCTGCCTCGCTCAGCCGACCGCATTTGCCTCGTCCCGCTCGATCGCCCGGTGAGTCATACCTGGCACTCCCAGCAGTTCCATCTGAGCCGGCGGATACGCCGTGCAGCCCCACGGCCTGATCGAACGCTTCAGCCGTGACCTTGACGTCGCCACCGGAGAACCCCGCTCCGATGCAGGAGATCGTCGCCCCACTCACAGCGGGGCTCAGCGCGCGCTGACGGCAGACCACTTACGTCCAGACCGATCCGCTCAGCGGCCGGTTCCTCGTCACCGATCCGGACACCGGAAGGCTTCCGGCTGGAGCTGGCTCAGTCGCAGGTCCGCTCGACCGCCTAATGGTTCGGGACCGGATGAAGCACGGGCTGCCGGGTGCGTTGAACGACTTCCAGGTCGATGCGGAGGATGGCTCCGTGCTCGACGAAGTGCTTACCTGGCGCGTCGTCAGTAAGTCAGCATCTGGTCGGCATGAGTTCTCGCAACTCCGAGACAGGTTGCTCGAGCCGGTGCTTGGTCGCCGATGGTGCAACAGCCTGGTCTTGCGCGTAAGCGCAGGCGAGGAGCCTTCTTGCCCGAGTGAAATCGGTGTTCCTCGAAATCTTCGACTCCAACGTGCGCCGGTGTACAGTGAACAACGCCCTTGACCTGCAAAAAGCAGGCAGGGAGCCGTCTTTCAGGAGTTCGACATGCTGCGCACCATGTTCAAGTCCAAGATCCACCGCGCCACCGTCACCCAGGCCGACCTGCACTACGTGGGATCGGTCACCATCGACGCGGACCTGCTCGACGCCGCCGATCTGCTGCCCGGCGAGCTCGTGCACATCGTGGACATCACCAACGGATCCCGGCTGGAGACGTACGTCATCGAGGGCGAGCGGGGATCGGGGGTCGTCGGCATCAACGGGGCGGCGGCGCACCTCGTGCACCCCGGAGACCTCGTGATCATCATCAGCTACGCTCAGGTGACCGACGCCGAGGCGCGGACGCTGAAGCCGCGGGTCGTGCACGTGGACGCCGACAACCGGATCGTGGAGCTGGGGGCCGACCCGTCCGCCCCCGTACCGGGCACGGACCAGCAGCGCAGCCCCCAGGCCGTACCGGCCTGACCGCCGCCGAACGACACGTCCAGGAGGTACCGGCCGATGAGTGGCATCGACATCCGCGACGACCGAGCGGCCGGCCGCCTCGAGGCGGTCGCCGACGGTGACGTGGTGGGCCGGATCGAGTACTTCCTCCTGGACGAGCCCCGGCGTGCGCTGGTGCCCGTGCACGCGATCGTGGAGCCGGCCCACGAGGGCAAGGGCATCGCGGGCTCGCTGACGCGAGAGCTGTACGCCCTGGCACGGCGTGAGGACACCACCGTGGCCCCGCTGTGCCCCTACGTCGTCACCTGGGCCGAACGCCACCCGGAGGAGGCCCCGGCCGCCGATCCCGAGCTGCTGGAAGCCGCACAGGCCTGGCTCGCGGCGCATCCGGAGCGGTTCTGAACGCCGTGGGCGGCCCGACGTCGGTCGCTCTGCTGCACACCTCGCCGGTGCACGTCCCGGTCTTCGACGCGCTGCGCGACGAGCACCATCCGCACCTGCGGCTGCGGCACTTCGTCGACGAGCAACTGCTGTGCCGGGCCCGCCGGGAGGACCCGGACGCGATGGCGGACGAGGTGCGGGCGGCGCTGGACCGTGCCGTCGCCGGGGGCGCCCGCGCGGTGCTGTGCACCTGCTCGACCATCGGTGGTGTCGCGGAGACGCTCGGCGCGGGAGTTCAGGTGCCGGTGCTGCGGGTGGACCGGCCCATGGCCGCCGCGGCGGTGGCCACCGGGTCCCGCGTGGTCGTCGTCGCCACGGTGGAGAGCACCCTGGCACCGACCGTCGCGCTCATCGAGGACGAGGCGCGCCGCGCCGGGCGGTCCGTCAGTGTCCGTCCCGTTCTCGTCGACAGCGCCTGGGAGCGCTTCGAGGCGGGCGACACCGAGGGGTACGTCCGCGAGGTGGCGAGCGCGGCCGACGCGATCGGCCCCGCCGACGCCGACGTGATCGTCCTCGCCCAGGCCTCCATGGCACCGGCCCAGCGCCTCACCACCACATGCGTCCCGACCCTCTCCAGCCCCCGCCCCGGACTCGCGGCAGCGGCGAGGGCGAGTGAGACCCCGCGGCCGGGCTGGAAGCCGGTGCCGTCCGGGGGGTCCGGCCGGTAGATCGCCTATCGCCTCCGGGCCCACGGGATGCCCGAGCGGCCGGATCGCGGAGGCAGCCGAGCCTTCGGGGCCGGCCCAGCCTTCGGTCGCAGCCGAGCCTTCGGAGGCGGTCGTCACCCGACGGGCGTCCGTCACCCGACGAGCGTCCGTCACCCGATGAGCCTCCCTACCGCCCGAAGGCCGCCGAGTTCGGGCAGCCGACGCACGCCACTCGCGGCCGAACCCACGCCCGCGCCCCATGAGCCCAGCCGAGTCGTCGGGCTCGTGCCCCCGGGTGACTGGCCGGGCGGGCGTCGGGTAGGCGGGGGAGTAGTCCAGAGCCGATGTCGAACGACTGGCTGGAGGACGGACGCCATGACGAACCCCTACCCCGACCCTGTCTCGCCGCCACCCACACCGGGCCCGGACCCCCAGCACCCCGAGCCGCAACCGGCCCCCGAGCCGCATCCGGTACCGGAGCCGCATCCCGTCCCCGAACCGCCCCCGGCACCGGGACCACCGCCGGGCCCCGCGCCGACCCCGCCCCCTGAGCCGACCCCGCCGGGTCCCGTGCCCACACCGCCACAGCCCGGGCCGCCGCCCGAGCCCTCCCCGTCCCCGATTCCACCGGGTCCGGAACCCGTGCCGAATCCCGAGCCGGGGCCGCCCCTCAGCTGAGAGGCGGGAATCAGAGGCCTTTCCCTCGCACGCCGACGGTGGGCGCCCACCGGGCCGCCCACCGTCCACTCCGTGCCAGCCCGCTCCTACGCGCTCACCTCCGAGCGGTCACCGCCCCACAGCGTGTGGAAGGACCCGTCCCGGTCCGCGCGCCGGTAGGTGTGCGCGCCGAAGAAGTCACGCTGGCCCTGGGTGAGGGCGGCCGGCAGCCGCTCGGCGCGCAGGGCGTCGTAGTAGGCGAGTGCCGCCGAGAAGCCGGGCGTCGGCACGCCCTGCCGCGTCGCCGCGACCAGCACCTCGCGCCAGTCGTCCTGGGCCGCCGCGATCTCCTGGGCGAAGGTCTCGTCGGACAGCAGGCTGGGCAGATCGGGCCGGCCGTCGTACGCGGCGCGGATGCGGTCCAGGAAGGCCGCGCGGATGATGCAGCCGCCGCGCCAGATGGCGGCGACGGCCCCGAGGTCGATGTCCCAGCCGTACTCCTCGCTGCCCGCCGCGATCTCGTGGAAGCCCTGCGTGTACGAGACGATCTTCGAGGCGTACAGCGCCTGCTCCACCCGGTCGGCGAACGCCGCCGCCTCCGACTCGGGCAGCGGGGAGGACGTCGGGCCGGCCAGGGAGCGCGAGGCCTCCCGCAGCGCCGCGTGCCCGGACAGGGAGCGCGCGAAGACGGCCTCGGCGATGCCCGACACCGGCACGCCCAGGTCGAGGGCGATCTGCACCGTCCAGCGGCCCGTGCCCTTCTGCTCGGCCTGGTCCACCACCACGTCCACGAACGGCTTGCCCGTCGCCGCGTCCACGTGGGACAGCACCTCGGCGGTGATCTCGATCAGGTACGAGTCCAGCCGTCCCGTGTTCCAGGTGCGGAAGATCTCCGCGATCCGGTCGGGGGAGTACCCGGCCACGTCGCGCAGCAGCTGGTACGCCTCGCCGATCAGCTGCATGTCGGCGTACTCGATGCCGTTGTGCACCATCTTCACGAAGTGACCGGCACCGTCCGGGCCGATGTGGGTGACGCACGGCGCGCCGTCCTTCGCCTTCGCGGAGATCTTCTCCAGCATCGGGCCCAGTGAGGCGTACGACTCGGTCGAGCCGCCCGGCATGATGCTCGGCCCGTGCAGCGCGCCCTCCTCACCGCCGGAGATGCCCGTGCCGACGAAGTGGATGCCCTGCTCGCGCAGCTCACGCTCGCGGCGCCGGGTGTCCGCGAAGTGCGCGTTGCCCCCGTCGATGATCATGTCACCGGGCTCCAGCAGCGGAGCGAACTCCCGGATCACCGCGTCGGTCGGCTCGCCCGCCTTCACCATGATCACCAGACGGCGCGGCCGCTCCAGCGCCGCCACGAACTCCTCGGCGGTCTCGGCGGGGACGAAGTCGCCCTCGTGGCCGAACTCCTTCACCAGCTCGTGCGTCCGCTCCACCGTCCGGTTGTGCAGCGCGACCGTGTAGCCGTTGCGCGCGAAGTTTCGGGCGAGGTTGCGGCCCATGACCGCGAGCCCCGTCACGCCGATCTGGGCTGTTGTGCTCATACCGCCTGCTCCTCAAGGAATCCGGTGGATCATCGGCTGGAACCCCTTCGACCATCCTGGCGTGCCCGCACGGTCACCGCACATCCGCGCCCGGCCCGCCGGGCGGCACGTCCACGACATCCTTCCTTACGTATCGCACCGGTACGTCGCCTCAGCGCGGACACGACCGAACCGGTCGGTGAAACCAGCCGATCCGGCCAACGGAAGCCCCGTATCGGCCACTTGTGCCGTCGATGCGGCTGACAGCCGTCTTGTCATGGCTCGTTCGCGGCATCTACTTTTGCCCCTCCTGACGCATGGCGAGGGGGCTTTCGACATGGCCGCACGCGGCCGGCACCGCCGGTACCAGCCGAACAGGATCAACCGCGCGTCGCTCACCGTCACGGCGGGCGGCGCCGGCATGGCCCTCCCGCTCGTCGGCGCCGGTGCCGCACACGCGGCCGACGCCTCCACCTGGAACAAGGTCGCCGCCTGCGAGTCGAGCGGCAACTGGAGCGTCAACACCGGCAACGGCTACTACGGCGGCCTCCAGTTCACCGGATCCACCTGGGAGGCGTACGGCGGCACGCGGTACGCGCCGCGCGCCGACCTGGCCACCCGGGACCAGCAGATCGCGATCGCGGAGAAGGTGCTCGACGGCCAGGGCCCCGGCGCCTGGCCGGTGTGCTCCGGGCGGGCCGGACTGACCCGCGGCGGCGGCGACCCCGACGTCCACCCGGACGCCGCGGCGGCCCGGTCCGCGCACAGCCGGGACGGCGCGAGCACCGCGGACACCGACGGCTCCGGCCGCGGCAGAGGCTCCAGGGGCCACGACGGCTCCGACGGCGCGGGGCGCGGCGGGAGTTCGGTGCGTGACGTGCGGCCGCAGGCCACTCCTCAGTCCCGCGCCGGACGGGCCGAGATGTACACGGTGGTCCGCGGTGACACCCTCTTTGGGATCGCCGAGGAGCGTCACGTCAGGGGCGGCTGGCACCAGTTGTACGCGGCCAACCGCGCCACGGTCGGCGACGACCCGGATCTGATCCTGCCGGGCCAGCGGCTCTCCCTGCGCACCGGCCGGACGGCCCAGCCGGCCCGCACGGGCCGACCCGCCACCGAAGAGAGCTCCACTGCCACGCGTCCGCCGCGCCGGACCGGGACGAAGCCCCCCACCAGGGACGACCGGAGCGAGACGAGCAGGACCGGTCGCCCCCACACCGCCTCGCACACCGCCTCGCACACCGTCGTCGCCCCCGTACGCGGCCCGCTCGGCACGGGCTACCGCGCGGCGGGACCCCACTGGTCGAAGGGCTACCACACCGGCGTCGACTTCGCGGTGCCCACCGGGACGTCCGTGCACGCGGCCGGAGCGGGCCGGGTGGTGGACGCCGGGTGGGGCGGGGCCTACGGCTACCAGGTGGTGATCCGGCACGCCGACGGCCGCTACACGCAGTACGGGCACCTGTCGGCGATCTCCGTACGGGCCGGTCAGACGGTCACCGCCGGGCAGCGCATCGGGCGGTCGGGGGCCACGGGCAACGTGACGGGCCCGCATCTGCACTTCGAGGTGCGGACGGGGCCCGGTTTCGGTTCGGACATCGACCCGGTCGCCTATCTCCGGGCCGGCGGCGTCACGATCTGACGCGGGCGCCGGCGCCGGCGCGGCGCCGGTCCAGGAGGGGCATCGTCACGTACGCCCCGCCGTAGAACCTCACGTACGCCGCGCCGTAGAGGGGGACGCCGCACAGCGGGCCGGCCCAGTACGGGCCGCCGTGGAACGCGCCGGAGGACAGGGACCCTTCGCCGCCCGGCCCGGGACCGGACTCCGCCGTGGCCACGGGACCTGCCGCCCTGGCGTCAGCCGTCGTGGCGCCCACGGCCCCGGCGCCCCGCGCCGCCCCGACGCCCGCGGCCTCGGGCGACGGAGCGGCGGGCACGAAGGTGTCCGTCGGCTCCGTGCCGGCCTGCCCGGCATCGGGAACCTGGGGCGGCCGTGTCCCGTTCCGCACCGCCCCGGTGGCCGGTACCTCCTCCAGGACCCGCTCCTCCGGCGTCGGGCCTCCCGTCGACGGCAGACCTCCCGGAGCCGTCTCACCGGACGGCAGCGACCGGCCCGCGCGCACGAGGCGTTCGGTGGTCAGCAGGATCAGGCCGCCGGTGGCCACCACGCCGCAGCCGAGGGCGAGCGCGGTGCCGGTGGTGCCGTGACGGAAGGTCTCCCCGAACATCGTGATGCCGACCGCCGCCGCCACCACCGGGTTCACCACCGTCAGCGTGGCCAGCGGCGCGGCCAGTCCGCCGCCCCGGTACGAGGCCTGCGACAGCAGCATGCCCGCCGTGGCCAGGACGCCTATCGCGGCCAGGGACGGCAGATCCGCCGCCGAGACACCGTCGCTCCAGTCCACCGCGACCGTCTTGGTGAACACCGAGGACATGCCGAAGGCGATGCCGGAGCCGGTGGCGAGCAGCACGCTGCGCACCGCCGGGTGCCGGTGCGCGGCCCGGCCCGCGACCGTCAGCGCCACCACCGCACCACCGGTGACCACGGCCACGGCCAGACGCTGCGCGGCGCCGAGCGACTGCGTGTCGGACGCGCCCACCAGCGACAGCAGACCCGCCAGACCCACCGTCGCCATGACGGCGCCCCGCCAGGCCGCAGCCCCCGCCCGGCGGCCGACGAAGAGGGCGGCCATGGGCAGCGCGAACACGATGGTCAGGGCGCCCAGCGGCTGGACCAGGCTGAGCGGGCCGCAGGCCAGCGCCACCACATGCAGCAGCGCGCCGAGGCCGTTCAGCGCGACCGCCGCCCACCAGGCGGGCCGGCGCAGCGGCGCGTACTGCTCGCCGGGAGCGGACACCGCGACCCGCTCCTGCACGATCGCGCCGCCGGCGTAGGCGACGGCGGACACGAGGGACAGCAGCACGGACACCGCGAGGGCGCTCATGAGCTGCTCCTCTGCGGGACGCGGGGGCGGCGGGCCCGGCGCGGCGAAGGGTCGGCTTCCATGGTCTACAAGCCTGCCGTGCTGATCTCCTCGCGTCGTCGTCCCTGAGCACGCAATGGGTCATACTGCCGATGGAGTACGGATCACGCTCCGTCCTCCCGTGGGTGGGCGACACAGGGTGGACGCCCCCTGGTGGATCCCCGTAAGGGCCTTGGTAGTACTGCTTCTCGTGAACCTCGACCCGGATCTCGCCGGCCTTCGTTCCCTCGGCGGCTTCTTCGTCCTGCGCACGGGCGAGCCGCCGTGCGCCGCGCTGCCCGCCCTGGCCCATGCCTACGGCGACGCGGCCGGCGGCAGTGCCGAGCATCCCCTCGCGGTGCGCGTCCGCACGGTGGCCGCCTCCCTCCGCGCCCCCGAGCCGCGGGTCGCCGCGTCGGTGGCCCAGCAGGCGCTCATGGCCCGGCTGTGGTCGGCGGCGCTCGGCTGTGCCGTGCTGTACGGGCGCATCCCCGACCTCGACCCGCGTCTGCTCCGCTGGGACCCCACCGGCAGCGCCCCCGACGACCTGTGGCTGACCTCGGTGCGCGGGCTGCCCGCCGACGCGGACACCCTCGCGGACGCCGTCCTGCACGGTCACCTGCGGCCCCTGTCGGCGGCCCTGCGCGCACGCCACCGCCTCGCCCCGGGCCTGGCGCGGGGCAACGCCGCCTCCGCGCTGGCCGGCGCCGCCCGCCAACTGGCCCGGCTCGCGCACGACCACGGTCGCCCCCGGGCCAGCGACCACGCCCGGGATCTGGCCGCACGGCTGCTCGCCCACCCGTTGCTCGCCGGGACGGGCACCCTCGGCGACACGGGCTTCCGCCGACGCAGCTGCTGCCTGTACTACCGGGTCCCCGGCGGCGGTGTCTGCGGCGACTGTTGTTTCACACGAGCCCCGCGCTCTTCCGCGCGCGCCGCATCTGGGTGACCATGAGGGCGACCGGCGGGACACACCCGGCGATCAGCGACCGACAAGCGATCGACGACGAGCGACCGGCAAGCGGCCGACGACGAGCGAGCGACCGACGAGCAGCGGTCTGCGGACGACGGCCGGCGCACGCGACCGGCCACGACGAGACGACGGGGCCGCCGAGACAGGGGGTTGCGGGTGCGAGTGGGACTGCTGACCCGGGAGTACCCGCCGGACGTGTACGGCGGTGCGGGCGTCCATGTCGAGTTCCTGGCGCGGGAGCTGAGAGGCCTGGTCGACCTGGAGGTGCACTGCTGGGGCGAGGCGTCCTCGGCGGACAAGGCGGACGGCGTCGTACGCCACCGCCCCTGGCCGGCACTGGACGGAGCCAACGACGCCCTGCGCACCTTCTCCGTGGACCTCGCCATGACCGCCGGCCTGGACGGCTGCGACCTGGTCCACTCCCACACCTGGTACGCCAACCTCGCCGGCCACCTCGGCAAGCTGCTGTACGGCGTGCCGCACGTGGTGACCGCGCACTCCCTGGAGCCGCTGCGCCCCTGGAAGGCCGAGCAGCTCGGCGGCGGCTACGCGCTGTCCAGCTGGGCGGAGCGCACCGCGATCGAGGCGGCGGACGCCGTGGTCGCCGTCTCCGGCGCCATGCGGGAGGACATCCTCGGCTGCTACCCGGCCCTCGACCCGGCCCGCGTCCACATCGTCCACAACGGCATCGACACCGCCCTCTACCGCCCCGACCACGGCACTGAGGCCCTCACCCGGATCGGACTCGACCCGGACCGCCCCTATGTGCTGTTCGTCGGCCGCATCACCCGCCAGAAGGGCGTGCCCCATCTGCTGCGCGCCGTGCGGGACATCGACCCGGCAGCGCAGGTGGTGCTGTGCGCGGGGGCACCTGACACGCCCGAGATCGACCGGGAGTTCCGCGAGCTGTACGAGGAGCTGAGCCGGGTCCGCGCGGGCGTGCACTGGATCCCGCAGATGCTGCCGCGGCCGGACGTGATCCAGCTGCTCACCCATGCCGCGGTCTTCGTCTGCCCCTCGGTCTACGAGCCGCTCGGCATCGTCAACCTGGAGGCGATGGCCTGCGGCACGCCGGTCGTGGCGTCCCGCGTGGGCGGCATCCCCGAGGTGGTCGAGGACGCACGGACCGGGGTACTCGTCGACGTCGACGACGACTTCGAGGCGGGCCTCGCCCGCGCCCTCGACACGATGCTCGGCGATCCGGAGGGGGCGCGCCGGATGGGTGAGGCAGGGCGGCGGCGGGCGGTGACGGAGTTCGGCTGGGACGCGGTCGCGCGGCGCACGGTGCGGCTGTACGAGGAGATCCTCAAGCAGGCTTAGTCCTCCCTGCTCAGGGGCAGTACTGGTTCAACCGGGTGAGGGGAGCGGCCATGCGGCGTGGTGGACCTTCGGTCCTCGGGATCGTCCTTGCGGGCGGGGAGGGCAAGCGCCTGATGCCCCTGACCGCGGACCGCGCGAAACCCGCGGTCACCTTCGGCGGAACGTATCGCCTGGTCGACTTCGTCCTGTCCAACCTGGTCAACGGCGACATCCTGCGCATCTGCGTGCTGACCCAGTACAAGTCGCACTCGCTGGACCGGCACATCACCACCACCTGGCGCATGTCGAGCCTGCTCGGCAACTACGTCACCCCGGTCCCCGCGCAGCAGCGCCTCGGCCCTCGCTGGTACCTGGGCAGCGCCGACGCGATCCTTCAGTCGCTCAACCTGATCTACGACGAACAGCCCGACTACGTGGCGGTCTTCGGCGCCGACCACGTCTACCGCATGGACCCGCGGCAGATGCTCCGGCAGCACATCGAGGGCGGCGCCGGGGTGACGGTCGCCGGGATCCGGGTGCCGCGCACCGAGTCGTCGTCGTTCGGGGTGATCACGCCCGGTTCGGACGGGCGCACCGTCCACCGGTTCCTGGAGAAGCCCGCCGAACCGCCGGGTCTGCCCGACGACCCCGACCGGGTCTTCGCCTCCATGGGCAACTACGTCTTCACCACCAAGGCGCTGATCGACGCCCTGCAACGGGACGCCGAGGACGAGCGGTCGGTGCACGACATGGGCGGTTCGATCCTGCCCCAGCTCACCGAGCGCGGCGAGGCGCAGCTGTACGACTTCAGCACCAACCACGTGCCCGGTGAGACCAGCCGGGACCAGGGCTACTGGCGGGACGTGGGCACGCTCGACGCCTACTACGACGCCCATATGGACCTGATCGCCGAGCGCCCCGCGTTCAACCTGTACAACCGCGACTGGCCCGTCTACACGCACTCCAACCAGCTCTCGCCGGCCCGGTTCAACGCCGGTGGCATCGCGGGGGAGTCCATCATCAGCGCCGGCTGCCTGATCCGCGGGCAGGTCACCCGGTCCGTGCTCTCCCCGGGCGTCCGGGTCGACCCGGGGGCGGTGGTCCAGGGCTCCGTGCTGCACGACAACGTGCACATCGGCCGGGGTGCGGTCGTGCGCGGGGCGGTCCTGGACAAGAACGTCGAGGTGCCGCCCGGCGCGACGATCGGCGTCAACCCGGAGCGGGACGCGGAGCTCTACACCGTGTCCAAGGGCGGGGTCATCGCCCTGGGCAAGGGCCAGCGGGTGCCGTAGCCGCCGCAGGGAGGTGTTCCGGCCGGGAGCCGCGTCGGGGGAGACGTTCCCCGCGGTCGGCCGTCAGCCGCACAGCGGCGGGACGTGGTTCAGGGGTGACCGCGCCGGCCCGGTCCACCTCCTCGCACGGGCTGGACCGCACGCACGTACGCGGAAGTGAGGAAGTCCACCGCGTCGGGGTCGAGGTCCTCGGAGCGCTCGGCCACGGGGCCGTGGTCGCCGCCGCCCCGGGTGGCGGTCCGGCGCGAGACCTCGGGCATCCCGTTCACCTCCTTCCGCACGGGGAGTACGCGTCGTGCGGAAGGGCGCGACCTGGAAGCGACGCCCTCATGGTGCTGCTCCCCACGAGCCCGGGGTCCACTGGGATCTCCGGTGGCGCGCGCCGCGTCCGAAGCCTGCGAAGCCTGCCTGTTCCGGCCACACGCCCGGACGTTCTTGTCATGTCCCTGGACGTACGCGCAGGAGCGTGACAACGTTATTCCGCACCAGTTCGCACAATCCCGCACATCACGCTCAGTGATAGCGAACAAGAGCCGCCAGCTTCCTTCGCCACGAGGAGGATCGTGCGCACCAGACGTCTGAGAGACCGACTCGCGCTGCTGCTCGCAGCGGCCCTGAGCCTTGCCGCGTTCGCCGCGGCGCCCGGCGCGACCGCCGCCCCCGGTGACGACCCCGTGGAGATCCACGGACTCAAGGGCGAGTACTACACCCAGTCGGCCCCCGGAGCCTTCGACTTCGCCGAGCTCAAGGCCACCACCTTCGACCCCGCCCTGGACTTCGACAACCTCGAACCCCGCCTGGCCGCCGCGACCGGCAGGTCCGACGACGTCAGCGCCCGTTGGACCGGCCGCATCGTCCCGCAGCGGACCGGCGCCCACACCTTCTCGATCACCGGCGACAACGGCTTCCGCCTCTGGATCGACGGAAAGCTCACCATCGACCACTGGGTCGACGACTGGGACAGGGAACAGACATCCGCCCCCGTGGAGCTGACCGCCGGCACCGCCTACGACATCAAGGTCGAGTACTTCGAGCACTACGGCGGTTCCAACCTCCACGTGCGCTGGACCGAGCCCGGCGGCACCAAGGAGCCCGTCCCGCAGTCGGCGTTCCTGCTGCCCGAGGGCTACGACTACGACGGCGCGATCGCGACCACCGTCCTCAGCGACGGCCGCACCCTGAAGCTCGACTTCGCGCAGCGGCTCGCCGCCCCGCCCGCCGCGCTCACCGGCCATCTGCGGGCCGTGATCGGCGGCGCCACCTGGCCGCTGGGCGCCGTACGGCCCGACCCGGCCGACCCGCGCGCGCTGCTGGTGGCCCTGAAGGAACCGGTCGTCGGCAACAGGACCGGCACCGCCCGGGGCGCCGCGGACGTCCGCTACGACGGCCAGGGCGGCCTGACGTCGGACGACGGCACCGCCGTGAGCGCCTTCTGGAGCAGCGGCCCCAACCGCTCCACGTACGAGCTGCGCACGAAGTGGGCCGGCCAGGTCGGCCCGGACAACGCTCTGCCCGAGTATCCGCGCCCGCAGCTCACCCGCCCCGACTGGCAGAACCTCAACGGCCGCTGGCAGTTCGCCGCCGCCGAGGCCGGCGAGCAGCCGCCCGTGGGGAAGACGCTGCCCGAACGGATCCTCGTCCCCTACCCGGTGGAGTCCCAGCTCTCCGGTCTCGAACGGCACGAGGACCGGATGTGGTACCGGCGCACCTTCACCGTCCCGGCGGGCTGGCACATCGGGCACGGCAAGCGGCTCAGCCTCAACTTCGGCGCGGTGGACTGGAAGGCCGACGTCTACGTCAACGGCACCAAGGTGGCCGAACACCAGGGCGGCTACGACAGGTTCAGCGCCGACATCACCGACGCGCTCAAGCCCGGCCGCACCCAGGAGCTGATCGTCGGCGTGTACGACCCGACCGACGCGGCCGGCGGGGAGAACCCGCCGCTGGGCAAGCAGCGCCTGGACCCGAGCGGCATCTGGTACACGCCCACCTCGGGCATCTGGCAGACCGTCTGGATGGAGCCGGTCGCCCCCGACCACGTCGACTCGCTCGTGCTCACCCCGGATGTCGCGCACGGCACGCTGGCCGTCGCGGCCCGCGGTGTCCGCGACGGCGTACCCGTGACGGCGACGGCGTACGACGGCAGGCGCCCGGTCGCCACGGTTCGCGGGCGCACCGGCGGCCCGCTCACCCTGACGATCCACGACCCGCACCTGTGGTCGCCCGACGACCCGTTCCTGTACGACCTGAAGGTCCGGGTCGGCGCCGACGAGGTCGGCAGCTACTTCGGGATGCGCTCCATCGCCGTCGAGAACGTCGACGGTGTCCCGCGCACGGTCCTCAACGGCAAGCCGATCTTCATGATGGCCACCCTGGACCAGGGCTTCTGGCCCGACGGCCTGTACACGGCGCCGACCGACGAGGCCCTGGCCTACGACCTGAGGATCCACAAGCAGCTCGGCTTCAACGCCGTCCGCAAGCACATCAAGGTCGAACCCGACCGCTGGTTCTACTGGGCCGACCGGCTCGGCCTGATGGTCTGGCAGGACATGCCCGCCATGACCGCGGGCGTCGACCCGTCCGCGGCGGCTCGGGCCGAGTACGAGCGGGAGATGAAGGAGATGATCGACGAGCACATCAGCAGCCCGTCGGTCGTCATGTGGGTCACCTTCAACGAGGGCTGGGGCCAGTACGACGAGGCCCGCATCGCCCGGCAGGCCAAGTCCTGGGACCCGACCCGGCTGGTCAACGGCATGTCCGGCGTCAACCTGGGCAGCGACGGTGGCGCCGGCGACGTCATCGACGAGCACGGCTACCCGTCACCGGCCCTGCCGCCGCACCCGGACGGTGAGCGTGCCCTGGTCAGCGGCGAGTACGGCGGACTCGGCCTGGCGGTGCCCGGGCACGCCTGGTCGGTGCAGCAGAGCTACGTCGACGTCGACCCGGCGACATACACCGACGACTACCTGGCGAAGCTCGACGAGGTGCGCGCACTGGTGTGCCGCGGGAGCAACGGCGCCGTCTACACCCAGATCAGCGACGTCGAGGGCGAGCTCAACGGTCTGCTGACCTACGACCGCGCGGTGCTCAAGCCGGACGCGGCGCGGGTGGGGGCCGCCCAGCGGGCGCTCATCCGCGACGCGTCGCGGGCGGCACCCGCGGGATGCCCGGCCGGCTGACCCTCGGACCCGATCACGCGGGGGACGACGTCTCCACCGGAGGTCTTCCCGCAAAAGAGGGGCCCTGGCGCCTGCTTGCGGCGCTCCGCCCGAGCGTGGCGGGAGCGGTGACAGCGTCCACGCTGTCCGCCGTTCCCGCCGCCGCTGCCCGGGCCGCCGAACCGCGCGAGGTCCGGGTGCCGAAGGGTCCCGAGCGCACCGTGCGGGACGTCCGGGTGAACGGTCCGAGGTGACTTTCCGCCGTGTCGCTGGTGTCCCGCCCCGTCTCCGCGGCGTGGGACTTAATCTGGTGTTAACTGAGCGTAGCCTGATCGTACTTGACCGTAATCGGTTGCACGCGGTTGACTGCACCCTCACCCACCGTCGACGCGAGGCAAGCCATTGACTTCTGACCTGCTCGCTCCACTCGACCTGGCGTTCTGGAACATCGAGTCCGCCGACCATCCGATGCACCTCGGTGCGCTCGGGGTCTTCTCGGCCCACTCGCCCACCGCCGGGGCGCACGCGGCCGATCTGCTGGCCGCCCGTGCCGCCGCCGTGCCCGGACTGCGCATGCGCATCCGCGACGTGTGGCGTCCCCTCGGCCTGCGGCAGTCCCTCGGTCAGGGCCTGCGGCAGTCCCTCGCCCACCCACTGCGGCAGCCTCTGGGCTTCGGCGGCGCCACCCGCGAACCCGACCCCTGCTTCGACCCGCTCAACCACGTCCGGCTGCATGCCCCCGTCACCGACTTCCACGCGGCCTCCGGCCGCCTCATGCAGCGCCCCCTGGAGCGCAACCGCCCGCCGTGGGAGGCCCATGTGCTGCCCGGCGAGGACGGTGTCTCCTTCGCGGTGCTGTTCAAGTTCCACCACGCCCTCGCGGACGGACTGCGCGCCCTGACCCTCGCCGCGGCCGTCCTCGACCCGATGGACCTCCCCGAGCGCCGGCCCCGGCCCGCCGAACCCCCGCGCGGCCTGCTGCCCGCCGTGCGGAGACTGCCCGGGATGGTGCGCGGCGCGTTCTCCGACGTCGGCCGCGCCCTGGACATCGGCGCCTCCGTCGCCCGCTCCACCCTCGTCACCCGCTCCACGCCCGCCCTCACCGCCGAGCCCACCGGAACCCGGCGCACCGCCGGCGTGGTCGTCGACATCGACGACGTCCACCTGGTGCGCAAGAAGGTCGGCGGCACCGTCAACGACGTACTGATCGCGGTCGTCGCCGGCGCCCTGCGCAACTGGCTCGAGGAGCGCGGTGAGCGGTGCGACGGCGTCGCACCCCGCGCCCTGATCCCGGTCTCCCGGCGCCGTTCGCGCACCGCCAACCCGCAGGGCAACCGGCTCTCCGGCTATCTGATGGAACTGCCCGTCGACGTCCCGGACCCGTTGCGCAGGCTCGCCGCCGTGCGCACCGCCATGGACCGCAACAAGGACGCGGGCCCCAACCGGGGCGCGGGAGCCGTCGCGCTCCTCGCCGACCATGTACCGGCCCTCGGCCACCGGCTCGGCGGTCCGCTCGTCGGGCAGGCCGCCCGGCTCTGGTTCGACATCCTGGTCACCAGCGTGCCCCTGCCCGGCTTCGGCCTGCGGCTCGGCGGCCACCCGCTCACCGAGGTCTACCCCTTCGCGCCGCTGGCCCGCGGCCAGTCCCTGGCCGTCGCCATCTCCACCTACCGGGGCCAGGTCCACTACGGGCTCGTCGCCGACGCCAAGGCCGTCCCCGACCTGAACCGGCTGGCCCGGGCCCTGACCGAGGAGGTGGAGACCCTCATCACGGTCTGCGCTCCGTGACCTGCCGCCCCTCGCCGGCCCGGCGCGTGGTGCCGAAGTGCCGCTGATAGGCGGCGGGCTGAGCGACACCTCCCGCACGAAAACCCTCCGCATGCTCTCGTGGTTCGGGAATCCGGCAAGGGATGCCGACCGCGTCGCGGTATGTCCTTGGTCGAGCAGAGCCTTCGCCATGTCGAACCGGATCATCTCCACATACCGGGCCGGAGTCGTGGACACCCGGTCGTGGAAGAGCCGCGTGAGATGCCTAGGTGGTGCCGTCACGGACGTGGATCGCGTCGGGTTCGACACGGCCGGCCCGGCAGCGGGCGCGGATGTGGTGTGAACGGCGATCGCGGAGCTGGACCGGGGTCAGGTGGACGAGACCACCGCCGTCCATCCGCGGGACGACTTCAAGAACGAGTTCCTGCAGGCCTTCGTCGACGGTCTCAGGCACCGTCCGGAGACCACGAATGGTACTTTGACCTCGGATGTGCTGGAGCACTTTCATTCCCGGCTTCCGGCGTACGACCACGGTCGAGCGCATCAAGCGCGCTCCCTGGCGGAGCTGATCAAGGCGCCATGACGGCCGGCGCATCCGGGAGCAGCTGGATCAGGACGTACCACCGCCGCGCCCAAGCGGGCCGGCTCGCTGCTGCGGGGCTGTCCGCAGATCCTCGGGGCCGCAACGGCTAGGCTGCATCCGCAAGCTGGAGGAGGTCGCGATCCGTATGGGTGACGGGCACGGGCCCGGAGGGTCTGGGCAGCAGGATCCGCTCGGAGCCGAATGGGAGAGGCACCGGCCCGCGGTCTTCGGCGTGGCCTACCGGCTGCTGGGAACGGTGGTCGATGCCGAGGATGTCACCCAGGACGTGTGGCTGCGGGCGGCCGGAGCCGACCTGCGGGACGTCGGTGATCTGCGGGCCTGGCTGGTGACGGTGGCCGCACGACGGTCGTACGACATCCTCAAGAGTGCGCGCTTCCGCCGGGAGACCTATGTCGGGCCGTGGCTGCCGGAGCCGCTGCTGACAGGGCCGGACGCGTCGCAGCCGGTACTCGTCGACGAGTCCGTCAGCTCGGCGATGCTCCTGATCATGGAAGAGCTGAGCCCGCCGGAGCGGGTGGCCTTCGTCCTGCACGATGTCTTCGGTCTGGAGTTCGGCAGGATCGCCGACGTACTGGATGTCTCCGTGCCGGGGGCCCGGCAGCTCGCCTCGCGGGCGCGACGGCGGGTGGCCAAAGCGAAGCAGTCCGCACCGCAGGCGTCGAAGGCGGAGCGCGAACGCGTCCTGACGGTCTTCCGCGCCGCCTACGAGTCCGGGGACCTGGCCGGTCTGGTCAGGCTCCTGCACCCGGACGCCCTCTACGTCACCGACGGCGGCGGCAAGATCCCCGCGGCACGCAAACTCATCCACGGCGGCGAGCGCGTCGCCGCGGTCATGGTGCGTACAGGGCGCCAGTATCGCCCGGACCGCATCGACTTCGCCGAGGTCGGCGGCGAGCTCGCCCTCGTGTTCCACCGGGAAGGCCGGGTCTACTCGGTCGACACGGTCCAGATCACCAAGGGTCTGATCACCGCCTACCGCAGGGTCCTCAATCCCGACAAACTCATGCGCGTCTGACTGTCACACCCAGAGGGGCTGCCTCGTCTCCCTGATGAGAACGCAAGGCGACGACGCGCAAAGACGCGAGACCAGGTGAGATCGATCGCACAGCACTTCATACATCCACCTGCAGCCGCCCTGAGCCCTTCGCACGAGCGGGCCGTGCGCCCCGATCGTGCCTCCCCTCAGTGAGGACCTGTATGCAAGCCATAACGGTGCGGGACCGCAACGCCGGTCTCGCCGGGATGTCCCTGGTGGACCTCCCCCACCCCCATGCGGCCGAGAACGACGTCATTGTGCGGGTGCACGCCGCCGGCTTCACCCCCGGTGAGCTGGACTGGCCCGCCACCTGGACCGATCGCGCCGGCCGCGACAGGACGCCGAGCGTGCCCGGGCACGAGCTGTCCGGTGTCGTCGTGGAGCTCGGGTACGGCACCACCGGCCTGAGCGTCGGACAGCGGGTGTTCGGCCTGGCCGACTGGGCGCGCAACGGCACCCTCGCCGAGTACACCGCGGTGGAGGCCCGCAACCTCGCCCCGCTGCCGGCGGACATCGACCACACCGTGGCCGCCGCGCTGCC